>URDK01000095.1 GCA_900546485.1 uncultured Eubacteriales bacterium
ACGCTGGAGGCCGTCTATGAGTTCTACATGCGCGGCTTTGAGTTTGCGCCCATGGACCTCTACGAGTGCGACGCGACGAAGTTCCTCGTCGTGGACGAAAAGCGGCTGCGCCCGCCCTTTGTGGCCATATCCGGCCTCGGTGCGGCGGCGGCGAACGACCTAATGAACTGCCGCTGCGGAGGCAGGCGCTTCATCTCGGTGGAGGAGCTCTCCATGGCCTGCCCCAAGGTCAGCCAGGCGCATATAGAGCAGCTCAAGGCCGTCGGCGCCCTCGGCGAGATGCCCGAGGAGAGCCAGATGACACTGTTTTAAAAAGAAAAACGGCGGACACTTTTGAGGTGTCCGCCGTTTTGTTATGTACTTACATGAAATTCTGGATAAGCACCAGCAGCACGATGCCCGGTATGCCCAGCACCCCCGCCACGAGTGCGTTCGTGGCGTTGATGCCGAGCGAGAAGTCGAAAAAGCCGCCGATGAAGTTGAAAACAAAGAGCAGCACGAGCCCACTGAGCATATTCAGCAGCAGCTTGAAGAGGAGCTTTATCGGAAGTCGGATTATCTTCAGCAGCAGATATAACAGCAGGGCGCAGACTATTATGGTTATGATGGTCGCTATCGGCGGCATTTTATGCCCTCCTTATCAGAGAAAATAGGATTTCAGATTCCTCACCGCATAGTTGTACTTCGCCTTGAGGGCGCTCATCTCGTAGATGCAGGTGTCAAGCGCGGAGGGGTCGGTCATGTTATTGAATTTGACGTAAACCTCGCCGAGTTGGTTCCTTATGCTGTCGAGCTCCTCGACAGCCTTCTTGACCTCGGCCTTGTGGGCCTTGGATTCTCTTGAACGTTTGGACAAGTATATCACACTCCCTTGTCCATATTGTATTCAGCTCAAGAGAATTTTAACCGGAAAGCCCAAAAACTTCTTGTAATACGTCAAGGCATCGGAGCCATACTAGACTCGGACTTCAAAAGAGAAGCGAATCCGGTAGGGCGAGAGAGAAAAACCCAAGGCCGGTGCCGGTGCGTAAAAGCACCATAAGGCGAATGGCCGTCCGCATGAAAGCGGGCTGCCGGAAGGAGCCGTAAGCCTTATTCCCTGAGCGGGATAAGAGCAGGCTTCAAAACGCAAGAGAATGAAGTCAAGTGCCGCAAAGGCGAAGCGAAAGCTGCGCCGGAGACGGCGCGGCGGGGAGGCACAAAAGTGCAGCCCCGCTTTTTTTCTTGCAATTTAGGGGCGGGTGGGATATACTATATAAGTAAAATTATGCAATTTTGCGCTACAATATATTGATTTAGTGAGGGAAAAACTGCAAATGGCAAGAAACACCCCCGAGTCCTACGGAAACGAGAGCATATCCCAGCTCAAGGGCGAGGACAGGGTCAGGAAACGGCCTGCGGTGATCTTCGGCTCGGACGGGCTCGAGGGCTGCGAGCACGCGGTATTCGAGATCCTGTCGAACTCGATAGACGAGGCCCGTGCGGGCAACGGCAGCATTATAACACTGACGCGCTATCTCGACAAGAGCATCGAATGCGAGGACTTCGGCCGCGGCTGCCCTGTGGACTGGAACCCGGCCGAGAATACAACTGGGAGCTCGTGTTCTGCGAGCTCTACGCCGGAGGCAAATACCGCAACAACGAGGGCGGCGACTACGAGTATTCGCTGGGCCTCAACGGCCTCGGCACCTGTGCGACGCAGTATTCTTCCGAGTACATGGACGTCATAGTCCGGCGCGACGGCAAGAAATACACGCTCCATTTTGAAAAGGGCCGCATCAAGGGCAAGCTCGAAGAAGAGCCCGCAGACCGCAAAAAGACCGGCACGGACATCCGCTGGAGGCCTGACCTCGAGGTATTTACGGACATAGACATTCCGCTGGAGTACTACACCGAGACGCTTAAGCGGCAGGCCGTGGTCAACGCGGGCGTCACCTTCCGGCTGCGCAACGAGATAGCCGCGGGTAAGTTTGAGACGACGGATTTCCTCTATGAAAACGGCATCCTCGACTACGTTTCGGAGATAGCGGGGGAGGAGACGCTCTCCGCGCCCTGCTTCATCCAGGCCGAGCGCAAGGGCCGCGACAGGGCGGACAAGCCGGAGTACAAGGTCAAACTCTCGGCGGCGTTCTGCTTTTCGAACAAGGTCAGTGCCATAGAGTACTACCACAACAGCTCCTTCCTCGAGCACGGCGGCGCGCCTGAAAAGGCCGCAAAGAGCGCCTTCGTCAGCGCAGTGGACGGCTATATCAAGAAGGTCGGCAAATACCAGAAGAACGAGAGCAAAATAAGCTTTCAGGATGTGGCGGACTGCCTTGTGCTCGTGACGAACTGCTTCTCGACGCAGACCTCCTACGAGAACCAGACCAAGAAGGCCATCACCAACCGCTTCATCCAGGAGGCGATGACGGAGTTCCTCCGCTCTCAGGTGGAGGTCTACTTCATAGAGCACAAGGCCGAGGCGGACCGAGTGGCCGACCAGGTGCTCATCAACAAGCGCAGCCGTGAGCAGGCGGAAAAGGCGCGCCTCAACATCAAGAAAAAGCTCACAGGCAGCATGGATATCTCCAATCGCGTACAGAAGTTCGTGGACTGCCGCAGCCGTGACGTTTCAAAGCGCGAGATATACATTGTGGAGGGCGACAGCGCCCTCGGCGCCTGCAAGCTCAGCCGGGATGCGGAGTTCCAGGGCATCATGCCCGTTCGCGGCAAGATACTCAACTGCCTCAAGGCCGACTACGGCCGTATTTTCAAAAGCGAGATAATAACCGACCTCATAAAGGTCCTAGGCTGCGGTGTGGAGGTACCCAAGCACGCCAAGGAGCTGCCTGCCTTCGAGCTGGACAGCCTGCGCTGGAGCAAGATAATCATCTGCACCGACGCGGACGTGGACGGCTTCCAGATACGCACGCTGATCTTGACCATGCTCTACCGCCTTGCGCCCACGCTCATACGCGAAGGCCTGGTGTACATCGCGGAGTCTCCGCTCTACGAGATAGAATCCGGCGGCAGGACCTGGTTCGCCTACACGGACCGCGAGAAGGCGGAGATAGTCGAGGAACTCGGCGGCGCCAAGGCGTCCATCAACCGCTCCAAGGGCCTCGGCGAGAACGACCCGGACATGATGTGGCTCACGACGATGAACCCCGATACCCGGCGGCTCATCCGCGTCATGCCCGAGGACGCGGAGCGCACGAGCCAGATGTTCGACCTGCTCCTCGGCGACAACCTGAGCGGCAGAAAGCAGCACATATCTGAATTCGGCAGTCAGTATCTTGACCTTGCCGACATATCATAAGGGGGTCTGGCAATGAAGCTTAAAACTGTCAAGACGATAGTCGCAGTAGGCATGGCGCTCGCAGTCATACTCTGTCTCGTCGGCATCTTCGGCATGGACCCGGCGTCACCGCAGGCCGGGAGCATGTCTATTTGGGCCGTCGTCGTGGTGCTGTTCACCATGGCCGTTGTGCTCAAGTGGAGCCGCTGCCCCTGGTGCGGTGGGCTCCTCATCAAAAAACTGTTCAGCATCAAGGAGTGCCCCCACTGCGGTCGCGACCTTGAGACAGGCAAGAAGAAAAAAGGCAAGGGCGGAAAGAAGTAAATGGCTCGAAAAAAACCGGCACAGGAGCCGGAAAACAAAAAAGTTACCAACGAAAACGTAATGGGCCTGCGCGCCGAGGTGCTCGAGCAGCCCATAACCGAGACGCTGGAGACGAACTACATGCCCTACGCGATGAGTGTCATTGTCTCCCGCGCCATACCCGAGATAGACGGCTTCAAGCCCTCGCACCGCAAGCTTCTCTATACCATGTACAAGATGGGATTATTGAGCGGCTCGAGGACCAAGTCGGCCAACATAGTCGGCCAGACCATGAAGCTCAATCCCCACGGCGACGCAGCCATATACGAGACGATGGTGCGACTTACAAAGGGCTGCGAGGCACTCAATACGCCCTTTGTGGACTCAAAGGGCAACTTTGGCAAGGTGTATTCGCGAGACATGTCCTACGCCGCCTCGAGGTACACGGAGGCAAAGCTCGCCCCCATCTGTGCTGACATCTTCCGGGACATAGACAAGGACACGGTCGATTTCGTGGACAACTACGACGGCAAGATGAAGGAGCCGACGCTGCTGCCCACGGCCTTTCCCAATGTGCTAGTCTCCGCCAACACCGGCATAGCCGTCGGCATGGCCAGCCAGATCTGCGGCTTCAACCTCACCGAGGTCTGCGAGACGGCGATAAGCTATATCCGCGACCCGGAGTGCGACCTCATGGCCACGCTGCCTGCCCCGGATTTCCCCACGGGCGGCGAGATAATCATGGAGCCCGGCGTCATGGAGGAGATATACCGTACCGGCCGGGGAAGCTTCAAGGTACGCTCCCGCTGGCGCTATGACGCGAAAGAAAATGTCATAGAGATATACGAGATACCCTATACCGCAACGGCAGAGGCCATAATGGACAAGGTCGCGGAGCTGGTGAAGGCAGGCAAGGCCAAGGAGATCTCCGATATGCGCGATGAGACCGATCTCGGCGGCTTGAAGCTCGCCATCGACCTCAAGCGCGGTGCAGACCCGGAAAAGCTGATGGCAAAGCTCTTCAAGTCCACGCCGCTGATGGACTCCTTTGCCTGCAACTTCAACATCCTCATAGCGGGTACGCCCAGGGTCATGGGAGTGCGCGAGATACTCTCTGAGTGGACCGCGTGGCGGCTCGACTGCGTGAAGCGGCGCATTTACTTCGACCTCAGCCGCAAGCAGGAAAAGCTGCATCTCCTCCGGGGCCTCGGCAAGATACTGCTCGATATCGACAAGGCCATCAACATCATCCGCAACACGGAGCGCGAGGCCGACGTCGTGCCCAACCTGATGGCCGGCTTCGGCATAGACAAGGTCCAGGCCGAGTACGTGGCCGAGATAAAACTGCGCAATATAAACCGTGAGTACATCCTCAAGCGTACGGCTGAAACGTCTGATCTCGAGCGAGACATAGCCGAGCTCGACGCCACGCTGCAAAGCCGCCGCAAGCTCCAGAACATCATCGTCAAGGAGCTCGAGCGGATTATAAAGGACTACCCGTCGCCCAGACGCACGGGCATAGTCTACGCTGACGAGCTGCCCGACGACATAGACGAGGAGCCGGTTGAGGATTATCCGGTCCGCGTGTTCGTCTCGCGTGAGGGTTATCTCAAGAAGATAACGCCGCAGTCTCTGCGCATGTCGAGCGAGCAGAAGTACAAGGAGGGAGACGGCCCCGCGGCGGAATTCGACGCGACGAACCGCTCGGAGCTGCTCGTGTTCACGGACCGGCAGCAGGTATACAAGACCCGCCTTGCGGATTTCGAGGACTCCAAGGCCTCGGTGCTGGGCGTGTACCTGCCGGGCAAGCTGGGCATGGACGAGGGCGAGCGCGTGCTGGACGTCATAGACCCCGGCGACTACACGGGCCAGCTGCTGCTGTTCTTCGAAAACGGCAAGGCCGCGCGCCTCACGCTCTCCGCCTATGAGACAAAGACAAACCGTAAGAAGCTGCTGAACGCGTACTCGGACAAGAGTCCGCTGGTGTGCATCCTCCAGCTCGGCGAGGAGCTCGAGCTTGCGGCATTCTCCACTGAGGGCCGCGCCATCATTTTCAGCAGCGCGCTGCTCGCACCAAAGACCTCGCGTTCCACACAGGGCGTGGCGGTAATGACTATGAAGCCGAAGTACAAGCTGAGCGGAGCCCGACCGCTGCATGAGACGGGCATCAAAAACCTCTCCCGCTATCGCGTTCGCAGTCTTCCCGCCGCCGGCGCGCTGCTCAGGGACGAGGACAGGGGAGAAAAACAACTGTCTCTATTGGAGGAATAGTGATGCTGCACACAAAGACGATTAAGGACTATCTTCGTGAATACGCCCTCATAGTCCTCGGCTCAGTCATCTACGCGGCCGGCTTCCGCTTTTTCTTCTATCCCAACGACATCATCGCAGGCGGTGTAACCGGTATTGCGATGATCATCAACTACCTGACCGACATCCCCGTCGGTGTTTTGAACATCGTGATAAACATCCCGCTGTTCATACTCGCCTGGCGCGCCTTCGGACTGAAGTTCATCATCGGCTCCTTTGTGGCTACCATGCTCTCCTCAGTGCTGATGGACGTGTTCGCCATCATACCTGTGACTGTCACGAACAACCTGCTGCTTGCGGCCATCTACGGCGGCGTCATCTACGGCCTGGGCCTTGGCCTCATCTACCGCGCAGGCGACACCACGGGCGGTATCGACATCGTGGCGAAGTTCGTGCGCCGCAAATATCCCTATATCAACTTCGGCACCATAATCCTCGTCCTCGACGTCATCATAATCGCGGCTTTTGCGCTCATATTCAACCAGTACGAGGCCGCGATGTATGCCATAATAGCCATGTTCATCGTGACGCGGGTCATCGACCTCGTGCTCTACGGCATCGGCACGTCGAAGGTCTGCTATATAATCAGCGACGAGAGCGATAAGCTCAAGAACGCCATCACCGCCACCCTCGGCCGTGGAGTGACTCTGCTGCACGGCGAGGGCGCCTACACAGGCAAGGCGAAAAACGTCATCCTCTGCGTCATCAAAAAGCACCAGATCATGGACGTTAGGCGCATAATCAAGTCCATAGATACCCACGCCTTCCTCATAGTGACGGAGGCGAAGAATGTCTACGGCAATGGCTTTGGCGACATTTCCGACGAGAGCTGAGAAAGGAGAAACGCAATGGACATCGAAAAACTCAAAAAGAACCTCGAGGGACGCGGCTTTACGTTCCGCTATTTTGAGACCGGCGCCGAGGCGGCCGACTATCTGACGGAGCAGCTCGCCGGCAAAACCGTCGGCATAGGCGGCAGCAAGACCGTTGAGGCCATCGGCCTCTACGAGAAGCTCCAGGGCAAGGCCGCGGACGTGGCCTGGCACTGGAAGACAGAGCCGGACGAGGCCCGCGCGAGGGCTGCCAAGGCTCAGATTTATATTTCCAGCGCCAACGGCATAGCTGAGACGGGCGAGATAATAAATATAGACGGTGCGGGCAATCGTGTGGCCTCCAATCTCTACGGCCATGAGAAGGTCTATATCGTCGCGGGCGTAAACAAGGTATGTCCTGACGTTGAGAAGGCCTTCTGGCGGGCCAGAAACGTGGCCGCTCCGCTCAACGCGCGCCGCTTTGGTAAGAACACCCCCTGCGTCACCGGTGAGCTCAAGTGCTATGACTGCCGCAGCGCTGAGCGTATCTGCCGCGGCGTGTCCATGCTCATGGAGCCCATGATGGGCATGCCGATAGAGGTTGTAATCATCAACGAGGAGCTGGGCTACTGATTTTTGGGAGGAGGCGCGGCCGTGAAAAGGACGCTTGCAGCAATACTGGTTCTCGCGGCGCTTGCAGCGCCGCTGAGCGGCTGCGCCTCCATCTTTGACCAGGAATACCTTACGATAGAGAATTACGCCGAATCCACGGCCACGCCCCAGCAGACGGAGGGCTCTGTGGCGGTGGAAAACTACCTCGAGCTCAAGCTCGCCATAAACAAGCTTGTCACTGCGCACGAGGAGCGCGGCTCGCTGGATTTCAGCGGCTACGACGGAGAGAACATCCGCGACGACCTTGCCTCTGCATGCAACGACGTCAGAAGCGAGACCGCGCTCGCCGCCTATGCCGTGGACTACATTTCCTACGACCTTGACAGGCTTGTGAGCTACTATGAGGCCGATGTGTTCATTTACTACCTGCACACGCAGGAGGAATTGGACTCAATAGTCAGCGTGAGCACGGTGAGTGGTCTGTACGACGCAATATGCGACGCGCTCGAGGAGATGAGCACTGAACTGGTCGTCATGGTGAACGCCTCCGGCGCCGGAGAGGCGGAGGTCATCGACTATGTGACAGAGGCGTATTTTGCCGACCCGCTCTCATGCGTGAACCGCCCGCAGGCAGAGGTCACCATGTACACCGGCGGCGGACTGCAGCGCATCTACGAAATAAACCTGGACTACGGAGCCAGCTCGCCCACGCTCAAGTCCCGCAAGGAGATATTGACGGGCGACCTTGAAGACCTGGCTGCGCGTGTCACGGCGCAGGGCTCGGCCTATCGTGCCCTCCAGGCGGCGACTGTTATAATGGAGTCCTGCCGCTCGGACGCGGAGGCGGGTGGCACCTTCTGGGACGCAGTGCACCTTGGCTCGGCCAACAGCGAGGGCATGGCCCTGGCCTTTAAGGCGCTGTGCGACATGGTGGGCGTGGAATGCCTTGTGGTCTCCGGACGCCTCGACCGCGCGGAGCACTACTGGAACATAATCACCGTAGACGGCGCGAGCTACCATGTGGACGTCAGCGCTGCTGCGGAGTTTGGCCTCGCGGGGACCTTCCTCATCAGCGATTCCGACATGTGGGGCCACTACTGGTGGGACAATGAGAAGTACCCCCAGTGCGAGGGCAGCTTGTCTTATTCCGCGCTGATTGAGGAGCCTGACGAGCCGAGTCCCGAGACCAGTCCCGACAGCGAGAGCCCCAGTCCCAGTCAAAGTCCGAGCACTTCAGAAGAGCCGGACGCGGAAAATTCACAAAGCCCTTGACAAATTCAAAAAACGTGCTAAAATAACAAACGTTTTGCGGGCATAGCTCATCCGGTAGAGCGCCACCTTGCCAAGGTGGAGGTAGCGAGTTCGAGCCTCGTTGCCCGCTCCAGGCCATCTTCGGCTTTGCCGAAGATGGCCCACAACGTCCGTAACTTTTTAGCACGCTTTTAAGCGTGCTGTTTTTGTGTCTGGAGGTTATTTTAATGAATGCAGATGTCGTAATAGTCGGCGCGGGACCTGCCGGAATCTTCACGGCGCTCGAGATGCTGCGCCGCGGCAGCAAAAAGAAGATTGTGATGGTCGAGAAGGGACGCGCTCTTGAGAAGCGCAGCTGCCCCAAGGCCAAGACCGGCGTCTGCATGAACTGCAGGCCCAGCTGTCACATCACCACCGGCTTTTCCGGCGCGGGCGCGTTCTCGGACGGCAAGCTGAGCCTCTCCTATGAGGTGGGCGGCGACCTGCCCAGCCTGATCGGCGAGGAGTTCGCACAGGAGCTCATCCATTACACCGATAAGATCTACCTCGAGTTCGGTGCCGACCCCCATGTGGAGGGCATCTACACCGGCGAGGACATCAAGGAGATCCGCAAGAACGCCATCCACGCCGGCCTGAAGCTGGTGGACTGCCCCATCCGTCATCTGGGCACCGAGAAGGCCCAGCAGCTGTATCTGGCCATCCAGAACTATCTGGCCGACAACGGCGTGGAGATGCTGTTCAGCACCGAGTGCGAGAACATCATCCTGGAGAACGAGGAGTGCAAGGGCGTGTTCATCAAGGGACCCAAGGACGAGGAAGCCCATGCTGTTTATGCCGATACTGTGGTCATCGGCACGGGCCGCCGCGGTGCCGACTGGCTGGAGAAGATCTGTGCCGAGCACCACATCGCCCACAAGCCCGGCACCGTTGACATCGGCGTGCGCGTGGAGTGCCGCAACGAGGTCATGGAAAAGGTGAACAAGGTGCTGTACGAGTCCAAACTCATCGGCTACCCCAAGCCCTGGAAGAACAAGGTGCGCACCTTCTGCCAGAACCCCGGCGGCTTTGTGGCTCAGGAGAACTACGACAACGACCTGGCCGTGGTCAATGGCCACAGTTTCAAGGAGAAGAAGAGCGAGAACACCAACCTGGCCATCCTCGTCTCCCACAACTTCACCGAACCCTTCAACCAGCCCATCGCCTACGCCCAGAAGGTGGG
>URDK01000096.1 GCA_900546485.1 uncultured Eubacteriales bacterium
TAGGTGCCGGGGTCAACGGTGATGTTGTCGCCGGAGGCGGTGCCGTACCAGTACTCGTTGGCGACGGTGCCGTTCGCGCCGTAGGCTATCTTAAAGGCGACCTTGTTGTCGGCCCAGTCGACTATCTCGTCCTCGGTGAAGGTCACGTCGAGCTTGTAGGTGCCGTCGTCCTGGAGCTGCATCATGTAGGCCGTGTTCTCCGCGTTGGCGTCGGCGGCCCAGCCTGCGTTGCCGCAGCTGCCCACGAGGTAGTAGGCCGGTTCGGCGGCATAGAGCGTGGTGACAACGGGCTGGTTATCCTGGACGTCGAGCGCCAGCCATACTATGTAGGTGCCCGCGGTGAGCGTAATGTTCGGCGTGGCGGAGGGGTCGAGGTTGCGCATGTCGTACCAGTCGCCGTTGACGAGGTTCTTGATGCCGAACATGGCGAAGTCGTTGCCGTTTTCGGTGTCGTAGTCCTCCTCAGTGATGGTCAGCAGGTAATACCAGATGTTGTCCGTGCCGTTCTGGAGCATCTTGAAGCTCTCGGGGTCCTCGCCCCAGTTGTTGAAGTTGCCCTGTATCTGGAAGTCGAAGGAGGGCGCGGCCAGCTCGGCGGCCTCGCCTATCTTCTCGCAGCTGAGCTTGCAGAGCGAGAGCGTCTCGGCGTCGGTCTTGAGCGTGAGCTTGTAGAGGCCGCTTTCCAGCACCTTGATGTTCGCACCGGAGGCGAAGGCGTCCTCGCCGCCGGAGAGGTAGGTGTCGTCCACCAGGCCGGAGGCGTCTATGGAGTCGCCCCAGTTGTAGTCCTGGTCGATGACGGCGATCTTGAACTCGTCGCCCTCGTAGAGATTCAACTCGATCGTGAAGGTGTTGAACTCACCCTCGACCGGCTGCATGATGAAGTCGTCCTGCGGCCAGGCGTGGCCCCAGTTGTTCTCGGGGTAGCCCGCGAGCGAGCCAGCAAACATCCAGGCGCGCTCGTCTACGACGGAGGACTGCCAGGCTACAAAGACCGAGGTGTCCGCCGTGACGGGGGCCGACATGTCGTAGGGGATGAGCAGGGCGGGGGTGGAGTAGTAGCCCTGGATGACGTAGCCTTCCTTGCTGAGGCCCGGGTCGGCGACGGGCTGGCCCTCCTCGGCGGTGGCCTCGGCGAGTACGGTCACGCCGTCGCTGTCGTAGAAGGTGACCTTGTACCCTGAAGTGGGCTCCTCGGCCGTCTCGCCGCAGGCCGCGAGGCCCAGGCAGAGCACGACGGCCAGCGCAAGGCAGAGCAGTATGCGCAGCTTTTTCATTTCATGTCCTCCTTAATCCATTAATGTTTCCTTTCGCTTAAACGCTGTTGACGCCGTAAAGGGACGTGCTTAAGCGTTTAAGCAACTCCTGAGGACATGATAATATAAGCGCAAGACCGCTGTCAACGCCCGGCGTACCGCGACGGATATTTTTGTATAATCCTCCATTTAGAGGGCGCAAACTTTAAGCATTCAGACGATAAAAGAGGATAAAGAAAAAAGAAAATCGCCTCTCAGCGTCGTGAAACACTGAGAGGCGATATCCTCTGGTGCGAGAGATGGGACTTGAACCCACACGCCTGTAAATGAGACACAGGCACCTCAAGCCTGCCTGTCTGCCAGTTCCAGCACTCTCGCATATCCGCTGGGGAAAGGCGCATTTGGTATTATAGCAGAATATCGCATTTTGTCAACAAAAATTTTTCAAGAATATTTTTGCCGCTTTACGGGGTGGAGCTGGGCCGCGGTGAACACGGCGGCGATGATAATGACGATGGCCAGAGCCCCCGCGCCGTAGTGCATTTGCAGCAGGTAGCGCATCTTGAGGTAGGCGTGGTATCCCAGCAGGGAGGCGAACTCGCAGAGCAGCGGCATGAAAAAGTATACGGGCGCGGCGACGGCAAAGACGAGGGAGAATATGTCCGCTGCGAAGAAGTATCTGTCGTGCATGTGCGGCAGCAGGAAGGGGATGCCCACCACGAGGAGCAGCGCCCCGCCGAGCAGGGCCCAGTTCGTGATGGAGCTCCTGCGCCACCAGAACCAGCCGAAGACGGCCAGCATCAGCGCAAAGGCAGCGGCTATGCCGAGCTTTGAGGCCAGGGCCTCGTCCTGCACGCCGCGCGCGAAGGCGTAGACGGAGGGGGAGTTATAGTTGAGCGCACTGCCCACGGTGCCCATCTGGTCGAAGTAGAGCGTGATGGTGTCCAGCAGCGGGCAGCCCGCGATCACGGCGGGCAGCATCATCACGAGATACACGGCGGGGAAGATGAGGAAGTGCCATAGCTTCACGCGCCGCGCGATGAGCAGAAGCACAAAAACAGGCATGATGAATACGGCCTGCAGCTTGAAGGCGAAGGAGGCCGCCATCGCCGCCATGCCGAGCGCAGGGCGGCCGTCCATGGCCCAGTAGATGGCCAGGAGCCCCAGCGAGACGTATATGCTGTCGCACTGGCCCCAGACTGCGCTGTTGAGCACCACCGTGGGCCAGAACAGCACGGCAAAGTAGACGAAGAGCAGCTTCAAGCGGCTGCGCGTGAAGAGACCCGTGAGCCGCATGGCCCCGAAGGCCAGAAGCACGTCGAAGAACGTGGAGAGCAGCTTTATTAAATAGAGGTCGTAGATGTCCACATAGGAGAAGATCGCAAGGAAATAGAGGTAGGGCACATTGTAGTTGCCGACGGGGTCCTTGAGCGCGGCAAAGCCGCCGTTATCCCGGAAGTACTGCACCCAGCGGGCGAGAAAGTCCTGATAATCCAGCGTTTCGTAGCTGAAAAACAACGCCCTGAGCACAAAGGCTGCGGCGACCAGGCCGGCGCAGGTCAGGACATGCGCAGGCTTTTTCAGAAGTCCGTCAAAATACAGCAGCAGCAAGGCCATGACGGCCTCGACCATAAGCAGAATAACAGCAGCAGCGTCCATATGCACCTCCGCAGCCAAATAAAAAAGCGGAGAACACATCCCCGCTCCAAAAATCGTAATTCTTAACAAAAACGCACTTGACATTAAGTGCACTATGATGATACAATAACTTGCTATGTCTCCTGAGGACGGATATTAACCCATTTTCAGCTATGGCTTTATTCTATCAGATTTTCGCGCAATTGCAACAGAGCGCCGCAAACAACTGACAACCCAGCCGGGTGTACACCAGATTCCAACACAAGGAGTGTGCATTGATGCCAAAGGATGTTTACTACGGTAAGACGCTGAGGAAGAGCTTCGCGAGGAGCACGGAGATCCAGGACATGCCGAACCTCCTGGAAATCCAGAAGAAGTCCTACAAGTGGTTCCTCGACACCGGCCTGCGCGAGGTGTTCCGTGACGTGGATGCCGTCACCGACTACTCGGGCAATCTGGAGCTGAGCTTCGTGGACTACTCCATGGACGAGAAGCCCAAGTATTCTGAGGAGGAGTGCAAGGCGCGCGACGCCACGTATGCCGCCCCCCTCAAGGTTAGCGTGCGTCTCCGCAACAAGGAGACGGAGGAGATCAAGGAGCAGGAGATTTTCATGGGCGACTTCCCGCTCATGACCGACGGCGGCACCTTCGTCATCAACGGCGCGGAGCGTGTCATCGTCTCGCAGATAGTCCGCTCCCCCGGTGTGTACTACGATAAAAAGACGGACAAGGCCCAGATCTCGACCTACGGCACGACCGTCATCCCCTATCACGGCGCCTGGCTGGAATATGAGACGGACGCGAACGATATCTTCTACGTCCGCATAGACAAGAACCGCAAGCTGCCCATCACGCTCTTCCTGAAGGCCATGGGCCGCTACGATGCGGATAAGCCCTACACCTGGCTGACCTGCCTGCCCGACCCCGTCGCGGGCTGCGTGACCAGCGAGCAGCTCAAGGAGGTCTTCGCCAACGACGAGCGCATCGTCACCACGCTGGAGAAGGACAGCTTCGTTACCCGCGAGGACGCGCTGCTCGAGATCTACCGCAAGCTGCGCCCGGGCGACCCCCCGACGGTCGAGACCTCCGAGACGCTGCTCGACGGCCTGTTCTTTGACCGCCGCCGCTACGACCTCTTCTCCGTCGGCCGCTACAAGTTCAACAAGAAGCTCGGCCTCGCCGGCAGGCTCATCGGCCACCAGCTGGCCGCCCCCGTTGCCGACCCCGTGACCGGCGAGCTCATCGCCGAGCCGGGCGAGGTGTTCACCCGTGAGAGGGCCGAGTACCTCGACGAGTGCGGCGTCACGGACGTCATGCTCCGAGCCGACGGCAGGGACGTGCGCGTCTTTACCAACGGCATGGTCAACATGGCCCATTTCGTGGACTTCGACCCCGAAGAGGTCGGCGTGCACGAGAAGGTCAGGCTCATCATCCTGCGTCAGCTCATGGAGCAGTACCAGGGCGAGGAGCTCAAAGAGGCCATTAAGGACAATATAGACATCCTCATCCCGAAGCACATAATCGTCGACGACATGTTCGCCTCGGTGAACTATCTCTGCTGCCTTGCTCACGGCATCGGCACGGCGGACGACATAGACCACCTGGGCAACCGCCGCGTCCGCAGCGTCGGCGAGCTGCTGCAGAACCAGTTCCGCATCGGCTTTTCCCGCATGGAGCGCGTCATCCGCGAGCGCATGACCCTGCAGGACCTCGACATCGTCACTCCCCAGAGCCTCATCAACATCCGGCCCGTGACCGCGGCCATCAAGGAGTTCTTCGGCTCCTCGCCGCTCTCCCAGTTCATGGACCAGACAAACCCCCTGGCCGAGCTGACGCACAAGCGCCGTATGTCGGCCCTCGGACCCGGCGGCCTGAGCCGCGAGAGGGCGAGCTTCGACGTCCGCGACGTCCACTACAGCCACTACGGCCGCCTCTGCCCCATAGAGACCCCCGAAGGCCCGAACATCGGCCTCATCAGCTACCTCGCGAGCTATGCCCGCGTCAACGAGTACGGCTTCCTCGTCACGCCCTTCCGCAAGGTCCGCAAGCCGGACTGCTTCGTGACCGACGAGGTCGAGTACATGACCGCCGACGTTGAGGACCGCTACATCGTCGCCCAGGCCACTGAGCCTCTGGACGAGAACGGCTGCCTCAAGAACAAGCGTGTCACCTGCCGTCACCGCGACGAGATCATCGACGTCGACCGCGAGCGCGTCGACTACGTCGATATCTCCCCGCGCATGATGGTCTCCATCGCGACCGCGATGATCCCCTTCCTCGAGAACGACGACGCGAACCGTGCCCTGATGGGCGCGAACATGCAGCGCCAGGCCGTGCCTCTGATGACCACCGAGGCCCCCATCGTCGCCACCGGTATCGAGCACAAGTGCGCTGTTGACTCCGGCGTCACCATCCTCGCCGAGGAAGACGGCTATGTCGAGAGCGTATCGGCGACGAACATAGTCGTCCGCTACGATTCCGGCGACATCAAGAATTATAAGCTCATCAAGTTCTCCCGCTCGAACCAGGGCACCTGCATCAACCAGCGCCCCGTTGTCGGCGCGGGCGAGCGCGTGGCGAAGGGCGACGTCATTGCCGACGGCCCCTCCACCAGCCACGGCGAGATCAGCCTCGGCAAGAACATCCTTGTCGGCTACATGAACTGGGAGGGCTACAACTACGAGGACGCCATCCTCCTCAACGAGCGCCTCGTTATGGAGGACGTGTTCACCTCCATCCACGTGGAGGAGTACGAGTGCGACGCGCGCGACACCAAGCTCGGACCCGAGGAGATCACCCGCGACATCCCCGGCGTGGGCGATGACGCGCTCAAGTTCCTCGACGAGCGCGGCATCATCAGCGTCGGTGCCGAGGTCAGGAGCGGCGACATCCTCGTCGGCAAGGTCACGCCCAAGGGCGAGACGGACCTCACCGCTGAGGAGCGCCTGCTGCGCGCCATCTTCGGCGAGAAGGCCCGCGAGGTGCGCGACACCTCACTGAAGGTCCCCCACGGCGAGAGCGGCATCATAGTCGACGTCAAGGTCTTCACCCGCGAGGCGGGCGACGAGATGAGCCCCGGCGTCAACCAGGTCGTCAGGGTCTATATAGCGCAGAAGCGTAAGATCTCCGTCGGCGACAAGATGGCCGGCCGCCACGGCAACAAGGGCGTCGTCTCCCGCATACTCCCGCGCGAGGATATGCCCTATCTGCCCGACGGCACCCCGCTGGACATAGTCCTGAACCCCCTGGGCGTGCCTTCCCGAATGAACATCGGTCAGGTGCTGGAGGTCCACCTGGGCTACGCCGCCCAGGCCCTGGGCTGGAAGGTGGCCACCCCCATCTTCAACGGCGCCAACGAGGCCACCATCCGCGATACCCTCAGGCTCGCGGGGCTGCGTGAGGACGGCAAGAGCTACCTCTACGACGGCCGCACCGGCGAGCGTTTCGACAACGCCGTCACCGTCGGCTATGTCTACTTCCTCAAGCTGCACCACCTTGTCGACGATAAGATCCACGCGCGTTCCACCGGCCCGTACAGCCTCGTCACGCAGCAGCCTCTGGGCGGCAAGGCCCAGTTCGGCGGCCAGCGCTTCGGCGAGATGGAGGTCTGGGCCCTCGAGGCCTACGGCGCGGCCTACACCCTGCAGGAGATACTCACCGTCAAGTCCGACGACGTGACGGGCCGTGTCAAGACCTACGAGAGCATCGTCAAGGGCCACAACATCCCGCAGCCGGGCGTGCCCGAGAGCTTCAAGGTGCTCGTGAAGGAGCTGCAGTCCCTCTGCCTGGATGTGCGCATCCTCGACAAGAACGGCGACGAGATAGAGCTCAAGGACGACGACGAGGACGACTACATCCCCGGCATGCGCGACGATTACCGCGCCGACGACAGCGAGATAGAGGAAGCCGGCTTCAGCATCGAGAACGTCCCCGAGGACGAGCTCGAGCTCGGCGGCCTGGACGATGAAGACGGCGACGATGACGACAGTTTCCCGGGCTTTTCCGGAGACGAGCTTGATATGGAGGAGGAATAAGCCATGAGCTACACACCCTTTGACGCAATCAAAATAGGCATTGCCTCCCCTGAAATGATACGCTCCTGGTCCTACGGCGAGGTGAAAAAGCCGGAGACCATCAACTACCGCACCCTCAAGCCCGAGCGCGACGGCCTTTTCTGCGAGCGTATCTTCGGACCCACCAAGGACTGGGAGTGCCACTGCGGCAAGTATAAGAAGATCCGCTACAAGGGCAAGATCTGCGACCGCTGCGGCGTTGAGGTCACCAAGGCCAAGGTCCGCCGCGAGCGCATGGGCCACATCGAGCTGGCCGCGCCCGTGAGCCACATCTGGTATTTCAAGGGCATCCCCTCCCGCATGGGCCTGCTGCTCGACATCACCCCGAGGATACTCGAGAAGGTGCTGTACTTCGGCGCCTATATAGTCACCGACCCGGGCGATACGCCGCTGGAGAAGTGCCAGATCCTCTCCGAGCGCGAGTACCGCGACATGCGCGAGAAGTACGAGGACGACTTTGACGCCGGAATGGGCGCCGAGGCCATCAAGAAGCTGCTCTCCCAGATAGACTGCGAGGAGCTCTCCGTGAAGCTGCGCGAGGAGCTCGCCTCCGCCGGCGGACAGAAGAAGGCCAAGCTGGTCAAACGTCTGGAGGTCGTCGAGGCCTTCCGCCTGAGCGGCAACAAGCCCGAGTGGATGATAATCGACGTTCTGCCTGTCATCCCGCCCGAGATACGCCCCATGGTCCAGCTCGACGGCGGCCGCTTCGCCACCAGCGACCTGAACGACCTCTACCGCCGCGTCATAAACCGCAACAACCGCCTCAAGAGGCTCATGCAGCTCAATGCGCCTGACATCATCGTCCGCAACGAGAAGCGCATGCTCCAGGAGGCCGTTGATGCCCTCATCGATAACGGCCGCCGCGGCCGCGCCGTCACCGGTGCCAACTCCCGCGCGCTCAAGAGCCTTTCCGATATGCTCAAGGGCAAGCAGGGCCGCTTCCGCCAGAACCTGCTCGGCAAGCGCGTCGACTACTCCGGCCGAAGCGTCATCGTCGTCGGCCCCGACCTGAAGATCTATCAGTGCGGCGTGCCGAAGGAGATGGCCATAGAGCTGTTCCGCCCCTTCGTCATGAAGAAGCTGGTCGAGGACGGCGTTGCCAACAACATCAAGTCCGCCAAGAAGATGGTCGACAAGCAGCGCACCGAGGTCTGGGACGCGCTGGACGTGGTCATCAAGGAGCACCCCGTGCTGCTCAACCGCGCGCCTACGCTGCACCGCCTGGGCATCCAGGCCTTCGAGCCCATCCTGGTCGAGGGCCGCGCCCTCAGGCTGCACCCCCTGGTCTGCACCGCGTACAACGCGGACTTCGACGGCGACCAGATGGCTATCCACGTCCCCCTGTCCGCAGAGGCGCAGGCCGAGGCCCGCATCCTCATGCTCTCGGCGAACAACCTCCTGCGCCCGCAGGACGGCCACCCTGTCACCGTACCGACCCAGGACATGATCCTCGGCTCCTATTACCTCACCTACGTCCGCCTCGGCAAGGCCGAGAAGGGCGCGGAGCAGGTGTTCGCCGTCACCATCACCGGCACCCTGTCGGGCAGCTGCAACGCCGCCCAGCTGGCCGCAGAAGAGTATCAGGCAGAGCACCCGGGTGCTCAGGTCTTTGTGCTGGACAGCCTGTCCGCCGGGCCGGAGTGCCGCCTGCTGGCCGAACGGCTGCAGCAGCTGGTGGAAAGCGGCATGGACTTCGACGCCGTCTGCGAGGAAATTCTGGCTTACAAAAAGCACACCCACCTGCTGTTCTCGCTGGAATCGCTGGCAAACCTGGCCCGCAACGGCCGCGTGAAGCCTGCCGTTGCCGCCGTGGCGCGGATGCTGGGCATCCGGGTCATCGGACAGGCAAGTGAGGCCGGAGAGCTGGATGTTCTCTGCAAGACCCGTGGTGAGCATGGTGCGCTGGAACGCATCGTGCTGGAACTCAAGGAGCACGGCTACACCAACGGCAGGCTCCATATCTCTCACTGCGGCAATCCCGCCGCCGCCGAGCGCCTGAAGCACATGGTAAAGGCTGTGTTTGATGGAGCAAAGGTGGACATCAGCGAATGCGGCGGTCTGTGCAGCTATTATGCAGAGCTGGGCGGCCTGCTGGTTGGTTATGAGGACGCGGAAGCATAAGCGGACAACCCTCGGGAAAAATTCTGCCACGATTGAATAGGCGCTCATAGCGGGGAAAGCCGTTGTGGGCGCTTTTTTGTTTGCAAAATCTTCCGCTCTGCGCTATACTAACAGCATCAAAAATCGCCGTGGGCGGCAGGGGAGGGTTACCACATGTTCAGATTGCCCATCGTCAAGTTTTTCAACCGCATCTTCAACCGTGTCACGATCACAGTGGTGCTGGTGGCTTTACAGGTGCTCTGGCTGCTCTGGGCATTCTGGTCGTTCACGGCGGGGCGGGTCTGGCTGAACGGTGCCCTGAAGGCGCTGAGCATCCTGATCGTGCTGTATCTGGTGCGCAAGGATGAAAACAGCGCTTATAAGATCGGCTGGATCGTTCTGATCGGCCTTCTGCCCCTGCTGGGCGGCGCGCTTTATCTGGCTTTTGGCAACAAGGCCCCCGCCAAGCATCTGCGGGAGCGGATGCAGAAGGTGGAACAGGCCCATCAGACTGAGCTTGCCCAGCCCGAGGGCCAGACCGATGCGCTGGATATCTCCAGCCGGAACCTGAGCCGCTATGTGGCAAAGTTCGGGCCGTATCCGGCCTGGAGGGATACCGCTGCTCACTACTTTTCCTGCGGGGAGGAGATGTATCCCCAGCTGCTGGCGGATCTGGACAAGGCGGAAAAATT
>URDK01000097.1 GCA_900546485.1 uncultured Eubacteriales bacterium
GCCCGGTGGCTTCGGAGACCATTTTGCTGGTGGTGCCTGTCCCGCACAGGGAATAGCGGCTGAGAATGCCGCAGTAGGCGATGCAGAACTGGACCATCAGTTCCTTCTTGCCGTCGTCGGCCAGCAGCGCAATATTCATGTTCTTTCTCCCTCCAGGTCCTCCGGCGTCCTGCCGGAGGCGGTCCGTTCGCTTAAATGCCTTAGATGTTAATTATATGCCACATCTCTGAAAACTTCAACTTATTTCTTCGTATTTCCTCGATTTTCCGCACGAAAGCGTTCACTTGAGCAGGCTGTACTCGCGCTCGGCCGTGGTATTGATGGTGCCGAGGCTGAAGTAGGCGTCGAGCACGTTGCGGGCCATCTTGGAGAGGTTCGCGCCGGACTGACCGCGCTCGACCACGATGGAGATGGCTATCTCGGGGTCGTCGAAGGGCGCATAGCACATGAAGATGGCGTTGTTGGTCTTGTCCTCGCCGAGCTGGGAGGTGCCGGTCTTGGCCGCGACGGGCAGGCTCACGCCGTTGTAGGAGTAGTTGCCCAGCGCGTAGTAGACGGTGCTGCTCGAGCTGGAGATGTCGTTGGCCATGAGGTACATGCCGCGCTGCACGGCGGCCCAGTTGTAGTCGGCGCTGTCGACCGTGGAGAGCACCTCGGTCTCCTTCTGGTAGAGCTGGCGCGAGTAGTCGTAGCTGCGGACGCTCTTGAGAAGGGCAGCGGAGTGGCGCGTGCCGCCGTTGGCTATGGCGGCGCAGTATTCGGCGATCTGCAGCGGGGTGAAGAGGCTGTCGGACTGGCCTATACCGGTCTGGACCGTGTCGCCGTCCACCCACTCGTCCACGTCGTAGTTGAGGTGGTTGTCGGGGTTTGCCATATTGCCGGTGCTCTCGGTGAGCTCTATGCCCGTGCTCTCGCCGAGGCCGAAGTCGGCGGCGTATTCCATCAGCTTGCGTATGCCGAGGCTGTCGGCCACGGAGTAGAAGAAGATGTTGCAGGAATCCTTCAGGGCCTCGGTGACATTATCAAAGCCGTGGGTTATCATGCCGTCAGTCTGGGTGTAGACCCAGCAGGCAGGGGCGTAGCCCTGGTCGGCGTACTTGTTGTAGATGCCGGTACACTCTATCTGGGTCTCGGTGTTGATGATGTTCTCGGTGAGACCCGCGATGGCGGTGCAGGGCTTGAAGGTGGAGCCGGGGGCGTAGGCGCCCATCAGCGCGCGGTTGAAGAGCGGGTCGTAATCGGCCTCCAGCAGGTCGCTGTAATCCTCAAGGATGGTGGAGAGGTCGAAGGTCGGGTAGCTCGCTATGGCGAGCGGCTCGCCCGTCTTGACGTCCACGACGACTATGGCGCCGCCCTGTATGTCCTCCTTGACATCCTCCGGCTTGCCCTCGGCAACGGCCTTGGCGTTGTCCTCGTTGCGGGCAAGCTGCAGCTCATAGATGCCTGTCTCGAGTATCCTCTCGACGGCCTCCTGCAGCTGTATGTCGATGGTGAGGTAGACGTGGTTGCCGGGGACGGGGTCCTCGGTATATACGGTGCTGGTTATCGTGCCGCTGGATGTACGCGTCACGCGGGCCTCGCCGTTTGTGCCGTGGAGCCAGTTCTCAAAGGTGTACTCCACACCGTCGCGGCCGACCTTTGTGTCGTAGTCGTAGCCGCTGTTCTCGTCCTGGGGACGATACTTCTCCATGTCCTCCTCGCTCATTGCCTGGACGTAGCCGAGGATATGGGCCGCGTACTGGGTGTTGTATTCGCGGACGTAGGAGGTCTCGACCTCGACGACGTTGCCGACGACGCCCATGAGGTCGGAGATGAGGTCTATCGAGGCATCCTCGACAAAGACGTAGGGGTTGGTATTGATGGAGTAGCGCACGTTGAGCGCGTAGCGGACGCTGGCTATCTTGCGCATCTCCTCGGCGTTGTAGCTGTTGGCTATCTCGTAGCGGCTGCGGAAGTAGCTCATGAGCTCCACGGCGCTGGTGTCCTCGTCGAGGCCCTTGCTCTCGAGGTAGGCCGTGAGCAGCGTGCGCTGCAGGGCCGTCATCTCCGTGTACTCGAAGGGCGGCTCCTTGGTGATGGGCAGGTCGTCGATATAGGTCTCGCCCGCGGCCTCGACCATGTTTATCATCTCGAGGATGATGGCGTTGGGGTCCTCCACCTCGTCGGAGAAGAGGCGCGTGTCGCTTATCTTGAGGTTGTAGCACTCACGGTTCGAGACGAGCACGCGGCCGTAGCGGTCGAGTATGTTGCCCCTCGCGGCGGTTACGGTCTGATTCGAGACCAGGTTGTTCTGGCTCTCCTCATAATAGGCCGCGCCCTCTATTATCTGTAATTTGTAGAGCGTCGCCACGCACAGCGCTATGAGCGCGACGACCAGGACGCCGAAGGCGAAGAGCCTGCCTGTGCTTACTAGTTTTTTCATGGCTTATCCTTTCGCTGGAACGGCGGCGAAGCTAGATTTTCTTTCTCGCTATCGCCTTGCATGGGAAGTACAGCGCCGCGGTCATCGGCAGGGACCACAGCACCTGAATAATGGCGGTCCAGAGCATGGAGCCGAACTCGTGCCCCTTGAGCAGCAGACCGAACATCTGACAAAACGCGGTGAAAGCACAGCCCGCGGTGCTGACGAGCATGTAGGCGAACAGCCTTTTGTTCACCAGCCAGCGTGAGAGTATCCCCGCGAAGAATCCCAGTATGGGGAACACGGCGACGAAAAGGGCCGTATTGTTGTAGCTGATATCCGTGAGAAAGCCGAGGACGAGGCCGAAGGCCGCGCCCCATACGCCGTCCTCAAACATGCCTATCGCCATGACCGCGGCGGGCAGGAAGAACATGTTCACTCCGAAGAGCGGCAGGCTCGCGAATATGGAGTCCTGCGCCAGCAGGCACAGGAGTATATAAAGCAGGTAGAGCAGCGCGCGGCGCAGCTTTTCCCGGTTTATCAGGTCCCAGAGCATGGCAAGGCCTCCGCGTGACGGGTCACTCGACCACGTCGAATTCTTTGATGATGAACACCTGCACGAGGGTGTCGAGGTCCACGGCGGGTTCGATTATGCCGTATTCGGTCTGGCCGCCGGCCTCGCTCTGAATGGAGGCGACGCTGCCTATGACTATGCCCTGCGGTATGAGTCCGCCGGAGCCGGAGGTCAGCACGTCGTCCTCGAGGAAGAGCTGCGCGCCCTCGGTCAGCCAGGTGACCTTGACCTGACCCTGGCGCATGAGCGTATAGTCGCCCATGAGCATCGCCGCAGAGCCGTCCGCGCCGACCAGGGCGCCGATACTGGTGTCCACGTCGATGAGCGTGCGCACCGTGGCCGAGCTCTCGCCCAGCTCGGATATCTGTCCGACCAGCGCGCCGTATTCGTTGACCACGCAGTCGCCCACCTCAAGGCCGTTCTTCTCGCCCTTGTTTATCGTGAAGCTGGAGCCCCAGTTCGAGGCGCTCCAGGAGACGATGCGCGCCGACTCGAACACGAAGTCCGAGTGCTTCTCGGCAAAGCCCAGCAGGTTCCGGAAGCGCTCGTTCTCATCCAGGGCGTCACGCCCGGAACGGGCCTCCTCCTGCGCCTCGGCCAGCTGTATCTTGAGCGACTCATTCTCGGCCTTGAGCTGCTCGTACTCGAACAGATAGCCGTAGAGGTTGTCCAGCCAGTCCGCGACCGAGCTCGCCGCCTGACGTATGGGCTCGCGCACCGTGACGATGGCGTTCGTCAAAAAGTCCGCGCGGCCGCCCATGACCCGCCCCGCCAGCAGCGCGACGAGCACGACGGCGAGGATGACGACGCCGAGCCTTATGCCGTTTTTCTTCAGATATTCTTTCAAAGCAGCTTCACACCCAATTTACCGAGCATTTTGCCCAGCCTGCACAGCGGCAGGCCCATGACGTTGAAGAAATCTCCCCTTATGCCCTCCACAAAGAGCGAGGCATAGCCCTGCGCACCGTAGGCCCCGGCCTTGTCCATGGGCTCCCCGGTGGCTATGTAGTCGGCTATCTCCGCGTCCGAGAGCTCCCGGAACTTCACGAAGGTCTGCTCCGCGCCGCTGACGCGCTCGGCGCCCCTTATGAGCGCCACGCCGGTCCACACCTCGTGCTCCCGGCCGGAGAGCGAACGGAGCATCCGCGCCGCGTCCGCTTCGTCGTGCGGCTTGCCGAGGAGCTTCCCGTCCAGCCAGACTATGGTATCCGCAGCTATTATGACGTCGTTTTCCGCAGAGTGTTCCGCTATCTCCTCAGCCTTCGCCGAGGCGAGAGCGAGGACGGTCTCCTCGGGCCCCGCGCCCTCGGGCGGGTGCTCCCCGCCGCGCGCGGGACGTATCTCGAACTTCAGGCCCAGCATCTCCAGCAGCTCACGCCGCCGGGGCGAGCCCGAGGCCAGTATTATGCCCATTTATTCAACACCTCTGTAATAAAGTCCGCGCGTGAGGCCGTTGGGCCTGTACTCGCTCTTGCCGAGGAAGCTCTTGGCCACCTCGACGCACTCGCGCGCGCCCTCGTTGGTGAACATCAGCCGCATCCCGCGCACTCCGGCGCGCAGCACCTCGTCGAGCCTGTCGGCCAGGAACACCTTCATCGGGCCGTAGACCGCGTTGCGGCACACGGCCTCGCGCAGCACGGGGTACACGCCGCCGAAGTCGTCGCTCATGCGCGAGGGCGTGGAGCAGGCGCAGCGGCCCGCGCTGGTCTTGATGAGGCAACGCTCCGTCAGCATGACGGGCAGGCGTCCGTATACTATTATCTCCGTATCGAGCGGCTTGGATAACTGCTTTATCTGCTCCATCGTCAGCTCAAAGGACGCCGTGACGGAGAGCAGGCCCGCGCTCGCGGCTATGTCCATCGAATATGAGTTGAAGATGTTGAGCGAGAAGTCCCCGCGCGCGTCCATGCCGGCCATGCGCGTGAGCGCCACATGGCCCAGATTTCCGACCAGCGCCTGGGTGACCCCCGCGGAGCGCACCCGGCCCAGCAGCTGCGCCGTCTCGCGCAGCTCGGAGTCCCGGATGATGCGGGGCAGGACCGCCACAGGCGTCGCGCCCGCGGCCATGAAGGGCTCCAGCCGTTCCGGGTCCTCGGCGAGGACGGAGAGCGGCGCATATATGTAGCCGGGACCGAGCTCAGCGAGCTCGCTCGTGAGCTGCTCGGCGTGCATGACCTCAAATATGGGGGTGAGCCTGTCGGCGGGGGGCTTGCCGCCCATGGGGATGGGCAGGCGTCCCGTACGCAGCTCCGGCGGCTCCGCGCGCTTGGCGGTGAGGCTGTGGATGAGTTCCCGCCTCGCCTGCTGCAAAAATCCCTCCGGCAGCATCAGCCCGGGCCCGAGCATGACGTTCACCCGCTCGCAGGCGTAGGGCGTGCCCGAGGTGCGCCGGAACTCAGCCTCGACGGACCTCTGACTCAGCGGCTGGCCCACGGCCTGCATCGGCTCCGGACCGTTCCAGACGGCGCGGTTGCCGTCCTCATCCTGTATGCCGCTGCGGAAGGGCCTCCCCTGCTGGATGAGCGCGAAAAACTCCACCTTCACGCGCCTGAGCTCCGTATCGGCGTAGCCCTTTCGAACGGCGTTCATCGCGCGCGTCGCGTCACGGTCAGGCTGCCCCGGCAGCGAGAGCATGTCCTCCTCCAGCGCGCCGCGCAGATAGGCGTCGGTACTCTCGCGTCCGGTGAAGATGAGCTCCAGCTCGTCGGCCTCCGCGGCCAGGGGCTTTCTCCCGTCGCGCACGCACTTGACGCAGATCTCTGTGAGCTTCGCAAGCTGCTCCGGGCGCTGGATGCCCCTGCCCACAAAGGCACAGGCTATGCCGAGGCCCTCAAACTCCGGGATATAGTCGAGCCCGCTCATGTCCTTGAGGCTGAGCGGATAGTCGTCCATCCGCCCGCCGAGGGAATAGCGCTCCCGGCAGAGCCCCGGGCAGTCTCCCCGGTTGGCGCTGCCCCGGCCGTTCACGGCCGCGAGGTAGCACTGGCCCTCCCAGGATGAGCACAGTGCGCCCTGCACCGTAACGCCCAGCTCCACGCTGCTGCGCCGCGCCAGGGCCGCGATGTCCTCCATCGGCAGCTCGGCCGGCAGCATGACCCGGGCCACGCCCAGCTGCGCCGCTGCCTCCAGTCCCGCCGCGTTGTGTATGCCCAGCCTCGGCCCCGCGAACACCCGCATCAGCGGCGCCACGGCCCTGGCCGCGGCTATGAAGCCCCAGTCCTCGGCTATCACGGCGTCCACTCCGGCCTCGCAGGCGCTGCGGACGAAGTCCGCCGCCGCGCCCATCTCGGAATCCGCGACCAGCGTGTCCAGCTCCGCGTATACCCGGCAGCCGCGTATGCGGCAATAGCGCACGGACCTCGCGAATTCACTTTGCGTGAATCCGCGCGCCCCTGCGCCGCCAAAGCGTATGCAAACTGCGTCCGCCCCGCTCTGCACGGCGGCGATGAGTGCCTCCGCGCCCGGTGCGGGAGTCAATACCTCGAGCATGGCTTATCTCCCGTGAGAAGAAGAATTACAATTTGATTACATACGGAACCTATTATAGCACAAGCATGCCCCTTGCTACAAGTCAAAAAAAATGATAGAATGTATGTCCAAACTTGGATAAGGATATGTTTGCACATGGGAGAGAAGAGCTACCGGCTGAGCGCCAATGTCTGCGCGCTGCCGGCTGCGGACGCGGACAAGCTTATATCGGCGGGCGACGGCGACAGCGCCCTGCTGTACATATACCTCCTGCGCCGGGGCGAGGCGCCCGATGCGGAGCTCTCCGCCGCGCTCGGCATGGACGGCAAGCGCCTCGCCGCGGCCGCCGCTCGGCTGCGCGGCATGGGCCTGCTCTCCGCCGGGGAGGGACGCGTACCACCCGCCCAGGAGCTGCCCGAATACACCTCCGAGGAGGTCGTGCGCCGCTCGGGCGAGGACCCGGCCTTCCGCGGCGTGCTCGCGGAGGCGGAGCGCCTGCTGGGCCACACGCTCTCCGGCGCGGACACGCGCACGCTCTTCGGGATATACGACTACCTCGGTCTGCCCGTGGACGTCATCATGGAGCTCATGCACCACTGCGCCGACGAGGCGCGGCTCAAATACGGCCCCGGCCGCGTGCCGCGGATGCGGGACATAGAAAAAGAGGCCTACATCTGGGCCAACCGCGAGATAATGACCTTTGAACAGGCGGAGGAATACATCCGCTCCCGCGCCCGGCTGCGCGACGAGATGGAGGGCGTGAAGCGCGCCCTGGGCATCTCGGGCCGCCCCCTCGCGCCCTCGGAGCGCAAATATGTGGAGAGCTGGCTGGAGCTGGGCTTCGGAGCCGAGGCTCTGGCCCTCGCCTATGACCGCACGGTCACGAACACGGGCCAGCTCAAATGGAGCTACATGAACAAGATAGTCCTCAGCTGGCACGACAAGGGCCTGCACAGCCGGGAGGAGATCGAGCGGGGCGACGCGCCCCGGCGCTCGGCGGCCAAGCCCAGGACCGAGCGCCCGGCCAGCTCCGGCGCGGGCGATCTGGAGCGAATGAAGAAGATATACGACAAGGTCCGCGGAGGCTGAATGAAGGGAGGCGGCAGGCATGGAATATAACGGAAAGCTTCTGGCCCGGGCGCGGGAGCGTCTGGCGCGCCAGCGCGAGGAAAACGCCGCCGAGCAGCGGCGGCGCACTCAGGAGGCCTACGCCCGCCTGCCCCGGCTGAGCGAGCTGGACCGCCGGCTGCGCATGCAGATGATAGAGCTCGCGCGCCTTGCGATGGACCGCTCGAGCGCGGCGAAGGAGCGGCTCGGCGCGCTCCGCGACGAGAATCTGGCCCTCCAGGCCGAGCGCGCGGAGCTCCTCGTCTCTGCCGGCTTCCCCGCCGACTACACGGACGAGATCTACTCCTGCCCCGACTGCCACGACACCGGCATAAAGGACACGAGCATATGCAGCTGCCTGAAAAAGCTCTACAAGCGCGAGCTCACAGACGAGCTGAGCACCCTCCTCCACGGCGGGCAGGAGAGCTTTGAGCGCTTCGACCTCGGCTGGTACGACCCGGCGCCCGACCCCGTCACGGGGGAATCGCCGCGCGAGTGCATGTCTCTCATCTGCGACACCTGCCGGGAGTACGCCAAAAACTTCGGCAAGGGCTCGGCCAACCTCATCTTCATGGGCGGCCCCGGCCTCGGCAAGACCTATCTCTCGGCCTGCATAGCGCGGGTGGTGGCGGAGCGCGGCTGCTCCGTGGCCTATGAATCAGCGGCGGCGGCCCTCTCGGCCTTTGAGACGCAGCGCTTCTCGCGCGACGGCGAGGAGAGCGCCGCGGCGGCCTCCCGCGTGCGGGAGTACCTCGGCTGCGACCTCATGATACTCGACGACCTCGGCACGGAGATGGTGACTTCCTTCTCTGTCTCCGCGCTGTATCAGCTCATAAACACACGTTTGAACAGCGCCAGGCCCACCATAATCAGCACAAACTGCACGATGGACGAGCTCGAGCGCAAATACGGCCCGCAGATAATGTCCAGGCTGGAGGGCGAATACCTCCTTCTGACCTTCCACGGGCGCGACATCCGGCTGCAACGAAAGGAGCGCGGTATATGAGACAGCATGAAATAACCCGGCCCCGGCCTCTGCTCGACAGCAAGGGCAACATTGCCGAGCCCGGCTTTGCAAAGAGGCTGCTTCCCATCTACCGCCGCGCGGACGTAAAGGCCCCGGCCTACCGCATCAAGGAGTGGGACTACTACCTCATCAACAACGGCCGCTGCGCGGTCGCGCTCACTGTGGCCGACAACGGCTACATGGGCATGGACTCCATCTCCTTCCTCGACTTCGAGAACCACTGGCAGCAGACGCTCTCGCCCATGTGCGCCTTCCCGATGGGCCGCCGCAAGCTGCCCGAGAGTTCGCAGACCGGTGATGTTGCGGTCTCCGGCAAGGGCTACGAGCTTGCCTTCCGCCACACCGACGAGGGCAGGCTGCTCATCTTCAAGATGGAGAACTTCGCCGGCGGCCGCCCCATCGAGGGCCGCATCCTGCTCACGGACGAGCCGCCCGAGAGCATGGTCATCTGCACGCCCTTCCACAAGCGCGGCCACTTCTACTTCAACCAGAAGATAAACTGTATGCGCGCTTCCGGCTGGGTCAGCGTGCGTGGACGGCGCTTTGAGTTCGAGCCGGAGACGGCCTTTGCCGTGCTCGACTGGGGCCGCGGCGTGTGGACCTATCACAACACCTGGTACTGGGGCAGCGCCTCAGGCGCGGTGGACGGCGTGCCCTTCGGCTGGAACATAGGCTACGGCTTCGGCGACAACTCGGTCGCGACGGAGAACATGCTCTTTTACGAGGGGAAGGCGCACAAGCTCAGCCGCGTGACCTTCAACATCCCCCGCCGCGGCGGCGAGTTCGACTACATGTCGCCCTGGACCTTCTCGAGCGACGACAGCCGCTTTGAGATGGACTTCCGTCCCGTGCTCGACCGCGCGGCCTGCACGGACTTCAAGCTGCTCAAGAGCGACCAGCACCAGGTCTTCGGCCGCTTCACCGGCACCGCCGTCCTCGACGACGGCCGCAAGATACGCGTCCGCGATTTCCCCGGCTTCGCCGAGCGCGTGGAGAATAAATGGTAAAAAAAAGACGCCCCTCGGGGCGTCTTTTTTGCGCGCAGCGCGAATGAAAGTTTCGTCCACCT
>URDK01000098.1 GCA_900546485.1 uncultured Eubacteriales bacterium
TAATCCGAGTAATTATAAGCTCGTCGAGGTGTTGCTGCGCCGTGATTACGACCTGTTGCACGCCTGGAACGGAGAGGAGGCCGTCGCCTTGTTCGCCGACTGCCGCCCCGACCTGGTGCTGATGGATATCAACATGCCCGTCATGGACGGCTATGAGGTCATGCCCATGCGCGAGGCTGCAAAGGTGGGCGATATCTTCTGCACCGTCACCGGCTGCTGCGACATAATAACGAAGGAGCACTTCGGGCTCATGAAGGACGGCGCCATTCTCACCAACGCCGGCCACTTTGACGTCGAGATAGACATGGCCGGGCTGCATGAGTACGCAGTAAAGAGCTATGAGGCCCGCCACAACATAACCGGTTACGAGCTGCCTAACGGCAGGACCATCTTCGTCATCGCCGAGGGCCGCCTCGTGAACCTGGCCGCGGGCGACGGTCACCCGGCCGAGATCATGGACATGAGCTTCGCCATCCAGGCGCTCTCCGCAGAGTATCTTGCGAAGAACCGCGGCTTCCTGCCCTGCGCTCCGCTCAAGGTGCCCGAGGAGATAGACAAGGCCGTGGCCCGCCGTAAGCTGGCGTCCATGAACGTGGAGATAGACGACATGAGCGAGGCACAGAAGGAGTACCTCGGCATCTGATATTCAACTCTGGGGAGCGGTGAGCGGGTTTGGAGGAGAACAGCACCGAGCTTCGCCGGGAGCACCTTTTCGAGCTGTTGGAGGCGCACCGGATGAAGGCACTCCAGCTTGAGCTGGAGGATATGAACGAATTTGATATCGCTGAATTCCTCACCGAGCTGGGCGAGGAGGACAGCAAGCGCATGGCCACCGTGTTCCGCCTCCTTTCGAAGGAGCGGGGCGCGGAGGTCTTCGCGGAGCTGGACGCGCAGGAGCAGGAGGTAATAATCAACTCCATCACGGACACGGAGCTGGCCGCCATCATCGAGGACATGTACGTCGACGACGCGGTCGACATGATGGAGGAGCTGCCCGCGAACATCGTCAAGCGCGTCATGCGCAACGCGACGCCCGCCACGCGCAACCTTATAAACCAGTACCTGAAGTATCCGGATGACTCGGCGGGCAGCATAATGACCGCCGAGTTCGTGGACCTCAAAAAGTACATGAACGTGCGCGAGTCCATCGCCCGCATCCGCCGCATAGGCGAGGACAAGGAGACCATCTACGTCTGCTATGTCACCTCTGCGGACCGGAAACTGGAGGGCGTCGTGACCGTGAAGGACCTGCTGCTCTCGGATGACGAGGCGGTCATAGAGGACATCATGGACACGAACGTTATCTTCTGCCGGACAACGGACGAGCGCGTCGAGGCCGCGGAGCTCATCTCGGACTACGACCTGCTGGCGATACCCGTAGTCGACAAGGAGGGCCGGCTCGTTGGCATCGTCACGGTCGACGACGTCATCGACGTCCTGCAGGAGGAGGCCACGGAGGACTTCGACCGCATGGCCGGTATTGCGCCCTCGGATAAGCCGTATTCGCGCACGGGCGTACTGGAGATGTGGAAGCGCCGCATACCCTGGCTGATGTTTTTGATGCTGTCCGCGACCTTCACGAGCATGATAATCACCGGCTTTGAGGACGCGCTCTCGAAGTGCGCGGTGCTGACGGGCTTCATACCCATGCTTATGGGCACGGGCGGAAACTCGGGCTCGCAGAGCTCGACGGCGGTCATCCGAAGCCTCTCTCTGGGCGACACGGAGCCAAAGGACATACTCTACGTCGTCTGGAAGGAGATACGCGTCGCCGTGGCCTGCGGAGCCACGCTGGCGGCGGTGAACTTTGTGAAAATGCTCCTGGTCGACCGGATGCTGCTGGGAAACACGGAGGTGACGGTGCTCGTCGCGGCGACCGTCTCGGTAACGCTGATATTTGTAGTAATGTTCGCCAAGGCCGTGGGCAGCACCCTGCCCATGGCGGCGGAGAAGATAGGCATAGACCCCGCGGTTATGGCAAGTCCGCTGATATCCACCATAACCGACGCCGTGTCGCTGCTCATCTATTTCACTCTGGCGACCTTGCTGCTGCACATATAAAAACAGGGGAGTCAAGGGGAATAGGGAAGTTATGGACATGACGGAAGTCATATCCCAGATGGGGATATTGGTATTTATAATGGTTATCGGCTTCATCTGCGCCAAGCTCGGCGTGACGGGGCCGGAATCAAACAAGCACCTTTCCAGCATAGTGATGAACGTGCTGCTGGTGTGTACGATACTCTACTCCGTGATGAATACGGAGATGGAGATGGGTCTTGCCGAGGTGGGTTTTGTCCTGCTGAGCTTTGTGGTGATGTTCGCCGTGATGTCGGTGCTGGGCTGGGTGACGGCAAAGGTGCTCCGCCCGGGGGAGAAGCGCAAGGGAATAACGTTTTTCGCGGTTACTTTTGCGAATACGGTGTTCCTTGGCTTTCCCGTCATTGAGGCGATGTACGGCGCAGACGGCATATTCATCGCTACGATATCGAACATACCTTTCAACCTCATGGCCTACACCGTCGGCTACGGCGCAGTGCGCGGCGGAATGAAGGGCCTGACGCTGCGGAAGGCCCTCGCGCCGCCGCTGGTAGCTTCCTTCGTGGCTGTGCTCATCTTCCTGAGCGGGATAGAGATACCCGAATTTGTGGCGGACTGCTTCGGTACCATGAGCGGGGCCACGATACCGATGTCGATGCTGATAGTCGGCACCAGCCTCGGCTCCGTTTCGCTCAAGGGCGCAAAGGGCAACTGGCGGGTGTTTGTGGTCGTGGCCGTCAAGCTGCTGGTTGCACCGGTGCTGGTGTGGCTGGTGACGCGGATTTTCGTGACGGACGAGATGCTCCTCGGCGTCATAGTCGTCCTATCCTCCGCGCCGACGGCGATGATAGCCACCATCTTCGCCATAGAGGCTGGACGCGACGAGGGCTACGCCTCCGAATGCGTCTTCATAGGCACGGTGCTGTCCGCGCTCACGATGCCTCTGATGATTTGGCTGCTTCTTTGATAAAAAGGCCGAAAAAGCCGCCCCAAACGGGGCGGCTTTTTGCATTTCGTAAAAGCAGGATTATTTGCTGTACACCTCTATCTCCATGTCCGACATGGGGTAGGAGCAGCAGGGGTGGAAGTAGTGGAACTGCTTATCGGCTATGCGCAGCTGCTCGTAGCGGTTGGCGTGGTATTCGCCCTTCACGAGACGGCTGCGGCAGAAGCCGCAGTAGCCGACGCGGCACTTGTTGTTTACGGCGAGCCCCGCGCGCTCAAAGGCGGTGAGCACCGTCTCGTCGCTTCTGGCGGGGATGGTGTGCAGCTCGTCGCGGTAGTGTACGGTCAGCGTGTAGCTCTTGGCCTCGCCCGCGTCGTAGACGTCCTCGGTGCGCTCCATGCGGATGTACTTTTGCGCAAGGCCCAGCTTGGGCAGCTCCTTGTCGAGGAAGTCGCACATCGCGCCGGGACCCACGACGTAGATGCTGTAAGGCTCCGCGCCGGCGTACTTTTTGATGAGCTCCGCCGAGATGAAGCCCGCCTCGAAGCCCTCCTTATTCTCCTCGCTGAGCACGTACACGACCTTCACCTTGGGGCAGCGCGCCGCTATGGCGTCGAAGTCAGCGCGGAACACTAGGTCGGCCTCCGTCCTCGCACCGTAGAGCAGGGTCATTTCGAAGTCCTCGGTGCCCTCGTCTATGGCCTTGGCCATGGACATGAAGGGAGTGATGCCGCTGCCGCCCGCGAGCGCCACGACGTGCCTGCAGTCGCGGATGCCGGAATGGGTGATGTGTCCGCCGGGCTCGGTTGCCGTGAGCGTGTCGCCCACCTTGGCCTCGTTGTGCAGCCAGGCGGAGAGGAAGCCGCCCTCTTTGAGCTTGACGGTGATGCGGTATTTTCCCTCAAGCGCCTCCTTGGGACTGGAGGAGAGGGAGTAGGTTCGCCGCGCGACGGAACCCGCGAGCTCGGTGCGGACGTTGATGTAGCTGCCCGCCTTGAAGGGGGCGAGCTCGGTCGTGCCGCTGTCCTTGTCGGGGACGAGGATGAAGCTCTTGGCGTCGTGCGTCTCGTCAACGATCTCAGCTATCTTGAGGTGCTGCGCCGTGGGGTGCAGCCTCTTGGCCAGCTCGTTCACGCGGTAGGTGCCGGGCAGGGGCTTTGCCTCGGCGGAGGCTATCATCTCCGCGCGGTTCTTGCGGAGGTTTTTGAACTTCAGCATGTCGAATACGCCGATAAGTCCGACCTTGACATTCATATTACTCAGCCTCCTTCTGCATATCCATGAGCGTGAACTTGGCGGCGAGGTTGCCGGACTGGTAGGACGAGTTGAAGCCGGAGCCGCGCATGGCGTGCCCGCCGCAGAAGTGCAGGCCGGGCAGGTGCTTTTCGTTGTACATGCACATGATGCGCGGCATCATGTTGTCGAGCCCCGTGAGCAGATATCCGTAGATGGCGCCCTGAGGCGCGCCGGTGTAGTGGGCGTAAGTCACGGGCGTGCCGACCTCTATCTCCTCTATGGCGTCGCGTATCTTCGCGCCGGTCGCGCGCTCGAAGCCGTCTATGAGGCAGTTTGCCATCTTTTCCTTTATGTCGAAGTAGTTCTCCGCGTTGGCGAGGCCGCCGAAGAAGTCGGAGAAGTAAAGCGAGGTGAAGTAGAGTATGGTCGTGCCCTTGGGCGAGCAGTCGGGCAGGGCCGCATTGAGGCAGACCGTGACCTGTGCGGGGTTCTCTATGCTTTCCATGCCGTTGAACTCGGCCGTGGTGTCGAGAGAGTGGTAGATGAAGTAGCTGTAATCGTGCAGTCCCAGCTCCTCGGGGGACTTGTTGAGGCCCAGGAACATGGAGACGCCGCGCCCGGCGAGGCCGCGGGCATTCGCGAGCTTGAGCTCCTCCTCGGGTATGTCCTTGGGGTCGACCATCCTGCCGTAGACGAGGTGCGGGGAGGCGTTGCTGACGACGTGCTCAGTGGCGACCTCCTTGCCGTCTGCGAAGCGGACGCCGGCGACCTTGCCGTCCTTCGTGATGATGTGCTCGACCTCGGAGTTGTACCATATCTCGCCGCCCTTTTCGAGGATGGTGTCCGCCAGGGCGCAGCTTATGCCGTGGGAGCGGTTCTTGGGTATCTGCGCGCCGTGGGTGATATAGAGGTTCACCATCAGGGCGTAGTGCAGGAAACTCAGCTGGTCCTCGGGCGTGCCGAGATAGGACCAGTAGACGTTGATTATCTCCTGCGCCTTTTTGGGCATCTTTATGGCGTTCAGGACCTTGTCGATGGGGTAGGCGGCGACGCGCATGAAGTTGGGGTACTCGCTCTTGAGCACCGCGGTGTCCGGATTGCCGCGCATCTGGGTGAGATAGGCCATGGCCCTGCGGCACTCGTCGGCGAGGGCGAAGAAAGTGGTGGTCGATTCACGGCTGCCGGGGACGTAGCTCTCCATCTTGTCGATGAAGTTCTGCACGCCGAAGGGCATGGAATAGTCCTCGCCGGTGTCGAGCGTGATGACCCTGTAAGCCTCGGGGACCGTGACGAATTCTATCTTGTCCAGGACGCCGAGCTCCTCAAAGAGGGCGTAGAGGTTGCCGCTGTTGCCGGGGGTGCCGAAGTCGCAGAGCTCGTGCAGCGAGGCCTCGAACTCAAAGCGTCCGCGGACAAAGCTGGTGGCGAAGCCGCCGGGGAGGTTGTGCCGCTCAGCAAGCAGGACGTGCTTGCCGGCGTCCGCCAGCGTGAGCGCCGCGGCGAGACCGCCGTTGCCGGCGCCGATGACTACTGCGTCATAGTGTGGAACTGCCAAATCAAATCACCGTGCCTTTCAAAGATGTTTCTGTGGCCATACCACAAGTATAAACCAGTACGCCGGAAAATGGAAGAGGGAAAATCAAAAATTTAACGTACTTGAAAAAATTCGTGCGTTTTGGAAATGGCTGTGATATATTATTTAATCAGTAATTTTTTGAAGGGAACGAAGCGGAAATGAAGATAAGCGACATACTCAAAGAGGACAAAGTGACGCTGACCTACGAGGTCTTCCCGCCCCGCGGTGGAGATACCTACGAGGCGGTAGCGGAGAAGGCGAGGACCATATCCGAGCTTCAGCCCGCGTTCATGAGCGTGACCTACCGCGCGGGCGGGGAGACCAGCGACTATACCGTGAAGCTGGCCTCGGACATCTCTGGACGCCTGGGCGTGGAGTCTCTGGCGCACCTCACCTGCGTGTCCTCCACGAGAGAACAGGTCGCACAGGTGCTTGCAAAGCTGCGCGAGCACGGCGTGCAGAACATCCTCGCGCTGCGCGGCGACATCCCGCCCGAGGGCCCGACGGCACATGACTACGCCTACGCCGCTGAGCTGGTGCGCGACATAAAGGCCCAGGGCGACTTCTGTGTCGGAGGCGCCTGCTATCCCGAGGGCCACCCGGAAGCGGGCGGCAAGGTCGCGGACATAGAGCACCTCAAGGAGAAGGTGGACGCCGGCTGCGAGTTCCTCATCACGCAGATGTTCTTCGACAACAGCATCTTCTATAACTTCCTCTACCGCATCCGCGAGCGCGGCATAGACGTCCCCGTCGTCGCGGGCATCATGCCCGTGACCAACGCCAAGCAGGTCACGCGCATTACCCAGCTCTCGGGCAACTTCCTGCCGGAGAAGTTCAAGGCCGTCGTCGACCGTTTCGGCGGAAATCCCGAGGCTATGCGCCAGGCGGGCATAGCCTACGCCACGGGCCAGATAATAGACCTCATCGCCAACGGCGTGAACCACATCCACGTGTTCACCATGAACAAGCCCGAGGTCGCCCGCGGCATACACGACAGCCTCTCGGAGCTGCTCAAGTGACGAGGGAGCCCAACTGGCGGGAGATATACCGCTACCTCGGCTACAAAAACGGCGCGCGTCCCGAGGGTGAGGCGCTCAGAATGATAGAGCGCGCCGAAGCCCAGGTGCGCGAGGCGGCGGAGCCAAGGTGCGTTTACCGGCGGATGCCGCTGAGCTTCCCGGCTGAAAATACGCTCTCCATAGGCGGCATATGCATAAAAAGCGCCGCGCTCCGCCGGAATCTCGACGGCTGCGCGGGCGCTTATCTGTTCGCGGCCACGCTCGGCGCGGGAGTAGATCGGCTGATATCAAAGCTCACGGCTCTTGGCCGCGTGAGCGAGGCCGCCGCAGCACAGGCCGCCGCCGCGGCGCTCATAGAGGACTGCTGCGACGAGCAGAACGAAGCCCTGCGCGCCGAGGCCGATGCCGCCGGTCTCCGCCTGCGTCCCCGGTTCAGCCCGGGCTACGGCGACTTTTCGATAGAGCACCAGCGCGACATCACGCGGGTGCTGGATACGGCGCGGCGTATCGGCCTCACAGTGACGGACAGCCTCATGCTCGCGCCCATGAAATCCGTGACGGCCGTGATAGGCATAGCGGAAACGGAGGGCTGCACGGCTGCGGGCTGTGGGAGCTGCGACAAACAAGACTGCGAATTCAGGAGACAGTGACATGGATATAAGGCAAATATTGGGCAAAAGGCGGCTGTTCCTGGACGGCGGCACGGGCACGAGCCTGCAAAAGATGGGCCTTCGCCCCGGAGAGCAGCCGGAGACCTGGAATATACTGCACCCGGAGCGGATAGAGAGCCTGCACCGTGCCTACCTCGACGCGGGCGCGGACATCATATACACCAACACCTTCGGCGCCAACCGGCTCAAGTATCCGGCGGACGGCGAATTTCCGCTTGAGGAAGTTGTCAAATCCGCCGTAAACATCGCAAAATCGGCGCAAAAGGCATGCGGACGTGAGGAAAACTCCTGGGTCGCCCTCGACATCGGCCCCTCGGGCAAGCTCCTCAAGCCCCTCGGCGACCTCGACTTTGAGGACGCCGTCTCGCTCTTTGCGGAGGTCGTGAGATACGGCTCGGAGGCCGGCGCCGACCTTGTCGTCATTGAGACGATGGGCGACAGCTATGAGCTCAAGGCCGCCGTCCTCGCAGTCAAGGAGAATTGCGACCTTCCAATAATCGCCACGGCGGCCTACGACGAAAAGGCTCGGCTGCTCACCGGAGGCACGCCGGAATCGGTTACAGCTCTGCTCGAGGGCCTGGGCGTGGACGCCCTGGGCCTCAACTGCGGCCTCGGCCCGGCGGAGATGCTGCCGATAGCCGAGCGCCTGGCCGCCGCAGCCAGCCTGCCCGTCGCCGCCGCGCCGAATGCGGGCCTCCCGCGCTCCGTGGACGGGCAGACGGTGTTTGACCTCGGACCGGAGGACTTCGCCCGGGGCATGAGGGCCATAGCCGAGACCGGCGCACAGCTCCTCGGCGGCTGCTGCGGCACCACGCCGGAGCATATTGCGGCCCTGGTCCGCGAGTGCCGCGAGCTGCCCTTCAAGCCGCAGATGAGGAAGCGCCGCACCGTCGTTTCCTCCTTCTCGACGGCGGTGGAGATAGGTCCCGCCCCGGTCATAGTGGGTGAGCGCATAAACCCGACGGGCAAGCCGAAGCTCAAGGAGGCGCTCCGCAGCGCCAACATGGACTACATCCTTGCCGAGGGCGCCGCGCAGGAAGACGCGGGCGCGCACATCCTGGACGTGAACGTCGGCCTGCCCGGCGTGGATGAGCCCGAGATGCTAGAGCGCGCGGTCTGCGCCCTCCAGAGCGTGACGGGCCTGCCCCTGCAGCTCGACAGCTCGGACCCCGCCGCGCTCGAGCGCGCCATGCGGCGTTATAACGGCAAGCCGATGATAAATTCCGTGAGCGCCAAGGCCGAGAGCATGGCCGCGGTGTTCCCGCTGGTGAAGAAGTACGGCGGCGTGGTCGTCGGCCTCGCGCTCGACGAGAGCGGCATCCCCGAGACCGCCGAGGGCCGCGTCGAG
>URDK01000099.1 GCA_900546485.1 uncultured Eubacteriales bacterium
GAAGGCGCTGCCCTCGAGCCAGCGCGACTTCTCCTCAGCCGAGTGCGGGGCGTGGTCGGTGGCTATCATGTCTATCGTCCCGTCGAGCAGCGCGTCGATAAGCGCGCGGCGGTCGGCCTCGCTTCGGAGCGGTGGGTTCATCTTGAAGCGTCCATCCTCCTGGAGGTCGGCGTCCGAGAGAAGCAGGTAGTGCGGCCCGGTCTCGCAGCTTATATCGAGGCCCTCGGCCTTGGCGCGGCGGATTATCTCCGCGCTCTCGGCAGTGGAGATGTGGCAGACGTGGTAGGCGCAGCCGGTCTCGCGCACTAGTTCGGCGTCCCGCGCGATGGGGCCCCACTCGGACTCGGAGCAGATGCCGCGGTGTCCGTGGGCGCGGGCGTACTCCCCGTCGTGGATATAGCCGCCGCGCAGGAGGGAGTTGTCCTCACAGTGTGCGGCGATGGGCTTTCCGAGCCGTTTCGCCTCGAGCATGGCCGCGCGCATCAGCTCCGGCGACTGCACGCCGTGCCCGTCGTCCGAAAAGCCGCAGACCTGAGGAGCCATGGCGGCCATGTCAGAGAGCTCGGCGCCCTTTTGCCCGCGCGTTATCGCGCCGTAGGGCAGTACGTCTATGACGGCGTCACGCTCTATTATGTCCAGCTCCTGCGCGAGTGTGGCTGCGTCCTCCGGCACGGGACTGAGGTTCGGCATGGCGCAGACAGCGGCGTAGCCGCTCCGCGCGGCAGCCTCGGTGCCGGATTTTATCGTCTCCTTATAAGAAAAACCCGGCTCTCGAAGATGTACATGCACATCGACAAGACCGGGAACAACAAGACAATTATCAAAATAACAAACACTTACGCCCTCACCGGGAACGATACCGGGCTGAATACGGGTGACGATGCCGTCCAAAATCTCAACGTCGGCGGAAACAAAGACCCCCTGACGGAAGACCTCGCAGCCTTTTATGACGATGCCGCCCACCAGAAGAACCCCCTTTCAGACACGCTAAGAGCCCGCAGAGAGCGCGGGCTCAAATTTTTTTATTATTTTACGCCAACGCTGAAATTTTGTCAACGCCCAAAGCCCAAAATCGCCCCTTCGCGCAGTATTCCGGCCATTTGCGCGCCATTCCCGGCAGTTTGTACAAAACTCGCCCGCCTGCGGGGAACAACAGGCCTTTTCCAACGTCAGAAATGGAAAAAGGAGGTGGGGGAATGCGCAGATACGCGGCATTGCTGCTCCTCGCGGCGCTGCTGCTTACGGGCTGCGGCGCGGCGGAGCCGGAGGAAGCGTCTCCGATGTCGGCGGACGGCCGGACGGTGATAACGCTCGGCGTCATCGCGCCTTCAATCGAGGCCGGGCAGCTCGCAAACCTGTTCAACGCCCACAGCAGCAAATACCGGGTGGAGGTCACTGAGTACAAATACGGCTCGTACCTGCACGAGACGCCGGACCAGCTGAGGATGAAGCTCGGCACGGGCGAGGGTCCGGATCTCGTGGCGGCCACGAGCGTAAACTTTTCTGGAATGGAGAGCTCCGCCATATTCGTGGAGCTCGGGACGCTGCTCGATGAGTTCGGGGATGAGCTCATCCCCAGCGTGTACGAGGCGCTGAAAGGCCAGCGAGGCGTGTACGGCCTGCCGACGGGCTTTACGGTCTGGACCTTCCTCGCCTCCCCCGGCGAGATCGGCGATCAGGAGAGCCTCACCATGGACGAGGCGAGGGAGTACGCCGCCGCACTGGGCGAGGGGGCCTCCGTGTTCGACCAGTGGATGAGCCGCTCGGAGCTTTTCAAGCGTGTGCTTCGCTACTCCGCGGGCAGTTTCATTGACTGGGAGGGGCACAGCTGCGACTTTGTAAACGGGGAATTCACGGCGCTGCTGGAGCTCTGCATGGAGCAGCGCGCGGACGATTCGCCTGTCCCGATGGAGAACCTGTGTCTGCTGAACAGCTATCCGCTGAGCGGCAGCCTTTGGTTTTCCGGCACCCTGCAGGAGCTTGGCGACTACTGCTTCGTGGGCTTTCCCATGGACGAGCCGGGCGCCAGGGGCTGGCTGGACACGGGCAGCACGATTTTCCTCGCCACGGCCGAGGGCAACACCGAGGGCGCGCTGGAGTTCCTGCGCTTTGTGCTGAGCCCGGAGGCTCAGAAGCTGACAGAGGATTTTCCACTGCTGCAAAGCGAGCTCGACCGCCGCACGGACACGGCCATCAGGAGCGGGCTCATGTCCGAGGCCGACGCGGCGAAGCTGTCCGAACTGCTGGGCCCCGGTTTGCGCAGCTCGGACACGCCAAATGAGGTGCTTTACATCATGATGGAGGAGGCCCAGACCTATTTTGCCGGAGCCTGCACTGCGCAGGAGGCCGCCGCACGAATGCAGGACCGCGTCTCGACCTATCTCGCCGAGCAAAGCTGAAAAAAGCGCCGTCACACTTGTGACGGCGCTTTTGTTTATGCGCTCAGAGCTCCATGAAGCGCTCTTCGCTGCGGCAGAGCTTGGCGTAAAGCAGAGCGCAGGCGGCAAGCAGCAGCACTGTGCAGATGCCGAGGTATGCGGTCATACCCATGAGGTCGCCGAGCAGGAACATATAGAGCAGCATGGGGGCGAGCAGAATGCCCCAGGACGAGAACAGGCAGATCATCACACTCAAGCTGTTCTTGACTACGCTTACCTCGTTTATGTAGTCGAATTTCGGGAAGCGCAGGTTTATCACCACGCCATAGAGCGAGATGAACACCGCGACCAGCGCGGGAAGGAGCACGACGAACAGCCGCTCCAGAGCCGTGAAGGGCAGGGCTATCGCCACGCAGACCGAGGCTATGACCGTTGCGGGCAGGGCAATGACGATATTGAGCAGTACCTTTGACATGAGTATCGTCCGCACGGGCACGGGGATGGTCTTGGGTATCCACAGGCTTTTGCCCTCCAGAGAGATGGTGGCGGATGAGATGTAGTCCATCGCGCCCATAAAGGAGAGGGCCAGGACGGCTATTCCGGCAAGCATGCCGTCGCCGGGGATGAGTCCCAGCACCTGCATGAGGTCCTCGCGGTAAATGAGCGCCGCGACGCCCATGATGATGAGGAACACGCTGCCGAGAGCTGAGTTGAGGATTATCATGCTGTTCGAGGAAAAGCGCCGCAGCTCCTTGCCGAGCAGCGCGGACATGGCGCCCGCCGCCTTCAGCTGAGTCCTCTTGTACTTTATCCTGACAGACGCTCGGCGGGTGGTGACACTGGAGAAGAAGCGCGAGAGCAGCGCGCATACAACGATGAAGGGAACTATGCAGCAGGCGGCGAAGCCCAGAAGCATCAGCATATCCCCGTTCGCTATCGCCCTGCCCAGCGCATAGGCGGGGAAGGCGTAGACCTCGACGGAGCTGGCCATCTGCGAGCTGCTTTCAAGCAGAGCCATGAGGTAGTTCTGGAGGTTCATCACCGCATACATATAAACGCCGAGGAAGCCTAGCGAGAGCACAAAGGTGATGACGGTTTTGTACCGCATCCTCGCAGAGATGAGCGCCAGCACCCAGGCAAAGAGACAGGTGAAGGAGAGGACAAGGAAGGGCAGAAGCAGGCAGACGAGCACGAAGCTCACGATCCCGAGCGCCGTCACGGGCAGCTGCATGCACCAGACCACGCCCGCCGGTATGAATACGACCAGCTCAAAGGCGTAATTCACGAGCAGCAGCGCCGTCATGCGCGAGCCGAGAATATAGGCGGGCGGGATGGGCATCGAGAGCAGCAGATCATTGTCCTTGGCGTTGAAGAGCTGCTGCTGGGCCATGAACACGCTGCCGATGAAGCAGAGCGCGGCCGCGACTATGCCCGCAAGGGCAAAGTAAAACCACTCGAGCCCGAGCATGTTTAGCGGCTGGGAGAGAGCGTAGAACATGCCGCCGAACATGAAGAAAAAGCAGCCGACGATGTAGATGAACAGTATGCCCACCAGCACCGCCTTGCCAGTGCTCTTCTTTTTCTTGGCCCCGGTGCTGTTGCGCGTGAGCGCAGCCCAGACGGAGGCAAATTGAGTACGCAAAAGCGCCTTGAACATGGCTTATTCCTCCTCCAGCTCGAGGAAGACCTCCTCGAGAGAGTCGTCGCCGCGTACCTCCTCCATCGTGCCGGAGACCACCAGTCTGCCGCCCTTGATGATGGCCACCATGTCGCAGAGCTTCTCGGCGACCTCGAGGACGTGGGTGGAGAAGAAGATGGCACCGCCGCGGTCACAGTGCTCGCGCATGATGGTCTTGAGCTTGTGCGAGGCGATGGGGTCGAGACCCACAAAGGGTTCGTCCATGATGATGAGCTTCGGCTCGTGGATGAGCGCGGAGATCAGCGCCAGCTTCTGCTTCATGCCGTGGGAGTAGGCGGAGATGGGCTGTGCGAGGTCGTCCGTGAGCTCGAATTCGTCGGCATAGCGGTGTATGCGCTCGTTGCGCGCGTCGGAGGACACTCCGTAGACATCGGCGATGAAGTTGAGGTACTTTATGCCGGAGAGGAAGTCGTAGAGGTCGGGATTGTCCGGTATGTATGCCATCTCGCGCTTGCACTCCAGGGCCTGAGTCTTTATGCTCTTGCCGTCTATGTAAATCTCACCGGAGTCAAACTTGAGGATGCCGCAGCAGGCCTTGATGGTGGTGGTCTTGCCCGCGCCGTTGTGGCCGATGAAGCCGTATATCTCGCCGGGCTTTATGTGCAGCGAGAGGTCGTCCACGGCCTTTTTCTCGCCGTAGGTCTTGGTGAGGTGTTCGATTTTAAGCATGTAGATACCCTCCTTATATATCTGCGCGGCCGCGCAAAATATTCCAAAATACACTGTCAGACTAATTTGTCAACGCCGCTTCAATTTCGGCGTAAAACCCTTCAGTCTCCGTCTCGCTCATCAGGTTGAATATACGCGTGAGCCCCTCGTCTGTCAACACGGCAATGTAGCAGTCCTGCTGCGGGTCGAGCGAGATGCGCACGTTCTCGTAGCCCTCAACGTCGAAGCGGCCTTCGCAGAGCGTATCCATGCCCGTGCCCGCGACGCGCTTGGCGCTCGGCAGCTCGTCAAGCAGCTCCAGGGAGCTTATGTCGCCGAGGGGGATCTCATACTTCTCAGTGAAATGCTCGAAATACAGCGTCCCGTTCTCTATCCTTGCCTCGCGCGGCGTGAAGTCCATGGCCACAAACCAGCCGGCCATAGCAGGCAGGAGAAGGAACAGCAGCGCCGCGCAAATGCCCATTATTATCTTCCCCGCGGGCCGCGCCATGTTCAGACTCGTGCCCATGCCCGTGCGGTCGTTTATCATCGTGCGCCGGTCGTTGGGGTTGTAGTAGAAGAGACCCCAGACCCAGTACTGGTCCTCGTCCACATAGTCGCGCGTCCCGCTATGAGCGGTAAGCCGCTCCTGTGCCCGCCGGACGACGAACTCGGCCCTGAGGCAGACGTAGAGAAGCGCGAAGGTGTAGACCAGGGTCGCGATCATGAACACCAGGCCGTTATCAATGAAGAACCAGAGTGTCACGGCCAGCAGTGCCGAGAGCCAGGCCATGGCTATCCAGACCTTGCCCCAGTTGTAGCGCCGCACGCGGGTCAGCGCGGCATTCACGCTGCTGTCGGAGTCCACCACGTCGGCCCTCTGCCGGAAGATGAGCGGGTAGAAGACCACACTCAGCGCGCAGCAGAGCGCGAAGGTACCCGCCAGTACGAGTCCGCCCCAGCGTTCGCCCTCGTTTTCCGAGGTGAGCGCCAGCACGCAGGGTATGAGCGAGACTATGAGCGGCGGGATGAAGAGCCACCGGGAGAGCGGCTTGCCCAGCTCCTCCGGCTTTGCGCCGATGTCCACCACCACCGCGCCGGAGTAGGGCGTCACCCAGCCCTCCTGCGCCTTGAGCGCGCGCAGACGGCCGTTGAAGCGCGCAAAGACCACGAAGAACATCATGAGTGCGACGAGAGCCCAGGCAAACATCCAGACCATGCCTAGCGAGGTGCGCTTTATGAAAAAGACCGGGATGAGCGCTGCCGTGAGGATGAAAAACCAGAGCCAGACCTGCTTTTTATACCTGCGGCACAGCCCCTGCACCCGCGGGTCGTGCTGCGCAGTAAACGGCAGGGTGCAGCCGATGACGATGTTCTTCTTTGATTTAGCCTCGTTGGTCATGACCGCGGCCATGATGGGCAGCACGGGATAAAAGCAGAGTACGAGAAAGATGGTCGCGCCGAGATCACTCATTTTTCACCGCCTCCTTCACGGTAAAGTTCGCGGCAGAGTGTGAGAAAATCGTCCTCGGAGATGCCGGAGAGCCTCGCCTCGGCGGCGATGAGCCGCAGCCCCTCGCGCGAGTGCGGCCCGAGCTCCCCGCTCTCCGGGGAGCCGGTCACGACCGTCCCGCCCCGGCGGTCGGTCGTGATGAAGCCCTCCTGCTTCAAGAGAGAGTAGGCCTTGCTGACAGTCATCATGTTCACGCCGGACTGTTCCGCCAGCGCACGTATGGCGGGCAGCTTCTCCCCGGGCGCAAGCTCGCCCGAGGCGATGCCGACCACTATCTGGTCCCGTATTTGTCTGTAAATCGGCACCTGCGAGGAAAAATCCAGCCTGAGCAGCAAGCCCCGCACCTCCTTTTGTATTAGCTATTATAATACAAACAATGCACCGTGTCAATGCGGCAAAAAGAGGTTGACAAATGTATACCTATGTGTTATCTTCGAGGTAGACAACAGTTTACCTTGGAGGTCGTCAATATGGAGCATCTTTCAAACGGGGAATGGACGCTGATGAACGCGCTGTGGGAGCGCCAGCCGGCGACGGTAGCACAGCTTGTTCACGCGCTCGCACCGGAGACGGGCTGGAGCAAGCATACGGTGATGACCATGCTCTCTCGCCTGGAACAGAAGGGCGCGGTGAGATGTACACAGGGTGAGCGGGCAAGGGAGTACTCGGCAATACTTGAGCGCGACAAGGCCGCGGCGCGGGAGACGGACAGCTTTCTTTCAAAGGTATACGGCGGCAGCCTGGGGCTCATGGTGAACTCCATGCTCCGCGCGCACTCGCTCTCGGATGAGGAGGTAGAGGAACTGCGTGCCCTGCTGGGCTCTGCGGAAGGAGGAGGCGGAAAATGACGGGGGTGTTGATAGGCTCTTCGCTGCTGATAGTCATCGTGGCAGCCTTGAGAGCGCTGCTGCGCGGAAAGGTGAGCGCGAGACTCATATACGCTCTCTGGGGCGTCGTGCTGCTCAGGCTGCTCGTGCCCTTTTCGCTGGACTGGAAGCTGCCCAGCGCCGAGGGCGCGGCCCGTACCGCATATGAGCGCACGGAGCTCTCGGAGGCGATGCTGCCCTATGACAGCGTCTCCGCACCCTATGCTGCGGGTTACAGCCGGAGCGTTCTGCCTGAGGACGACCCCATCCAGCCCTATCTGGACGCAGGGGAGGCAGCTCCCGAGTACCGGGTTGAGCTGCACAATGAGGGTACGCCTGAGGCGGAGACGGAGTTCGTATTCCTGCGGCCCTGGACAGAGGTTCTCTCCAGCTATTTGAGGCCGGTGTGGCTCATCGGCACGCTCGCGGCGCTTGTGCTGCTGGCGTATACTAATCTGAGCTTTTATGCGAAGCTGCGCCGCACTCGGCGGCCCATAGGCAGCACGGAGGCGGGACTGCCCGCCTATGAGACGGACGCGATAGCCTCGCCCTGCCTCTTCGGGCTGTTCCGGCCCGCCATCTATGTCCGCGCGGAGGACGCGGGACGGCTCCGGCACGTCCTGGCGCATGAGGACTGCCACTTCCGGCATCTTGACCACATCTGGGCGCTGCTGAGGGCGGCCTGCCTCGCCGTCTACTGGTGGGACCCGTTGGTCTGGCTGGCCGCGGCGCTCTCCCGCACGGACTGCGAGCTAGCCTGTGACGAGGCCGCGCTCTCGCGCCTCGGCGAGGCCGAGCGCATCCCCTACGGCGAGACGCTCATCACCATGGCCGCCAAACCAAGACCGGGCGAGCTCCTGCGCGCCAGCAGCCCCATAGGCTCCGGCAAGCGCGAGCTCAAGGCCCGCATCCTGGCCATCGCCTGCCGCGGCAGGCGCCTCGTCGTCCCCGCCGTCCTGGCGGTGTGCCTCTGTCTCTTCTGCGCCGCCTGCGCCTTCACCGGGGCGGAAAATGCCGCGCCGGCCGAGGACATGCGCGCCTATGTGCTGGGCCTTGACACAGAGGACACGGCGGACACGGCGCTGCGCGTGGAGAAGGCCGGACTGAAGTCGAACTATATAGAGCTAACAGATGAGGAGATGCAGCAGCTGGCCGGATGGCTGGATGCGCTCGAGGCGGACCAGTCAAGCGTCGGCAGCATGCCCGCGGCCCCGGTATCGCTTGAGTGGGGCGGGCTGACCTACCGGTTCACGCGCGGCGGCACCGTCCTGGCGCCGGACTTCCGCAGCAGCCAGCCCGAGGCAGTCGAGGCCTGTGAGCTGCTGATAGGCAAGGCCGAGGATGCCGGGCTCATCGCCTCCGCGGAGCTGGACGACATCGTCATGCGCAGCATGCTCATCGGCGCGGAGCCAGTCTACGGCGAGACCTGCAGCTTCGAGCTTGTCGTCAAGGCGAAATTTGCCGACGGTACGACGCGGGACGCCGCCGTCTCCAGCGACTTCGTGTATGTAGACGGCGTGCTTTACCGGCTGTACAAAGCGGATGACGCCCCCGAGACCACGCCCGCGGACGGCTCTGACCGGGACGACGCTTGGGACGAGGCCTGGGACGGCTGGGAGGAGGATCTCGAGGGCCTGAACGACGACTGGGGTGAGCTGCCCGAGGTCATCTACCGGGAGGGCTCCCTCAGCTCTCTGGGCGAGGAGGCCGAGAGCCTGCTGAAC
>URDK01000100.1 GCA_900546485.1 uncultured Eubacteriales bacterium
TTTCCGGCGGATACGGCGATAGGCGCGCTGGCGCAGTACATATCCGGCGGCAGCGTGGGCGATTTCCAGCCCATGAATGTGAATTTCGGCATAATAACGCCGCTGGGCTATCGGGTAAAGGGCAAGCGCAACAAGAACGCGGAGCTCTCCGCCCGTTCGCTCGGCATCATAGAGGCGATGCTTAAAGATAGGGAGGTCCTGAGCTTTGAGGGTAATAATTGACGCCATGGGAGGCGACAACGCGCCGCAGGCGCCCGTAGCCGGTGCTCTGCGCGCAAAGCGCGAGCTGGGCGTGGACGTGACGCTGGTAGGCAGGCGGGAGGAAATAGAGAAGCACCTCGGAGGCGAGGCTGGCATAGAAATAGTCGACGCCCGCGAGGTTATATCCATGGAGGACGACCCGAGCACGGCGACGCGTCGGAAGAAGGATTCCTCAATGGCCGTAGCGCTGAACCTGCTCAAGGACGGCAAAGGCGACGCCGTGGTATCCGCCGGCAGCACCGGTGCGCTGCTCACGGGTGCTACGCTTACCGTAAAGCGCATCCGCGGCATCCGCCGTGCGGCTCTGGCGCCGGTCATCCCGAACGGCGGCAGGGGCGTCATGCTCATAGACTGCGGCGCCAATGTCGAGTGCACCAGCGAGTACCTGCTGCAGTTTGCCTTCATGGGCAGCTTCTACTCCAAGCACATACTCGGCTGCCCGAATCCCAGGGTCGGCCTGCTGAATAACGGCACGGAGGAGACCAAGGGCACGGAACTGCAAAAGCAGTCCTGGTCCGTGCTTAAAAAGGCTGCCGACGAGGGAAAAATAAACTTTATCGGGAATGTCGAAGGCTCTGCCGCACTCAGCGGCGAGGTGGACGTCGTAGTGACGGACGGCTTCACGGGCAATATCATGCTCAAGTCATACGAGGGCATGGCAAAGTTCCTTATGACGCAGCTCAAGTCCCTGTTTTACAGCAGCACCAAGAACAAGCTCGCGGCGCTTGTACTTAAGAAAGATTTCATGGGCCTCAAGGACATGATGGACGTCAACAAGATCGGCGGCACGGCACTGCTCGGCATCTCGAAGCCGGTCATCAAGGCCCACGGTTCGTCGAATGACGAGGCCATATTCAGTGCGATACGTCAGGCGGTGCAGTTTGCGCGCGCCGGCGTTATTGAAGAAATAGAGAAAAATATTGACTACATGCGTCTGCCCGCAGGCGCGGCAAAAACGGAGGAATGAGGAACATGACCAGCGAAAAAATCATCGGATACGTTGCCGAGCAGTTCGGCGTCGACGAGGAAAGCCTCTCACGTGAGACCAACTTTGTGGACGACCTGAACGCCGACTCCCTGGACGTTGTCGAGCTCAGCATGACTATCGAGGACGAGTTCGGCCTTGGCGAGATCTCCGAGGACGACCTCAAGGCCATCAAGACCATAGGCGACCTGGTCGACTATGTCGAGCGCGCATCGGGCAACTGATGGAAGCCTTCGAGGAAAAGCTCTGTCACCACTTTGCGGACAGGGCGCTCCTGGTGACCGCGCTGACGCACAGCTCCTATGCCAACGAGAGCCGCGCCTCCGGCTGCGAGTGCAATGAGCGGCTTGAGTTCCTGGGCGACTCCGTGCTGGGCATGGTCGTGGCCGACGCGTTGTTCAGGCGCTTTCCCGACATGCCTGAGGGCCGGATGACCCGACTGAGGGCGCGCCTCGTGTGTGAGGAGAGCCTGCATGCCGTGGCCTCGGAGCTGGGTCTGGGCGATTACATCCGCCTCGGCCGGGGCGAGGAGCACACCGGCGGGCGTCAGCGCGCCTCAATACTCGCCGACGCGGTGGAGGCCGTCATTGCGGCGCTCTACCTTGACGGCGGGATGGAAACGGCGCGCGGCTTTATAGAGCGGCACATACTTTCCAGCCTCGAATCCGGCAGTCCGTCCCTGCTGCTCGGCGATTACAAGACTGAACTTCAGGAGCTGGTGCAGCGCAAGAGCGGCCAGAGCCTGAGCTACGTACTGCTGGGTGAGTCCGGACCTGACCACGACAAGGTGTTCACCTCCGAGGTCTGCCTGAACGGCAAGCCCATAGGTTCCGGCTCCGGCAGGACCAAGAAGGAGGCCGAGCAGTCCGCTGCCCGAGCCGCGCTGGAGGCGCTGAAGGCTTGAGCGCGCGGGAGAGCATAATACCCGTGTTCGTGCCGCATCTGGGCTGCCCGAACGACTGCGTGTTCTGCAATCAGAGACGCATCTCGGGCAGCCTTGTCCCCGCGCGCCCGGAGGACGTCGCGAGGGCGATAGAAAACGCCGCCGGCGTGACCCCTGAGGGGACGCGGCGGCAGCTTGCGTTTTACGGCGGATCGTTCACGGCCATACCGGACGCCGAGCAGGAGGCGCTGCTGGGTGCGGCGCAGCCGTATCTCGAGAGCGGCGTCATAAGTGCCATACGCCTCTCTACGCGGCCGGACGCCATAGACGGAGCCGTCCTCAACCGCCTGCGCCGCTACGGCGTGGAGACGGTGGAGCTCGGCGCGCAGTCTATGTCCGAGCGCGTCCTGGCTCTCTCCGGACGTGGACACACGGCCGAGGACGTGGAAGCGGCTTCCCGCGCCGTGAAGGCTGCGGGCTTCCGGCTCATCCTGCAGATGATGACCGGTCTGCCCGGCTCGGACGACGAGTCCGACGTCGAGAGCGCGAGGCGTATAGCCGCCCTGGAACCTGACGGCGTGAGGGTGTATCCGACGGTAATAGTGCGCGACACGGCGCTCTGTGACCTCTGGCGTGCTGGAAAATATGCCGAGCACACGGTGGAGGACGCCGTGCGCGTCTGCGCGCGCATATTGCCCATATTCGAGGCGGCAGGCATACCCGTAATACGCCTGGGCCTGAACCCGACGGAGGACCTCTCCGGCGGCAACGCCGTGGGCGGGGCCTATCACCCGGCGCTGGGCGAGCTAGTGCGCTCGCGCATAGCGCGCGATAAGGCCGAAAAGCTGCTCGAAGGAACTCCCGTGGGCGCGGATGCGGTGCTTGAGGTGCCCGCACGGCTCATGAGCCAGTACGTCGGCCAGCACGGCTGCAACAGGGATTACCTCGTGCAAAGATTCGGCCTGCACAGCCTCAAATTCATTCCCTCGGCGCAGAGCAAAGGAGTTAAACACGATGCCTGAAAACAGCTTTATCATAAAGGGCGACATCTGCCACAGCCTTGCCCCGGGTAAGCTGGAATGTGCCGGCGGAGCCTTCCTCATCTGTGAGGACGGGCACTCCGCCGGTATTTTCCGCGAGCTGCCCGAGCGTTGGTCGGGTCTGCCGGTCATAGACTGCACGGGAAAGCTCGTTCTGCCCGGACTTGTTGACCTGCACGTCCACGCCTCGCAGTTCGCCTACCGCGGCACCGGCATGGACGTCGAGCTGCTTGACTGGCTCAATGCCTACGCCTTCCCGGAGGAGAGCCGCTTTGCGGACATCGAGTACGCGGATGGGGCCTACCGCCGCTTCGTGGAGGATGTTCGCCGCGGCCCGAACACCCGCGCATGCGTGTTCGCAACGGCACACGCCGAGGCCACGCTGCTGCTCATGGACCAGCTGGAGGCGAGCGGCCTTGTTACCATGGTGGGCAAGGTGAGCATGGACAGGAACGCCCCGGATGGGCTGCGCGAGAGCGATGCGGAGAGTGCCGTCTCTTCCGTGCTGCACTGGCTGGAGGCCGCCGAGGGACGCTATGAGCGCACGACGCCGATGCTGACGCCAAGATTCATACCCTCGTGCTCGGATGCGCTCCTGCGCGCCCTGGGCGGGATAAGGTGCGAGCGCGGACTCGCCTTGCAGTCGCACCTCTCCGAGAACATGGGAGAGGTCGAGCTCGTGCGCTCCCTCTGCCCTGAGAGCGCCTTCTACGGCGATGCCTATGACCGCTTCGGCCTTTTCGGCGGCGAGGGCGGGCCGACGGTCATGGCCCACTGTGTGCTCTCAGAGGAGCCGGAGCTTGAGCTCATACGCGAGCGGGGAGTGTATATTGCGCACTGCCCGGCGTCCAATATGAACGTTTCGAGCGGCATAGCCCCTGTGCGCCGCTTCCTCGACATGGGCCTGAGAACCGGCCTCGGCAGCGACGTGGCTGGCGGGACCGTGACGAGCATCTTCCGCGCCATGGCAGACGCCATACAGGTCTCCAAGCTCCGCTGGAGGCTGGTGGACGAGAGCCTGAAGGCGCTGAGCGCGCCGGAGGCCTTCCACCTCGGCACCGCCGGCGGCGGGGAGCTTTTCAACACAGGCAGCTTCCTGCCCGGCAAGGAGTTCGACGCCATAGTGATTGACGATCGCCGCTACAGCCCGCCGGGGGAGAGCGACATCCCCACGAGGCTGGAGCGCACGATATATCTCTCCGACGACCGCGACATCGAGCACAAGTTCGTACGCGGCCGGAGCTTGTTCTGAAAGGAGGCGCTCTCCGTGCCCGATAAGACCGGACAGGGAAATGCGCCGCAGGCAAAAGCGGCCCCGCGGCTCATGACGCGGGGCCGGGCTCTGCTGTTCGCGCTGTGCTGCGCGGGCTTTGCGCTATACGGCATGTACTGCAACGGCTTCGGCACAAACGCCGAGGCCACTATGGCCTATTTCGGCATAGACGAGGTCAAAAACGGCGCTATTTTGACAGTGCAGTCCTTCGGCTGTCTCGCGGCGGCTGTTGTACTGGGCCTTTTCGGTGAAAGACTCAACAAGATATATGCCCTTGCGGCGGGGCTGGTGCTTCTTGGCGCGGCCTCGCTTTGCACGGGGCTGATACCTGACATAGCTCCGGGCGCATATGCCATGATGCTCGGCTTTGCGCTCGCGGGCGGCGTGGGCTATATCAGCGTGGACCTGCTGACGAACAGTCTTATAGCGGACGTGTTCCGGGAGGGCAAGAACCGCGTCCTGCCCTATGCCCACGCCTTCTACGGCGGCGGGGCCATGATAGCGCCCGTGTTCGTCACGGCGCTGGTGACGCCGGAGCTGCCCGAGAGCTTCGCGCGGCCCTATTTGCTGATAGGCATAGCCGCCGTGCTTGTGGGCGTGCTGCTGGCGGCGGCGGGCAGGGGCATAGTACCCGAAACGCCGTATGCAGACCTGACTGCAATACGCCGCCGCGCGAGGCAGAATCCTGCGGAGATCTTCCGCGAAGGCAGAGCATGGATATTCCTGCTCTCGGCCTTCATGAACCTCTGCTTCCAAAACGGCATGACGACCTGGCTGCCGCGCTACTGCTCCGAGGTCCGAGGTTATGATTTCACGTCTGCCGGGCTGATGGTGACGGTGTTTTTCCTCGGCGCTCTGATAATGCGGCTTCTCTCACCGCTGGTGTATGCCAAGATAGGGCCGCGGCGCTTTTACCGCGGCGCGCTGCTGAGCTCGGCTGTGCTGTTCCTGGTGTTCCTGCTGGTGCCTATGCCGGACTGGGCCGCCGCCCTTATCACTGGCATAATGGGTCTGCTCCAGGGCGCCACCGTGCCGACGCTGGTCATAATCTGCTGCGACGCCTTTCCGCAGCGCACGGCCTCTGCCACGTCCATCGTGGTGTTCGGCGTTTCGCTGGCGTCTATGATATCGCCCACGGCGATGGGCGCGGTGATAGCGGCTTCCGGTGCGCAGGCTGCCATGCTCTGCATAACCGTCTGCACCGTCATAGCCGCACTAGCCTTGCCCCGGCAGAGGTGAGGCGTCCCGTTTACAAAGGCGCGCTGGTGTGATATAAATATAGCTTGCATGAACTGAGAAGGAGAAATGCGGATGCTCGATAAGCTCAGGGACATAGAGGCAAAATACGAGGAGCTGGAGCGGAAGATGGCCCAGCCGGAGTATTACTCCGACGCCGAGGCCTACGCCAAGCTCGCCAAGGAGCAGAAGGAGCTCGCGCCCCTGGCCAATGCCTGCCGCGAGTACCTCAGGTGCGAGGCCGATATGGAGAGCGCGAAGGAGCTGCTCTCCGACCCCGAAATGGGCGAGCTCGCCAAGGAGGAATTCGACGCGGCCAAGGCCCGCATGGACGAGCTGGAAGAGGAGATAAAGCTGCTCATGCTCCCGGGTGACCCCAACGACGGCAAAAACGTCATCATAGAGATACGCGCCGGCGTCGGCGGGGAGGAGTCCGCGCTCTTCGCCTCGAGCCTCTACCGCATGTACTCCATGTATGCCGAATCGCGGCGCTGGAAGACCGAGGTCGCCAACGTGAACGATACGGAGCTCGGCGGCATCAAGGAGATCAGCTTCGTCGTCGAGGGCTCGGGCGCATATTCGCGCCTCAAGTACGAGTCCGGCGTCCACCGCGTCCAGCGCGTGCCGGAGACCGAGGCCGGCGGCCGCATCCACACCAGCACTGTCACCGTTGCCGTGCTGCCCGAGGTGGACGAGGTGGAGTTCCAGATAAACCCCGCCGACCTGCAGATTGACACCTTCCGCTCCTCCGGCGCGGGCGGCCAGCACGTCAACAAGACCGAGAGCGCCATCCGCATAACGCACATCCCTACCGGTACAGTGGTAGAGTGCCAGGACGAGCGCAGCCAATACAAAAACCGGGACCGGGCCATGAAAATACTCGCCTCGCGGCTCTACGAGGCCGAGGCCCGCAAGCAGGCGGAGGCCATAGCCGCCGAACGCCGCAGCCAGGTCGGCACCGGCATGCGCAACGAGCGCATACGCACCTACAACTTCCCGCAGGGCCGCGTGACGGACCACCGCATCGGCCTCACGCTCTACAAGATAGACCAGATAATGGACGGCGCGCTCGACGAGCTCATAGACGCGCTCATCGCCGCCGACCGCGCGGAGCGCCTGAAGCAACAGGCGGAGGAACTATGAAAACCAAAGTCATAACAGAAAACATCACCGAGGCCGCCGAGCTCATAAGGCAGGGCGCGCTTGTCGCCGTGCCGACCGAGACGGTATACGGCCTCGCGGGCAGCGGCTTCAACGAGACCGCCGTGGAGCGCATCTACGAGGTCAAGGGCCGCCCGGAGGTCAAGCCCCTGTCGCTGATGGTGCCGGGGCCGGAGGCCTTTGAAAAGTGCTGCACGGAGGTGCCGGAGGCCGCAAGGGTGCTCGCCGGGCGCTTCTGGCCGGGGCCGCTGACCATCGTGTTGCCCGCAAGGGAGGAAATACCCGGCGTGGTACTCGCGGGCGGACACACTGTGGGCCTGAGATGCCCGGACCACCCGCTGACGCTCCATCTGCTGCGCGAGTGCGGCCTGCCCCTCGCCGCGCCCTCGGCCAACCCCTCGGGCGAGCCGAGCCCCAAGACGGCGCAGCAGGTGCTCGGCTACTTTGACGGTAAGATCGAGGCCGTAATCGACGGCGGCGAGTGCGGAATCGGCAAGGAGAGCACGATAATCGACCTCACGCGCGCGCCCTACCGCATACTCCGCCAGGGCGCCCTGCCAGAGCGGGACATAGCCGCAGCCCTGGGCGAGCACATGCGCATCATCGGCCTCACCGGCGGCACCGGCACGGGCAAGACCACGGCGCTGGAGGTGCTGCGCGGCATGGGCGCGCTCTGCCTCGACTGCGACGAGGTGTATCACGAGCTCACGGAGACGAGCAGCGAGCTCCGCGAGGCGCTGGAGCGCCGCTTCGGCAGCGTGTACGGCGCGGACGGGAAGCTCGACCGGAAAAAGCTCGGCGCGGTGGTGTTCAGCGACGCTGCGGCGCTCAGTGAGCTCAACGCCATCACCCACGGCTTTGTAAATGAGGAGGTCAAACGCCGCCTGCGCGACTTTGCCATGTCCGGCGGCACGCTCGCCGCGATAGACGCCATAGCCCTCTTCGAGAGCGGAGCGAATCTGCTCTGCACAGACACCTTCGGCGTCATCGCCCCGAGGGAGGTGCGCGAGGAGCGCATAATGGCCCGCGAGGGCATTTCCCGGGACTATGCGCGGCTGCGCATAGACGCACAGCAGAGTGACGAATACTACATAGAGCGCTGCACGGGAATACTTGAAAACAGCGGTACAAAAGCAGAATTTGCGGCCAAATGCACGGCCGCTTTCACGGAGGTAATAAACGATGGAAGAAAAGAAGGACTACCGCAAGGAACTCTTCTATGAGAAGAAGAACGGTTATGACAGCATGGACGCCGCCGCACGCAGCGCCATGGAGGACTATTGCGAGGGCTACAAGGCCTATCTGAACGACTCCCGCACGGAGCGCGAGGCCGTGACCAACGCCATAAGGCTGGCCGAGCGCGAGGGCTTTGTGGAGTACAAGCCCGGTATGAGCCTCAAGGCCGGGGACAAGGTCTGGTTCAACAACCGCGGCAAGGCTCTTATGCTGGCCGTGGCGGGCAAAAAGCCGCTTTCCGAGGGCGTGGTCGTCGCCGCCGCGCACGTCGACGCGCCGAGGCTCGACCTCAAGCAGACCCCCCTATATGAGGACAACGAAATGGCCTTCTTCAAGACCCACTACTACGGCGGCATCAAGAAATACCAGTGGACCGCCATTCCCCTGGAGCTGCACGGCGTCGTCGTGAAGACCGACGGCGAGGTTGTGGACGTGGTCATCGGCCGCGAGAAGGACGACCCGCAGTTCGTCATCAGCGACCTGCTGCCGCACCTGGCCGCCGACCAGATGAAGAAGAGCATGTCCGAGGGCGTGACGGGCGAGGGCCTGAACATCCTCATCGGCTCGGCCCCCTACGACGACGAGGGCTCCGACCGCGTGAAGCTGGCGGTCATGAGCATACTCAACAGCCGCTACGACATCACCGAGGAGGACTTCATCTCCGCAGAGCTCTGCGCCGTGCCCGCCTTT
>URDK01000101.1 GCA_900546485.1 uncultured Eubacteriales bacterium
TTTGAGAACCCACACCTCTTTGAGATGATCTCCGGCCTGGAGGAGGGCCTGCGCGCCCGGGGCTACTCGCTGACGCTGCGCTCCACCGACACGACGGAGGCCAGCGAGCTGGCTACGGAGCTCATAAACCGCCGCGGCTGCGACGGGATTGCAGTCCACGCCTCGGTGATGAGCCGCCCGCTTGCGGCGCTGCTCACGCGCACGCGCTTCCCGCACATAGTGCTGGGCCTGCCCAATTTCGAGAGCCAGGTGTGCTGGATAGACATCAACAACGTCTTCTCCGGCATGACCGCCGCGGCGCACCTCATGGACGAGGGCTACCGCCGCATTGCCTTCATCGGCGGCAGCGAGCACGACATGATCTCGGCTCACAGGCTGGAGGGCGTGCGCCAGGGCCTTGAGAGCGCCGGACGGGAGTTGCCCGAGAGCTATATCTGGCTGGGCGAGAGCACGCGCGCCGAGGGCCGGCGCATGACGCTGGGCCTGATGAGCGCACGCCCGGCGCCGGACGCCATCGTCTGCGCAAACAACCTCGTCGCACTCGGCTGCGTCGCCGCGCTCGAGGAGCTGAAGCTGCGCATCCCGCAGGACGCGGCGGTAATGACCTTTGACGACTACCCCTATTCCCGCTTCACGAGCCCTGAGCTCACGGTGGTGGACATAGACGTCCGCGATATGGGCGCCCAGGCGGCCAAGCTCCTCGCCGACGGCATCCGCCGCCCGAACTTCCAGACACAGACCTACGCCACGGCCTCAAACCTGATAATCCGCGCCTCCACAAAGAGGCGCTGACAGAAACAGAAAATCCCCGGTGCGAAATCGCACCGGGGATATTTCATATCCTTTGCTTTCGAAAGGCCGAAGGCGTGATGCCCTCGCGGCTCTTGAAGAGGTAGAGGAAGTGGTTCGTGTTCGGGATGCCTACCAGCTGGCCGATCTCGGCGATGGAGCGGCGCGAGTCCACCAGCAGCACCTTCGCCTTGTCGAGGCGGATGCCGATGAGGTAGTCGTTCGGGCTCTTGCCGACGTATCGCTTGAACTCACGGGACATGTGGAACTTGCTGATGCTGAAGATTCGCGAGAGGTCGTCGAGGGAGATGTTACGGCTGTAATTGCGGTCCAGATAGCTCTGAATGGCGACGATGATGTCGGGTACTATGACCTGCTTGGCTGAGGAGCTCACGACGGCGAGGTCTACCTCCACAAAGAGGCTCAGCAGCAGGTGGGCAAAGACGGAGTCCGGGTCGGGGCTCGAATCGGTCCGCACACTGAGCAGCTGCCAGATGAGCGAGCGAAAGCGCGAGCCCGCGCCGAAGGTGAGCTGGATGATGCCGTCCTCCCTGAGCCTGCGGCAGGTCTCGGCAAAGAGGTGGGAGTTCATCCGTCCCTGCACGCGGACAAAAGCGCACTCCCAGACCTGTCCGGGGCTGGCGCGGTAGTGCGCCCGGCGGCTGCAATTGAGCCAGACGCAGTCGTACTTACGGCACTTTATGCCCCGCCCGTCGACGACTATCTCGCCCTCGCCGAGCAGGGAGTAGCACAGCAGGGTGGCGTCCTCGGAGTAGACATTGATTCCGCTGGTGGAGAGCGCGGCGGAGGAGAGACGTATGAGCCCTATGCCGGAGCCGGGGTCGAGCTGCTGGTAGGAGGAGACGAAGCGGGAATACTTCATCTCCAGCCCGCCGCCGGAGGAGTCGGGGGAGACGACCTCCTGGAAGTCGTCTCCCTCCTCCATTGAGTGGGCCATGAAGAGCTCGAGATACTCCTCCTCTCCGCCCGCGCTCTCGGCGCGGTCCTCGGGCTCTATCGCCATGTCAAGAAAGGCCTCAAGATACTCTTCTTCGCCCGCGGCGCTGTCGGCAACGAGATAATTTCTTCCGATGAAGGCGTCCGCCTCCCTTCGCATATTAAAGCAAAATATATAGAAAAGTACGAAGCCGACTTAGCACGATTAAAAAGCAGACTCCCGGACACCGGGCCCGGGACGAAGTGCAGGCCGCCGTCGGTGCTTCAAAGCAGCTTCGCTTTTTATACAAGTTCATTATAAATTATTTGCACAATATCGTCAACTAATTAAAAATGAATAAATTATGGCCTTTCCAAAGGCTCACAATGGAATGTTGCCGTAAAACTCTATATCTTGCTATTTTGAAATAGTCAACTATTTAACGGAGCAAGAAATATGGGATATGCAGCATCATTCTTAATTGAGTTTGAATGACAAAAATAAGATAATCAAGCTGCAAGCAGCCCCGGACAGGGTAGCGATATTAAATTAACGGGAGGAATAGACATGACGTTCAACTTCACGGAAGAGCAAATTATGATCCGCGATATGGTAAGGGAATTTACCAAGAAGGAAGTCGAACCCCGTGACAAATGGATGGACGAGAACGGCTTTGATTACGAGCTGCACAAGAAGCTGACGCAGGCCGGCCTCATGGGAATACACCTGGACGAGAAGTACGGCGGGGGCGGCGGGGACGCTGTCACCAGCATCATAGTCATCCACGAGATAGCCAAGGGCAGCGCCTCCGAGGCTCTGTTCCTGGACGCCAACTGGCTGGCCGCCGACCTCATCCTCTACCACGGTACCGAGGCGCAGAAGGATGAGTACCTGCCCCAGGCGGCGCAGGGCAAGATCTTTGCCTTCGGTCTTACCGAGTCCTGCGCGGGCTCCGACGCGGCCGGCATCAAGTCCACCGTGGTCCCCGCTGACGACGGCGGCTGGATACTCAACGGCGGCAAGGCCTGGATCACCAACTCCGGCGTTGCCGACTACTACATAATCCTCGCCAAGACCGACCCCGAGGCAGGCTCCCGCGGCATCTCCGCCTTCATCGTACCGAAGGACGCCGAGGGCCTGACCATAGGCAAGTTCGAGGACAAGATGGGCATGCGCGGCAGCGCCACCTGCGAGCTCTCCTTCGACAACATCCACCTGCCGGCGGACGCGCTGCTCGGCGCTCAGGGCATGGGCTTCAAGATGGCCATGCAGGCCCTGGACGGCGCGCGCATCAGCATCGGCGCCATCGCGGCCGGCCTCGCCGAGCACGCCATGACCATCGCCAAGAACTACGCCAACGAGCGCACCGCTTTCGGCAAGCCCATCGGCAAGTTCGAGGGCATCCAGTTTAAGTTTGCGGACATGTCCGCCGAGATCCGCGCCATGGAGCTCATGACCTACGACACCGCCCAAATGAAGGTGGAGGGCAAGCGCCACACCCTCGAGGCCGCGCAGACCAAGCTCTTTGCCGGAACGCACTGCACGCAGATATGCCTTGAGTGCCAGCAGGTCCTCGGCGGCAACGGTTACAGCAAGGAGTACCACGTGGAGCGCTTCGTGCGCGACGCCAAGCTGCTTGAGATAGGCGAGGGCACCAACGAGATCCTCCGCATGCTCATCGGCGGCACCGTGCTGGCCCAGAAATAAGACGGAGCGAGAGAGAAATAAGATGAAGATCATAGTTTTTGTCAAACAGGTCCCGGATACGGACGATGTGAAGCTCGACCCCAAGACCGGCAACCTCCAGCGTGAGGGCGTGCAGAGCATCATGAACCCCCTCGATGCCAACGCTGTGGAGACGGCGCTCAAGCTCAAGGAGAAGTACGGCGGCACAGTCACCGCCGTGAGCATGGGCCCCCCGCAGGCGGATGAAGTGCTCAAAAAGGCGCTGGCCATGGGCTGCGACGAGTCCGCACTGCTCTCCGACCGCGCCCTCGGCGGCGCCGACACGCTGGCCACGGGCTATCCGCTCGCCAAGGCGGCGGAGAAGCTGGGCGATTACGACCTGCTCATCTGCGGCCGCCATGCGACCGACGCCGAGACTGCGCAGACCGGACCCATCATTGCCGCCTTCCTCGGCATCCCGCAGGTCACTCTCTGCGGCGAGGTCGAGATCGAGGACGGCTGGGCCCTCTGCGAGAGGCTGCTGCCCGACCGCACAGAGAAGGTTCGCGTCAAGCTCCCGGCGCTCATCACCGTCTGCGCCGAGGCCAACGAGCCGCGCTACCCGACCCCCATAAACATCATGAAGGCCCTCAAAAAGCCGCGCCACGTCTGGAATGCCGCCGACCTCGGCTGCGAGCCGGATATGATAGGTGTCCCCGGCTCGCCGTCCATAAACAAGCGCGTGTTCGCCCCGCCCAAGCGGAACACGGACACCAAGTTCTTCGAGGGCAGCGTTGAAGAGATGGCCAAGGCGATAGTAGACACGCTCGAAGCCGAGCGTCTGATATGAAGGAGGCGGCATCCATGGGAAAAGAAGCGTACAAGGACATATGGGTGTTCGCCGAGCAGGAGGACGGCGTCCTCTCCGGCACCACCTTCGAGCTGCTGGCCAAGGCGCATGACCTGAAGGCCAAGCTCGGCGGGGGAGACGCGGTCGTCGCCGTGCTGCTGGGCAGCGGCGTTGCGGGCCTCGCGCCCACGCTCTTCGCCTACGGCGCGGAGAAGGTCATCGTGGCTGAGAACGACGCCCTCGCACAGTACAGTGCCCGCCCCTACGAGAAGGCGCTGGTACAGCTTTGCGAAAAGCGCAAGCCCTCTATTTTCCTCTTCGCCGCCTCGGTCCAGGGCCGCGACGTGGCGCCCCGCGTCATGTGCTCCCTGCGCACTGGCCTGACGGCCGACGCCATCGACCTCGACGTCGACGAGGAGGGCACCTTCGTCCAGACCACGCCGAACTTCGGCGGTAACATCCTCAGCCACATCGCCATACCGGAAAAGCGCCCGCAGATGGTCACCGTCCACCCGCGCGTGTTCGAGCCCTTCGAGCCGAAGGAGGACGCGACTGGCGAGCTCATCACCGAGACCGTGGACGTGGAGCCCGATGCCGACTATGTCGTCGTCGAGAGCACCAAGAAGGTCTACGACGGCAAGCCCATCGACGAGTGCGAGGTGCTGGTCGCCGGCGGCCGAGGCATAAAGAGCGAGGAGGACCTTGAGCAGCTACGCCGTCTGGCGGGCTTGCTGGGCGGCGAGCTCGCCTGCTCCAGACCGCTCTGCGACAACGGCTGGATGCCTCACGAGGAGCAGATAGGCCAGAGCGGCACCACCGTCAAGCCGAAGTTCATCCTCAACGTCGCCATCTCCGGCTCGGTCCAGTACCTTGCCGGCATGCAGAACGCGGGCTGCATCATGAGCATCAACCACACCGCCTCGGCGCCCATATACGACGTCTCGCACTACGGCGCCGTTGTAGATTACCGAAAGCTCATTCCCGCCGTCATCGACGAGATAGAGCGCAGAAAGGCCAAATAAGCGAATAATAATAAAGGAGTGCAGTATCATGAGTGAACGCAAGTTTATAATCCCCGAGTACGGCCCCTTCGCGGGTATGCGCGTCGTCTGCTCCGGCTCCCTTGTCGCCATGCCCTTCGCGGCCACGATGCTGGCCGACTTCGGTGCCGAGGTCATCCAGATAGAGCGCCCCGGCGTCGGCGATACGCTGCGTATGCTGGCTCCCTTTGCCGAGGTGAACGGCAAGAAGGTATCCACCGCCTGGGCCCAGAACGCGCGCAACAAGCTGGCCATGGCCCTGGAGCTGAACCTCAAGCATGAGGAGGTCAAGGAGATATTCTACGGCCTCATAAAGGAAGCCGATATCTTCATGGAGAACATGGTCTGGCTCGAGAAGCTGGGCATCTATGACGAGGAGCTGCTCAAGGTCAACCCGAAGCTGGTCATCGTCCACGTCAGCGGCATGGGCCACAAGGAGTTCGGCGGCATCCCCAGCGTCTGCAACCGCGCGAGCTACGACATGATAGGCCAGGCCTTCTCCGGCTGGCTCTACCTCCAGGGCGACGCCGACCGTGACCCCGCCATCGCCAAGCCCTACACCAACGACTATGTCTCCGCCTTCGCCACCCTGTTCGCCGCCCTCTCCGGCTACATCTACGCCCAGAAGACCGGCAAGGGCCAGGTCGTCGACGTCGCGCAGTTCGAGGCCATGGCCCAGTACATGTGCGGCACCTATACTGCCTACACCATGGCCGGCATAGTCGGCGAGCGCAGCGGCAACTTCAACCCCGCCTTCCAGCCCTACAACCTCTTCAAGAGCAAGGACGGTTTCCTTGTCGCCGTCGGCGCCTTCGGCCCCGGCGTGTATAACCGCTGCATCCCGGCCATGGGTCTCGACCTTGAGTACTTCAACTACAAGGACTGCTCCTCCGGTCCCGAGGCCGTCGCCTCCGAAAAGGGCCAGGAGCTCAACGCCAAGGTCATCGAGTGGTGCGCCAGCCACGATGCGAAGGAGATAGAGAGCATCATGGAGGCTGCCCGCGTCCCGTGCGCCACCGTCAACACCGCCAAGTCCGCCTACGAGAACGAGCACTTCCGTTCCCGTGGCGACTGGGTCAAGTATGTCGACCAGACCTGCAACAGCGAGATCGAGGCCTTCGGCATCGCCCCGAAGATGAGCGAGACCCCGGGCCAGATCTGGCGCGGCGCCCCCAGCATGGGCCAGGATACGGACAACATCCTCAAGACCATCCTCGGCTACGACGACGCCAAAATCGCCGAGCTGCGCGAGAAAAAGCTCATCTGAGACCTCCACATATAAGGAAAGGCCCCCTGCAAAGGCAGGGGGCCTTTTCCATCTGCTGCGCGGGATGCTCAGCTCCAGATGGCCATGAGCAGCGTGCCGCAGAGCATGAGCACCAGGCCGGCTGCGGCCTTGCGGCTGACCTTTTCCTTGAGGAAAAGATAGGAGAAGATCACCGTCACGAGTATGCTCATCTTGTCTATGGGCACTACGACGCTGACCACTCCGTTCTGGATGGCGTAGTAGTAGCAGAGCCAGGACGCGCCGGTGGCTATACCGGAGAGGCCGATAAAGAGAGCCTCGCGCCTGTCGAGCTCCCTGAGCTGCCCTTGCTTGCCCTTCACGAGAACGACGACCCAGGCCATTATCAGCACCACGACCGTGCGTATGGCCGTGCCGAGGTTGGACTCGATGCCCTCGATGCCGACCTTGGCGAGTATGGACGTGAGCGCCGCAAAGACGGCGGAGAACACCGCGTAGACGAGCCACCGCCCGCCGGACTCCTGCCCGCCGGTCACGGCCTTGCGTTCGACCATGAGGTAGATGCCCACGGCGAGCAGCACCGTGCCCACCAGCTTGACGGCAAGGTGCTCCGTCTCCGAGAAGCAGACGATGGCTATGAGCACCGTCAGTATCGTGCTGGACTTGTCTATTGGTGCGACCTTGTTAACGTCAGCGAGCGACAAGGCCTTGAAGTAGCAGAGCCACGAGGCGCCCGTTGCCAGCCCGGAGAGCACCAGGAAGAGCAGCGACCTCGGCGATATCCGACTTATCGTATCCTGAGATCCAACCACAAAGACCATGATCCACGAGAAAACCAGCACTACGATGGTCCTCAGCGCGGTGGCTAGGTCGGAGTCCGTTTTTTTGATGCCGCACTTGGCGAGCACCGCAGTGACGCCGGCGAAGAAGGCGGAGAGCACCGCCGCGAAAAGCCACATCTTTATCCCTCCTGTTACCTGCCGGAGTTCCTATCGAACGCGGGGCGCGCCCGCCTCGGCAACGGCCTTGAGAAAGAGCTCGTAGGCCGGCGTGATGCGCTTGAAGTCCTCCGCCAGCAACCCGGCAAGGCCGTCGGAGAAGAGCGGCTCCAGGTCAGGCTCGTTGTGCGTGAGGCAGATGCTCTTGAGATCCAGCCACTCGCGCCGCTCCGGCGTCTCATCCGGGAAGCGGCTGCGCTTGTAGCGCTCGTCCTCGAGCACAAAGCGGTCTTGCTTTTTGTATGCCCGCAGTGCCGCGCGCCAGGCGGGGTCGTCGCGGAGTATGAGCTCGCGAAAGGCCGCCATGGTGGCGGGATCGGTCTGATACCAGCCGCAGCCCCAGCGCATCGCCCTGGGCGAGAACTCGAACCAGAAGCCGGGCAGCCCCTGCTGCTTTGCGCGCAGGAAGGTCAGCCACATCACGTCCCTGTATATGGGCAGCTCCGGCCCGCGCCGCGTGTCCCGCCAGATGCGCGAGATTGTTTTGCCCACCTTAGGCACGCAGATGATGTTGGGGTCTATCTCAGCCATCGCCGGCGTCAGAGCGCATACCAGCTCAGCGAGAGGCTCCACCACCAGGCGCTCATATTCGTCATGGTGCGCGTGGAACCATTCGCGGGAATCGGAAAGCTTGTTCATGACCAGAAATTCCAGGGTCTCTTCAGTAAAAGGCAAAATACCCGCCTCCTCTCGGGGGCATTATAACACATATACCCTCAGTGTACAAAGGGCAACACGCCTGCCAGCGGCCCAAATGGGCGCTGGCTGTGTTCTCGTCCTCGGTGGGCGGC
>URDK01000102.1 GCA_900546485.1 uncultured Eubacteriales bacterium
GGCAGGGGCTTTGCCCCTGCACCCCACCACCTTTGAAAAGGTGGACGAAACTTTTGAACGCGCTGCGCGCAAAGAAAAAGGGCCCCGCGCGGGGCCCGAAACGGCGTATTATTTCCCGGCCCAGCGGCCTAGGCATTCATCAAAGAGCGCGTCGCCCTGTTCGCGGAGCCTTTCACAGAAGCGCTCGTAGTCGGCGAGCAGTGCAGCGCCCTGTTCGGTTAGCACCGCGCCGCCGCCGTGGCGGCCACCGGTAGTGCTGTCCAGCAGCGGGAAGCCAAGCGCCTCCTCACTGTCGCGCAGTATGCGCCAGGCCTTTGAGTAGGCCATGCCCATCTCCGCCGCCGCGGCGCGCAGAGAGTGCCGCTCCCGCACCAGCGACAACAGCGTCGCCAGGCCGGGACCGAAGCATTTGCCCTCCGTGAACAGCCTCACGGATATGTTGTAACGCATCTTTTCCATACTTTGAGTATACCACCCCTTCCCGCGGGCCGTCAACGCTTGACGGCGGTGGAAATGGGTGGTATTGTTGTCCTCAGATGAGAATAACGGAGGCATCGAAATGTTGTTCTGCGAGGCTTTGCGTATCACAAAGGGCATAACGGCGCTCATAGGCAGCGGAGGCAAGACCAGCCTGCAAAACTGCCTCGCCGCCGAGCTGAGAGAGCGCGGACGGGTGATACTCTGCACCACGACGCACATAATGCCGCCGCCGGGGATGCGCACGCTGCAAAGGGCCTCTGTTGATGAAGTCCGCCGCGCGCTTGAAACTGACGGCGCGGTCTGCGTGGGCGAGCTCGGCGATGACGGGCGGCTCCACCCGCCGCTGCTTGCAATAGAGGAGCTCGCGCCGCTTGCTGATTACCTGGTGATTGAGGCCGACGGCTCCAAGCGCCTTCCGCTCAAGGCCCACGAGAGCTTTGAGCCGGTAATCCCGGCGGACACGGCGCGCACCGTCTGCGTCGTGGGCCTGACCGGACTTGGGCGGTCCATAGCCGAGGCCGCGCACAGGAGTGCCATCTTCGCCTCGCTCGCGCACTGCGGCACGGACGACCCCGCAACGCCCGAGCGCGTCGCGCGCGTCCTCAACGCCGAGGCGCTGGCGGACGTATACTTCCTCAACCAGGCCGATGCGGCGGGGGAGGGCGCGGCAGGGGAGCTTGCCGCACTGCTCGAGCGGCCCGCGCTCTGGGGCAGCATCCAAAAAGGAGAGATAACATGCTGATATACATCCGCGGCGCGGGGGACATCGCCTCCGGCATCGCCATAAGACTGCGCCGCAGCGGCTTTCGCGTCGTCATGACCGACGTCGCCCGGCCCACCGCCATCCGACGCAGCGTGAGCTTTTCCGGGGCGATAATAAGCGGCAGTCAGACCGTCGAGGACGTCACCGCCCGGCTTGCGCACACGCCGGAGGAGGCGCTAGGGATAGTGAATGAAGGCGATATCGCCGTGATGATAGACGAAAACTGTGCCCACCTCACGGCCATCCGCCCAGACGCCGTGGTCGACGCCATACTCGCCAAGCGCAACCTCGGTACCACGCGGGACATGGCCCCGGCGGTCATAGGCGTCGGCCCGGGCTTCACGGCGGGCCTCGACTGCCACGCCGTGGTGGAGACAATGCGCGGCCACACGCTCGGGCGGGTCTATTACACCGGCTCGGCCCTGCCGAACACCGCCGTGCCGGGCCTCATCGGCGGCTACGCGGGCGAGCGCGTGCTCCGCGCCCCGGCGGACGGCGTGTTCCGCCAGCTGCGCGAAATTGGAGACCTGGTCGAGGCCGGGGACACGGTCGGCGCAGTTGAGGGCGAACCCATGGTTTGCACGATATCCGGCGTCCTGCGCGGCATCCTCGCCGACGGCACGCCCGTTTTTAAAGGCATGAAGGCCGGGGACGTGGACCCGCGCGCGAAGGTCGAGAACTGCTACACCGTCTCGGACAAGGCTCTCGCCGTGGGCGGCGGTGTGCTCGAGGCCGTGCTGCGCCTCACGGAGGCCATTGAAAACGCGGAAAGGGGAGAGGCAGATGGAAAATGAGATAAAGCTCACAAAGCTCGCCAAATGCGCCGGCTGCGGCGCAAAGGTCGGCGCGGGCGTCCTCGCCCAGCTGCTGGAGGGGATAAAGGTCCGCCATGACCCGAACCTGCTCGTCGGCTTCGACAAGAGCGACGACGCCTCGGTGTACAAGGTCTCGGACGAGCTTGCGCTGGTGCAGACCGTCGACTTTTTCCCGCCCATCGCGGACGACCCCTACACCTTCGGCCAGATCGCCGCGACGAACGCGCTCTCGGACGTCTACGCCATGGGCGGCGAGCCCAAGCTGGCGCTTAACCTCATGTGCGTGCCGGAGAAGATGCCGCGTGAGGCCGTCCACGCCCTGCTCCGCGGCGGCTACGACAAGGTCTACGAGGCCGGGGCCGTCATCACCGGCGGCCACAGCATCCTCGACGACGAGCCGAAGTACGGCCTCGCCGTCACGGGATTCGTCCACCCGGAGCGCGTGCTCACCAATTCCGGCGCGCGGCCCGGCGACGTGCTCATCCTCACCAAGCCACTCGGCATAGGCGTTCTCACCACCGCTGCCAAGGCGGAGCTCTGCTCCGAGGAGACGATGCGCTATGCCGTGGAGCTCATGACCACCCTGAACAAAAACGCGCGCGACGCGATGGTCAAATACCGCGTCCACGCCTGCACGGACGTGACCGGTTTCGGCCTGCTTGGTCACTCCTGCGAGATGGCCGAGGGCAGCGGCGTCGCCATAGAGTACGAGGTCGCGCGCTTCAGGTTCATCGACGAGGCCGTGCAGCTCGCTAAGGAGGGCCTCCTGCCCGAGGGCATGTATCGCAACCGCTCCTTCGCCGAGTGCCGCGTCGACCACGGCGAGGCCGAACTCTGGCAGCAGGACCTGCTCTACGACCCGCAGACTTCCGGCGGCCTGCTCATGGCTGTCGATCCGGCCGACGCCGACGCGCTCATGGCAGAGCTCGAGGGCAGCGTCCCCGCGGCTCAGCGGGTGGGCCGCGCGCTCGAGTACGACGGCGGCGCGCTGATAAGGCTGAGGTGAGCGCCGTGGTGTATCTCGATAACGCCGCCACCTCCTTCCCTAAGGCCCCCGGCGTGGCCGCCGCCATGGCCGAGTATGTTGAGAAGGTCGGCGCCACGATAAACCGCTCGTCCTACGCTGCGGCGCAGGAGGCGGGGCTCGTGACCCTCACGCTCCGGGAGCGGCTCTGCCGCCTATTTCATCACCCGGACCCCACCCACGCCGTTATAACCGCGGGCGCTACGGCCTCGCTGAATCTGCTGATAAAGGGTCTGCTCCGCCCCGGCGACCACTGCGTCGTGTCCTCGATGGAGCACAACGCCGTCATGCGTCCACTGGTGCAGCTCGAGCGCGAGGGCGTGAGCTTTGACCGCGTGCCATGCGACGGGGAGGGGCGTATGGACGTCTCGGCCCTGCCCGGCCTCATCCGGCCGAACACCAGGCTCGTGCTCATCGCCCACTCCTCCAACGTCAGCGGCACGGTGCAGGATGCCGCGGCGGTGGGGAGAATATGCCGCGACCGCGGCATTCCCTTTGCCCTCGACGCCGCGCAGTCGGCGGGGCACATGGACGTCGACTTCACGGCCCTCGGCCTCTCTGCGCTGGCAGTACCCGGACACAAGGGCCTGCTCGGCCCGCAGGGCATAGGCGCGCTGCTGCTCACGCCGGAGCTGGCAAAGTGCCTGACGCCGCTCATTGCGGGCGGCACGGGCAGCGCGTCGGACTCCGAGGAACTGCCCGACTGGATGCCGGACCGCTTCGAGTCCGGCACGCCGAACCTGCCCGGCATCTACGGCTGGGAGGCGGCGCTGCGCTGGATAGAGGAGACTGGCGTCGAAAAGCTCGCCGCGCACGAGAGATTGCTCACCGCGCGCTTCCTCGACGGCGTGTCTGCCCTCAAAAACGTCTGCCTCTACGGCCCGCGCACGATGGAGGGCCGCACCGGCGTCATCAGCCTCGGCTTCACGGACTGCGACAACGCCGACGCCGCCTGGCGGCTCGAGCGCGAGCACGGCGTCCTCACACGCTGCGGCCTCCACTGCGCACCGGCAGCACACCGGAGCCTCGGCAGCTTCCCGGAGGGCAGCGTCCGCTTCTCTATAGGCTGGGCCAACACCGAATCCGACGTCGACACCGCCCTCGGGGCCATCGCGGAGATTTGAGAGCGACTACCATCTAAAAAATATTCGAAACGCCTCAAAATTTTGTTGAAAATCCTCACACGTTATTCTATAATGAGAATAACGTGTGAGGATAATTTTTGCAAAAAGAGAGGGATGCGTGTGAAAAAGGTAAGTTGGATCGTCGTGATAACCGGCGCGGCGGTCGGCCTCGCGGCGATCGTGTTGACGCTGCTGGGCAATCCGGCCAACATGGGCTTCTGCATCGCCTGCTTCCTGCGGGACATCACCGGCGCGGTGGGTATGCACAGCGCAGCCAAGGTGCAGTATGTCCGGCCGGAGATCATCGGTCTGGTGCTGGGCGCGTTCATCATGTCCGTGGCCACCAAGGAGTTCCGGGCCAAGGCCGGCTCCTCCCCCGCCACACGCTTCGTGCTGGGCGCCTTCGTCATGATCGGCGCACTGGCCTTCCTGGGCTGCCCCCTGCGGATGGTCCTGCGTATCGGCGGCGGTGACCTGAACGCCGTGGTGGGCCTGGTGGGCTTCACCCTGGGCATCTTCATCGGCATCCAGTTCCTCAAGCGCGGCTTCTCCCTGAAGCGGGCCTATCCCGTTGGGAAGGGCGAGGGCGGCGTGCTGCCCATCGTGATGACCGGCCTGCTGATCCTGGTCATCGCCGTGCCCAGCCTGTTCAAGTTCAGTGAGGAGGGCCCCGGCTCCAAGCACGCGCCCATGCTGGCTGCACTGCTGATCGCCGTGGTGGTGGGCGCTCTGGCCCAGCGCGCCCGCCTGTGCATGGTGGGCGGCATCCGCGACGCCATGCTGTTCAAGGATTTCAAGCTGCTGTACGGCTTCGTGGCCATCTTCGTCGTCGTGCTCATAGGCAACCTTATAAACGGCAGCTTCAAGCTGGGATTCACGCTCCAGCCGGTGGCGCACAGCTCGCATGTGTGGAACTTCCTCGGCATGGCCCTGGTGGGCTGGGGCTCGGTGCTGCTGGGCGGCTGTCCGCTCAGACAGCTCATCCTCGCGGGTGAGGGCAACGGCGACAGCGCCGTGACGGTGCTCGGCATGATGGCGGGTGCGGCGATCTCGCACAACTTCGGCCTCGCGGGCAACGCGGATGCGCTGAACGAGGCGGGCGAGATAGTCGTCGGCGGTATCTCCACTGCGGGCAAGATCGCGGTCATACTCGGCTTTGCAGTGTGCCTGATAGTTTCGGTGATGAATCTTCCGGGGAAGGAGGAAAAGGCATGAAAACTGTGGATGCCAGGGGCCATTCCTGCCCCATACCGGTGGTCATGGTGCGCAAGGCGGTTGCGGGGGAGAAGCCCTCGGAGCTGGAGGTGCTGGTGGATAACCAGTGCTCGGTGGAGAATGTTACGCGCTATGGCAGGAGCCAGGGCTACGAGGTGGAGACCTCGGCGCTGGGCGAGGATTTCAGGCTGGTGCTGAAGAAGTGAAACGGTACATAGCAACTTTCCACACGCACCTTGCGGCGCTGCGGAGCAGCAGGAGCCTGACGGCGTCGGGAATATCGGCGCAGATGACGCCTGTGCCGCGCCGTCTCTCGAGCTCCTGCGGCACCTGCGTGCGCTACGAAGCCGACGATTCCCGCTCGGAACTGCTCGATACGGACGCCGAGGCGGTGTATGAGGACACCGGCAGGGAGTATATCCTGCTACGGGAGTTCGGCTGACGGCAAAATGGCTTGCTCTTACGACAAATTAACGCTCTGAGCAATAAAAATGTTGTTGCACAGGCACAAAAGTCGTGATAAAATTAGTCATAAATATCCAAAATGGCCATGGCCATTTCCAGAGGCGGGGTATACCCCGCCTCATGGCCTTTTGGAATACGATTATCAAAAGGGGAGGAACACTTATGAAAAAGTCAGTTCTGGCCATAGCGTTGGCTGTTCTGATGACAGTATCGCTCCTGACCGTCGGAGCAATGGCGGATGGGACTGTTTATGAGGCCGGTAATCAAGATGAAATAGTTAGGGCATTAGCAATAGCACAAGATGGAGATACCGTTAGACTGACTAATAATATTGAACTGGTCGTGAAGGATAGCGGCGTTGATGAGGTTACTCCTATACTGTATATTAAGCATGATATTACGCTTGATCTAAACACGTTTAGTATTACACTGAATCAGGATAACCTTGGTGTAAGTCTGGCCTGTACACCTTGCATTATTTGTGTATATGGTGCTGATGTAACGATAACGGGTGATGGTACCATTGATGCTGAAGCTCAGTACAATAACTCGTATGGCATTAATGTTGTAACTGGCGGCAGTTTAACCATAGAAAGCGGTACGTTTAAGGGGGCACCGACTGCTGTTCAGGCTCAAACAGGTACTGTAAATGTTTATGGAGGAGAGTTTGAACTAGCTGAGACTATTTCCCAAGCGGCTCCTGATATGGCTAAGTATGTAATCAATGCTGTTGATTCAAAATATAAATCTGGAAGTGCCGACATAAGCATAACGGGGGGCACCTTTGTAGGGTTTAACCCAAATGAAAACCCCGAAGGCCCTGGTACCTCTTATGTTGTTGGTGAATGCACTGTTGACAGCAGCACTGGCAGTGTTGTCATTTCCGCACCGACTACTCAGTCGGATAACAGCGTCGCTGAAGTCAACGGCATGTACTTCACAAACCTCAGCAACGCTATCGCCGCAGCCAATAGAGGCGCGACTGTTAAGCTGCTGAAAGATTTTACCGAAGAAGATGTAGTAATACCCAAATTGTCCGATATTACTCTTGACCTCAACGGCAAGACATTCAACGCCGGCGAGAAACTGATAAGCCAAGGCAACCTTACCATTATCGACTCGACCGCCATGTCGGAGCCGATGGTAAGCGCCGATTACGAAACTGTCACTTATAATTCCGGAAAAATTGAAGTCAGCGTGGCTGCCTATGCAGCGTTTGGCGGCACTGTGACGCTCAAGAGCGGCAGTATAGTTTCTACATACCTAGGCGCGTATGTGCAGGGTGACACTACTGGCGCCACGACAATTCCGTCTACTTTCAATATTGAGGGCGGATACATTGAAGCCAAGGAATTCGCCGCTACCACCCAGGGCAATGGCGCAACGCTGAACATCAGCGGCGGCGTTCTGGTTGCCAAGGACAATGCCGTCGTGGCCGGCAACGGCACCGTTTCGGGCGGTAAGGACATGGGCGGTACAGCTATCAACATCAGCGGCGGCACCATGATTGGCCGCATAACGTCTCCCGGATATATTGCCTGCGGCGTTTACCATCCTCAGCAGGGTGCGCTGAATATCAGCGGCGGCACCATCTATGCAGATGGCGGCGTTGGCATCCTGATGCGCGCCGGCGATGCCAACATAACCGGCGGCGATATCATTGCTACCGGTAACGCTTCCGGAAAAGTTGGCGACAGCACGATTATTCAGAATTGCTACGGCATTGTCTATGATGAGACGAGCAGCTATCCCGGTATGACCGCTTCCGATATCGTCACCATCTCCGGCAACGCCAGTGTGACGGCTGATGCCGGTTCCGAGGCTATTTGCGTCATGCAGAACGAGACAGCAGGCGCGGAGCGCGTCGCTGTCAAGGGCGGCAGCTATTCTTCCTCTGTCGCCGATTATGTTGATGATACGCTTAATTTCGAAGTAAACAACTTTGGTACCTACGCATATTACACTGACTTTGAGACCGCGCTTACCAATGCTTTGCCCGGCGCTCAGATAATAAATCTGAATGCTGAGCCCTCTGCGGCCATGTATTCCCTCGTGGTTGACCCCGCAAACAATGGCCAGGTTATCAGAGTTTCCGTTTCCGCCGGCACCGAGTATACCCTCCCCGACGCGCCGAAGAACAGCGGCTACATATTCCTCGGCTGGAGGAACGGCAACGTCACCTACAAGGCGGGGGATGCTGTCACTGTCAACTCCGACATGACCTTCACGGCGGTGTGGGGCAACCTGCCCGACGTTGACC
>URDK01000103.1 GCA_900546485.1 uncultured Eubacteriales bacterium
GCAGGAGGGGGTCAAGGGGGAACCCTCGCCGGGGGTTCCCCCTCTTTGCGTTTACACGTGTGCTCCATACGTAACGGCGCACACGCAGAAAGAAACCCAACAGAAATTTCCCGGTTGACAAATCGAGAATATTGTATATAATCAATATACACAATATACAAGGGTGATCATACTTGGATATCAAAATCAGCAACGCGGGCGGTGTGCCGATATATGAGCAGATCGTCACGCAGATCAAGGCGAAGATCATCGCCGGGGAGCTCAGGGAGGGGGACGCCCTTCCCTCGATGCGGCTGCTGGCGAAGGAGCTGCGCATAAGCGTCATCACGACGAAGCGCGCCTACGAGGAGCTCGAGCGCGAGGGCTTCATCGTGTCCATGACGGGCAAGGGCAGCTTCGTGGCGGGCAAGGACCTGGAGTTCGTGCGCGAGGAGCACCTGCGGCAGATTGAGGAGCTGATGGGCCGTATCGTCGAGCTGGCGGCGGCATGCGACCTCGGCTGTGAGGAGCTCGTGGAGATGCTTCGCCTCACGTTTGAAGGAGATTGAACATGGAAAACGCGCTTGAGGTCAAGGGCCTCACAAAGCATTACAAGGGCTTTACGCTGGACAATGTCAGCTTTTCGCTGCCCGCGGGCTGCATAATGGGCTTCATAGGCGAGAACGGCGCGGGCAAGAGCACGACGATACGGCTGATGCTGGGCCTGGCGCGCGCGGACGCGGGCACGGTACGGCTTTTGGGCGAGGACCCGGACGAGGGCGGCGCGGTTTTGCGCGAGCGGCTGGGCGTGGTCATGGACGACTGCGGCATACCGGAGGCGCTCTCGCTGAGGGATATGCGGCGCATACTCGCGGCGGGGTACAGGACCTTCGAGCCGGATAAGTTCGACGCGCTGGCCGCACGCTTTCAGCTGCCGGAGCGCAAGATGGTGAAGGACTATTCCCGCGGTATGCGGATGAAGCTCTCGCTGGCCGCGGCGCTCAGCCACGACTGCCGCCTGCTCATACTCGACGAGGCGACGAGCGGGCTCGACCCCGTTGTGCGCGACGAGATACTTGACCTCTTTCTGGAGTTCATACAGGACGAGGACCACAGCATCTTCGTCTCCTCGCACATCCTGAGCGATCTGGAGAAGGTCTGCGACTATATAACCTTCATACACGGCGGGCGCATCATCTTCTCGGAGGAGAAGGACACACTGCTGGAGAAGTACGTTGTGGCGAAGCTGAGCGAGGCGGAGCTGCGGGCGCTGGACCCGTCGAAGGTGGCGGGCGTGAGGCGCTCGGCATTTGGCGCGGAGGCGCTGGTGGAGCGCGGCGCGGCGCGCGGGCTCATCTGCGACCCGGCGGGGATTGAGGACATCATGCTCTATTATCTGAGGGGTGAGAGGAAATGAAGGCGCTTATGCTCAAGGACCTGCTGTGCCTGAGACAGCAGGCGAAGTCGGTGGGTCTGGTGCTGCTGGTCTGGCTGGTCATCAGCATTGCGACGCAGAACGGGCAGTTTTTCTGCGCGCTGGGCGTCATATACGTCATCATGCTGCCGATGATGACGCTGAGCTTTGACGAGCGCTCGAAGTGGGACAGCCGGGCGCTGACCATGCCGGTGACGCGCGTACAGCTGGTGCTGAGCCGCTACGTGATGTCGCTGCTGGCGGGGCTGGTGCTGTGCGGCCTGGGAGCGGCGGTGATAGCCGTCTTGGACGGGCCGGAGAATGTGGTGAGCAGCCTGGGCTTCTATCTGCTGGGCGTGCTGATGCTGGCGATAGCGATGCCGCTGATGCTGAAGCTGGGCGTGGAGAAGGCGCGGATACTGGTGGCGCTGTGCTATCTGCTGCCCTTCATCGCGCTGCTGTTGGCCGAGAAGCTGGGTATGGATGTGGAGGGCGCGCTCTCCATGCTCGCGTCCGCGAGAAACGCCGTGCCCGCCGTGGCCATAATCGCCGCCGCGCTGCTGCTCTCGATGCTGGCCTCACTGAGTATTTACAGCCGCAAGGAATTCTGAGCGGAGATAAACAAATATAAAGTTTCGTCCACTCTCACAAGGGCGGGCGAAACTTTTATTCGCGCTCGAGGCGCGCATACATATTGACGCGGAGGCCAAATTGTGGTGTAATACTTCAAAAGGAGAAACGGCACAATATGGACGACCAAGGCGCGGCCGGAGCCGAATCCGGCAACTCAAATCAATACATACTAAAAGCGTTCACGCCTTCCGCCGCACGGCGGTGGGCGCGGGCGCGTTTTCTTTGGGAGGTTTGACCTTTGACAACGCTCGCATGGCAGCTCATTCTGCAAGTAGCGCTTATCGCCCTCAACGCCGTCTTTGCCTGCGCAGAGATCGCGGTCATCTCGGCCAAGGACGCCCGTATCGCCGCCCTCGCGCAGGAGGGCAACCGCAGGGCCGTCCGCGTCGCGCGGCTCACCAACCAGCCCGCGCGCTTCCTCGCCACCATCCAGGTCGCCATCACCCTCTCCGGCTTCCTAGGCAGCGCCTTCGCCGCCGATAACTTCTCCGAGCCGCTGGTCGACTGGGTCGTCAGCCTCGGCCTCACGGCAAATACCGCCGTGCTCGACACCGTCGCCGTCGTCATCATAACGCTGATACTCTCGTATCTCACGCTCATCTTCGGCGAGCTCGTGCCCAAGCGCCTCGCCATGAAGAACGCCGAGGGCCTCGCCCTCGCGCTCTCCGGGCTGGTGAGCTTCATCTCCGTCGCCTTCAAGCCCATCGTCTCGCTGCTCACCGCCTCCACCAACGGTATGCTCCGCCTGCTTCGCGTCGACCCTGACGAGGACGAGGACGTCTATTCCGAGGAGGAGATACGCATGATGGCCACCGCCGGCAGCCAGAAAGGCACTATAGGCGCCGAGGAGAACGAGTTCATCCAGAACCTGTTCGAGTTTGACGACCTGCGCGCCGAGGACTTCGCGACCCACCGCACGCGGATGAGCGTGCTCTGGGCCGAGGGCAGCACGGCCGACTGGGAGCACGAGATATTCACCTCGCGCCACTCGCTCTATCCCGTGTGCAGCGAGAGCACCGACAAGATAGTGGGTATACTGGACATCAAGGATTACTTCGCCCTGCCCGAGCGCGGCGTGGAGGCCGCATTGAAGTCCGCGGTCAAGGAGCCGTATTTCGTCCCGGACAGCATAAAGGCCGACGTGCTTTTCCGCCGCATGCGCGAGGAGAGACTGCGCCTCGTCGTGGTGCTCGACGAGTACGGCGGCGTCACGGGCATCGTCACGCTCAGCGACCTGCTTGAGCTGCTCGTGGGCGACCTCGACTGCTGCGACAAGGGTGCGGAAACTGAGGGAAATTAACAGATTATTGATAAATCCCCCCGGGCTGTGGTGCTATTATTATTTGAAGCAAAGATATTGAAAAGGTGAAACAGAATGCGGGAAAGACTTATTAGATTCATGACCGGGCGCAACGGCGCCGACAATCTCTCAAGGGCGGTATCCGTAGTCGTAGTGGTACTGCTCGTCGTAAGCCTGTTTATTCACGGCGAAGCGGCGCGCGTGCTCTGGATTATTGCCGTGCTGGGGATGGTCTATGTCTATTTCCGCATGTTCTCGCGCAATGTGTATAAGCGCCGCGAGGAGAATGCGAAGTACCTGCGTGCCACCGCCGGGGTCCGGATGTATTTCCGCGGACTGCGTGAGCGCTGGTCCCAGCGCAGGGATTACAAGTTTTTCCGCTGCCCGTCCTGCCGCACGCTGCTGCGCGTGCCCAAGGGCAAGGGCAAGATAAAGGTCGTATGCCGCAAGTGCGGCAACTCCTTCATCAAGAAGACCTGAGTCGATATGTTCGGTTACGTCATCGCCAACAAAGACATAATGACCGAGGAGCAGGAGGCGCGGTATCGCGCATGCTACTGCGGGCTCTGCCACGCGCTCCAGCGGCGCCACGGCTCGCTCGCGCGCCTCACGCTGACCTACGACATGACCTTCCTCATACTCCTGCTCAACTCCATGTACGAGCCCGAGGAGAGCTGCGGCACCGCCCGCTGCTTCATGCACCCCTTCAGGAGCCATGACTGGGCCGCGAGCTGGATAACGGACTACGCCGCGGACATGAACGTCGCCCTGGCCTACCTCAACTGCATGGACGACTGGAAGGACGAGAGGCGCGTCCTCCGCCGCGTGGAGGCGGGAGCGCTGAGCGAGGAGTATTTCTACGTTACGCAGAAATACCCCGAAAAATGCAAATTCATAACCGACTGCCTCGACGAGCTCTCGGCCATCGAGGCGCGGCGCGACCCGGACCCGGATGCGGGCGCGCGCTGCTTCGGCCGGCTCATGGGCGAGATCTTTGCCGAGGGCCCGGACGCGCTCTGGAGCGAACGTTTGCGTCATTTTGGGCAGGAGCTCGGTGAATTTATCTATATAATGGACGCGGTTCTCGACCTCGAAGGTGACCGGGCGTGCGGACGCTACAATGCCGTCGCCGCCTTTGCCGAGGGTAAAACCGAGGATGACCTGCGCTACACCCTTACCATGCTGATAGGCGAGTGCGCCGCCGTTTTCGAGCGGCTGCCCGTTGTGAGGGACGCGGACATTATGAGAAATATACTCTATTCCGGCGTCTGGCTGCGGTACAATGCCGAAATGGCCCGCAGGCATGGTAAAGAAGGGGGAGAACCCGGTGAATCGTGACCCTTATGAGGTCCTCGGCGTCTCGCGGGACGCCACCGACGAAGAGATAAAAACAGCATACCGCACCCTGGCCAAGAAATACCACCCGGACCGCAACCCAGGCAACAAGGCCGCTGCGGAGAAGATGAACGAGATAAACGCCGCCTACGACGCGATAAAGAGCGGTCAGGCCGACCATTACGGCCAGAGCTCCGGCGGCTACGGCTATGGCTACGGCAGCCAGCAGGGCTACGGCGGCCAGCAGCAGTGGGATCCCTGGGGCGCCTGGGGCGGCTGGCAGCAGAGCGACTGGGGCTATCAGAATGCCGGCGGCGCACAGTATCAGGAGCGCAACGAATACCGCGCGGCTGAAAACTATATCCGCGCCCGCCACTTCCAGGAGGCCGTCACCGTGCTCTCCTCCGTCGCCGCCTCTGAGCGCGACGCGCGCTGGTACTTCCTCGCGGGCATCGCGAATTCCGGCCTAGGCAACAAGATAACCGCCATGGAATACGCCCAGCGCGCCGTTCAGCTCGAGCCGGACAACGATGAGTATCAGCGCTTCCTGGACGAGCTGCAGCACGGCGGCACGGTGTATTCAAACTTCAGCTCCGGCTTCCCGGCCGGCGACTGGATGTCTCCGAACAAGCTGTGCCTGGGGCTCTGCGCGGCGCAGTTCCTGCTCAGATTCTGTTTTTGCAGGTGCTGATCATGAGCACACTGAAGGACTTTTTTGCGCGGCACGCAAGGACCGCGCTCGGCTTCTCCGGCGGCACGGACTCGGCATATCTGCTCTACGCGGGCACGAGCTTCGGCGCCGATGTGAGGCCGTACTACATAAAAACGCAGTTCCAGCCCGCCTTTGAGCTCGAAGACGCGAGACGGCTCGCCTACGAGCTCGGGGTGGAGCTCACGGTCATCGAGGCGGACATACTCGCCATAGACGCCGTCGCGTCGAATCCGCCGGACCGCTGCTATCACTGCAAACGGGCGCTGTTCACGCTCCTCGCCGAGCGGGCGGCGTCCGACGGCTATATGGAGCTCATCGACGGCACCAACGCCTCGGACGATCCGGGCGACAGGCCCGGTACCCGCGCGCTTAAGGAGCTGCGCGTGCTCTCGCCGCTGCGCGAGTGCGGTATCACCAAGGCCGATGTGCGCCGTCTCTCGAGGGAGGCGGGGCTCTTTACGCACGCCAAGCCCTCCTATGCCTGCCTCGCCACGCGCGTGCCGGCAGGCCGGAGGATAGACGCCGAGGCCCTGGGCAGGATAGAGGCGGCGGAGAGCGCGCTGAGGGTGCTGGGCTACGACGACCTGCGCGTCAGGCTCGAGGAGGGCGGCGTGAGGCTGGAACTGCCCGAGGCGCAGCTCGAGCGCGCTGTGCGCGAGCGGGACGGGATACTGCGCGCGCTCGACGGCATGGGCCGCGTGACACTGGACTTGAGAGGGCGTTGAGAGTGAAAAAACAGGATGTGCTGCAAATTCTGCGCGAGGTCGAAAGCGGCTCCGTGAGCGCCGAGGAGGCATTCACCCGGCTTAAGCTGGCCCCGTTCGAGGACATAGGCTTTGCCAAGGTCGACCACCACCGCGAGCTGCGCCAGGGCGTCGCCGAGGTCATCTACGGCCAGGGAAAGACCCCGGAGCAGATAGCCAAAATCAGCGAGACGCTGCTCCACGGCGGCGACAGGGTGGTGCTCATAACACGCATGTCGCCCGAAGCAGCGGCATATGTGGGGGAGAGATTCCCCCTAATATATGATTCTCTGTCCAAAGTGGGGCGCATAGGCGATATGACGGAGCCGGACGGCGTAGGCACGGTGCTGGTCGCAACGGGCGGCACGACGGATATACCGGTCGCCGAGGAGGCCGCGCTGACGGCCGAGGCGCTGGGCAACCGCGTAAAGCGGCTCTACGACGTGGGCGTCTCGGGCATACACCGCCTGCTGGATCACGCTGAGGACATCATGACCGCGCGGGTCATAGTGGCCGTGGCGGGCATGGAGGGGGCTCTGCCGAGCGTCATCGGCGGGCTCGCGGACTGCCCTGTCATCGCCGTGCCCACCAGCGTGGGTTACGGGGCGGCCTTCGGCGGTGTCGCGGCGCTGCTCTCGATGCTCAACTCCTGCGCCAGCGGGCTGTCGGTGGTGAATATCGACAACGGCTTCGGCGCGGGCTATCTGGCAAGCATGATAAACCATCTGGGGGCCGGGGAATGAGGACGCTGTATCTGGATTGTGGCATGGGCGCCTCGGGCGACATGCTTATGGCTGCGCTCTCCGAAGTCGCCCCCGGCGGGGACGGGATCGCGGAGCGCATTGAGGCTCTGGGCCTGGCCGGCGTCCGCGCTGAGCTGAGTGAAGTCACGCGCTGCGGCATACGCGGTCGGCACGTGGAGATAAGCGTCCACGGCGAGAGCGAGGACGCCCACGAGCAGCATCACCACCATCACCACGCCCACAGGAGCCTCCGTGACATGTATTCGATAATCGACGGCCTTGCACTCGACGAGGCTGTGAAAGCCGACGTGCGGGCCGTGTACGGCCTCATAGCGGGCGCGGAGAGCGAGGCGCACGGCTGCGAGGTGGGCGAGGTGCACTTCCACGAGGTCGGCGCGCTGGACGCGGTGGCGGATATCGCGGGCGTGTGCCTGCTGATGCGGGCGATAGCGCCGGAGCGGGTCGTGGTCTCGCCCGTACGCGTGGGCTACGGCACGGTGAAGTGCGCGCACGGCGTGCTGCCGGTGCCGGCGCCGGCGACGGCCTCTCTGCTCAAGGGCGTGCCGGTGTACGCGGGCGATATCGCGGGCGAGATGTGTACGCCGACGGGCGCGGCGCTCATAAAGCACTTTGCCACGGAGTTCGGCAATATGCCGGAGCTTACCGTGGAGCGCATAGGATACGGCATGGGCAGTCGGGACTTCGGAACGGCGAACTGCCTGCGGGCCTTCGTGGGCGAGAGCTCCGCCGACGAGCGGGCGGTGAGCGAGCTGCGCTGCAATCTGGACGACGTGACGGCGGAGGAGCTGGCGTATGCGCAGGAGCTGCTGCTCTCGCGCGGGGCGCTGGACGTGTATACGCAGGCACTGGGCATGAAAAAGAGCCGCGCGGGCGTGATGCTCAGCTGTCTGTGCGCCAGGGAGCGCGAGCGTGAGTTCGCGGAGCTGATTCTCCGCCATACGCCGGGCCTGGGCGTGCGGGTGTATCACCCGGAGCGCATAACGCTGCCGCGCCGCGAAGAGACTGTCCAAACCGAGTACGGCCCGGTGCGCGTGAAGTACGCGGGCGGGAAGTGCAAGGCCGAGTTCGAGGACCTCGCCAGAATCGCGCGCGAGACGGATAAACCTATCGCCGAAGTCCGCAGAGAGGTAATGCGCAAGCTCTAAGCTTCGCTGCGCGCTTCGCGCGCGTTTGAAAGTTTCGTCCACCTTTTCAAAGGTGGTGGAGTCCAGAGGCAAAGCCTC
>URDK01000104.1 GCA_900546485.1 uncultured Eubacteriales bacterium
AATCTTGCTGCGGGTGGACCACCAGTAGTCGTGATTGCCCTTGAGCACCACCTTGCGTCCCGGGAGGCGGTCTATGAAAAGGAAATCCTCGCGCGCGGACTCTATCGACATGCCCCAGCTCAGGTCGCCGCAGAGGACGGTCACGTCCTCCGGGCCGAGCGCGGCAAAGCCCTCGCGCAGCTTTTCAACGTAATTGATCCATCTGCCACCAAACACGTCCATCGGCTTGTTTCCGCCAATGGACAGGTGCAGGTCGCCAATAGCGTACAGTGCCAACAGAGCACCTCCGAATATTACCGCGATACCGGCAAATAATAAGCATGGGATAAACCCAGAGAAATTTTGCGGAGGTAAAGCCAAATGAACGAGACGAGAAAGCCTATCGGCATGTCTGCCACCATAGGCTGCGACGCTGAGAACTGCGCCTACAACGAACAGGGCCGTACCTGCTCCGCCAGCCACATCAAGGTCGACGGCAAGCGCGCTCAGTGCACCGGCGAAACCAGCTGCACCACCTTCAAGCAGAAGGGCTGCTGCTGACCGTGCCGCGGGGCGGCAGTCCGCCGCCCCGCTCACTTACATATCGTTTTCGTTCAGTTCAGGAAATCCTCGACGACCTGCTTTTGCTTCTCCGGCGCGACACAGCCGTCAAATCTGACTTCTCGGCCTGCGAGATTCGCCAGCGGCGCGGGAGCCTTTGTGCCTGTAACGCGCTCGAGACGGCCGATGAGCTCCGTGCCCGGAGCGTCCGCCTGCTCGCCAAGGGCGCGCAGTACGCTGTCGCAGAACTTGTAGGGGCTCGCGGTGGAGACAACGATCGCAGGGGTCGTATCACCCGTGCGGGCACGGTAATCGCCCAGCACGCGCGAGGCGACGGCGGTATGCGTGTCGATTAGGTAGCCGCACTCGCGCCAGACGCGCGCTATCTCCGCAGCCGTGCCCTCGTCATCGCAATAGCCGGCCTCAAAGTCGCGCTCTATGGCCTCACGCAGCTCGGCACCCACGTCATAATGGCCCTCGGCGTTCAGCTGCTTCATCCATCCGGCAACGCGCTCGGCGTCCTTCGAGAGGAAGTACAGCAGCCGCTCGAGATTGCTCGAGACGAGAATGTCCATGGAGGGCGAGGTTGTGACGTGGAAGGGCCGGCGACGGTCATAGACGCCGGTCTCGATGAAATCGGTGAGGACGTTGTTTGCATTTGAGGCGCAGACGAAGCGGCTGACGGGCAGGCCCATCTCCTTGGCTATCCATCCGGCGAGAATGTTGCCGAAGTTGCCGGTCGGCACGCAGAACACCACGCTATCCCCGAGCTTTATGCGCCCGGAGTTCACGAAATCGCAGTAGGCAGAGAAGTAATAAGCTATCTGCGGTAGCAGTCTGCCCCAGTTTATCGAGTTCGCGGAGGACAGGAACCAGCCCTTGGCCGAGAGCTTTTCCGCAAGCTCCCTGTCGCTGAAGATGCGCTTAACGCCGGTCTGGGCGTCGTCAAAGTTACCCTCAACGGCGCAGACGCCGACGTTTTCCCCCGTCTGCGTGACCATTTGCAGTCTCTGCACGTCGGAAACGCCGTCGCGCGGATAGAAGACGAGTATCTTCGTCCCCGGCACGTCGGCAAAGCCCTCGAGCGCGGCCTTGCCTGTGTCGCCGGATGTGGCAACGAGGATGCACACGCCACGCTGCTCGCCGCACTTCTTGAGCGAGGCCGTCAGCAGGTGCGGCAGCATCTGAAGGGCCATATCCTTGAAGGCCGAGGTTGGGCCGTGCCAGAGTTCAAGATAGCCCGTCGTATCGTCCGTGAAGCGCACAGGCGCGATCGCCTCGGTATCGAAATTTTTGCCGTAAGACGCAGAAACGAGAGCCTCAAGCTCGGCGTCCGAATACTCAGGCAGGTAGGCTGCGAGGATGCGCTTGGCCCTCTCGCCGTAACTGAGCGGCAGAAGCCCGGCAAGCTCCGACACCCCAATTTGCGGCAGCGTGTCGGGCACGAACAGACCGCCGTCGGGCGCTAGTCCTCTCGATATCGCCTCGGAGGCCGTCAGTCTCTCCTCAGTGCCCCTCGTGCTGAAATATTCCATTTCCCCGCCTCCTATTCAAATGCGTTCTCTATGTGGTTTATTATGTGCTCCCGGCCGCCGGTGTATATCTCGATAACGTCAAAACGCGGCTGGAGCTCCGTGCCGCTGGTCATCAGCCAGTGCAGCGCCGCGCGGCGGAGCTTCGCCTGCTTAGAGCGTGTGACGTACTCACGCGCCTCGGCAAAAGCGGCGCTCTCGCGCAGCTTGACCTCGACAATTGCGGCGTAACCGTCCTTTTCCGCGATGACGTCTATCTCGCCGTAGCGGCAGGAGTAGTTGAGACCCAGTATCTTATAGCCCTTTCTCTCGAGGTAGCAGGCAGCCTCCGCCTCTCCCTCACGGCCTATGAGCTTTGTTCTGTACATCAGTGCATCTTCCTCAAAAACGAGGGACGGTGCACCGCGCAGGGGCCGAGTTCACGTATGGCCGCATAGTGTGCAGCGGTTCCATAACCCTTGTGCTTTGCAAAGCCGTAGCCGGGATATTTTTCGTCCAGCTCGTACATGAGCCTGTCCCTTGTGACCTTTGCAATGATGCTCGCAGCAGCGATGTCGGCACACTTGCCGTCGCCGCCGACGATACATTTACAGTTATACTCCAAGCCCTCGGCACGGTTGCCGTCTATGAGCGCAAGCTCCGGCGTGACGCCGAGTGCAGCTATCGCGCGATTCATAGCAAGGTATGTTGCACCGAGGATGTTCAGCTCCTCTATCTCCTCAACCGAGGCAAAGGCCGCGGCCCAGGCCTCGGCCTTTTCGCATATTTCGCCGTACAGCAGCTCTCTCCGCTTTTCCGACAGTTTTTTGGAGTCGTTCAGGCCGGGTATAACTAGCCCCCGCGGTAGAATAACCGCCGCGGCGCACACCGGTCCGGCCAGTGGGCCGCGCCCGGCCTCGTCTACGCCGCAGAGCGTCGCAACGCCGCTTGCATAGAGCTCGTTTTCAAGCTCCCACAGGTCGACTTCAGCCTTCATCCGGTGCCTCCAGGCTCATGCGTCCCAGCTTGCCGCCGCGGAACTCGTCAAGCAGCACCGCGCTCATGCGCTCCGTGTCGTACTCTCCCCTGCCGGCCAGGAAACCGCGCTTTTTCGCCGCGGCCTCGAGCAGCTGCCAGCCTGCTTCGCCGTCCTCGGGCGTGAGCTTGTAGCGCGCGTTCACCGCGTCAGGATAGAGCTTGCGGAGCCGTATTATAAGGTTGGCGGCCAGAGTCTCGCGGTCGAGCACGTCGTCCTTGACAGCGCCGGTGACGGCGAGCAGCTCGCCCACCTCCTGACTGTCAAAACGCGGCCAGAGTATGCCCGGCGTGTCGAGCAGCTCAAGTCCACGGTCCACACTTATCCACTGCCGCCCGCGCGTGACGCCAGGTCGGTCAGATACGGCCGCAGCCTTTTTGCCCGCGACCTTATTTATAAAGGTAGACTTCCCCACGTTGGGTATGCCCAGCACCATGACGCGCAGCGGCCGCGTCGCCTGGCCCTTCGCGGCGTAGGCGGCGAGCTTGTCCTTCAGGAGATTTCGGACGGCGGCGGAAAAATTCTGAACGCCCTTGCCGCTCTTGCTGTCGGTCTCCAGCACGTCGAGGCCCTGGGACTTGAAGTAAGCGCGCCACTTTGCCGTTATGGCGGGGTCCGCGAGGTCCACGCGGTTCAAGATGACGAGCCTTGGCTTGCCGCCCGCGAGGCGGTCAATGTCCGGGTTACGGCTAGCCGAGGGTATGCGCGCGTCGAGAAGCTCGCAAACTGCGTCCACGAGCTTCACGTTGTCCTCGATCATTCGCCCGGCCTTGGTCATGTGGCCGGGGAACCACTGGATATTCATTTTTTCAAAGCCGTTATTCGTCATCCGCCGTAATCGCTCCCGAAGTTTTTGAGCGGGAACACGGTGAAATACACCTTGCCCATGATGCAGCGCTCGTCGACCATGCCGATCTCCGTAGTGCGGCTGTCGGTGGAAGCATTGCGGTTATCGCCCATGACGAAGATGCAGCCCTCCGGTACTGTGACGGGGCCGATGAAGTTCTCGGGGTCCGTGGCGGGCTCAGAGATATAGGGCTCGTCCAGGGCTTCGCCGTCAACGTAGACGATGCCGCGCTCGAAGTCGATATCAACAGTCTGGCCCTCGACCGCGATTATACGCTTTACCAGCGGCTCCTCGCGGTACTCGTCCTTGCGAAACACGACGATGTCGCCCTGCTTGGGCGAGTAGAAGAGGTTGGAGACGAGTATCTTGTCCCCGTCCTCGAGCGTGGGATACATGGAACTGCCCACGACATCCACAAGCCGCACAACAAATGAGAAAAACAGCACGCAGATGACGATGGCCATGACTATGCATTGCAGCCAGTCATATATGTCAGACCGCGCAGAGCGCGGCGCCTTTTCGGCCTTTACGTTTTGATTCATGCCAAGCATCAACTCCTGATTTCTGCTAAATATGCATTATACCTTTTTTCTCCCCCGCTGGCAACAGTTATTCTCATTCGTTTTCGTCGGAATGTACATTTTCGCGCCGATACTTTTGTGGGAGAAATGATGCAAATTGGATACAATTGTCTGATACCATGTTCCGGGTGATAATTGTGAAAAAGGTTGTCTGTACCGCACTTGTTCTCTGCCTTGTACTCTCCGCCTGCAGCGAGGCTGCGCCTGCGGAGACGCAGGAACCTTCGGAGGATGGCGGCAGTGTTGTCAAGGTCGCCTGTGTCTGCGCTCAGCCGAGCGTGTTTGGCCCGACCAGCCTGAACGGCTATGAGTACCAGATCACCCACTATGACTATGGCGAGCACGAGCGCTACATAGCCGACCTGACAGCCGGAAATGTGCCGGATCTCGTACTCTTCGGGACAACGCCCTTTGTGGAATATCCAGGCCTCGACGTAAACAATGAATACTACGACGACCTCTACAAATATATCGACGCCGACGACACGCTCAGCCGGGATAGCTTCCTGCCCAACCTGCTCGAGGCCATGAGCCGTGACGGAGAGCTGAAATTCCTGTGCAGGCAGGTTACGATAGCCACCTTTGTTGCAAGAAGGAGCGCGGTAGGAGACGGCCATGGGCTGCTGCCCTCGGACTATGAACGTATTTTGGCTGAAAACGAGAGATACTTGAGCTTGTTTGACACCTTCGTGATCAAATCATCCCTGCTCGACAGCGTATGCATAATAAGCGAGAGTGCCTTTACAGACCGCGAAAATGCCTCCTGTGACTTTGACAACGACTATTTCCGCTCGCTGCTGGAATTCTGCAATTCCTCACCATATGATGAATTTATTGATGGTCAGAGCGTGTCGATAGGCTTTGAAAACGCCCTGCTCACACCTGAGCGTATCAGCTCTGTGGTCAGATTCAATGTCATGCCTGGAATATATGGCGACGAGCCGGTCTTTGTCGGCTTCCCCGACGGCGATATGGGATGCAGCTACTACATCTGCGGCCTCGGCTACGCAATACCGGCGCAGAGCAGCAACAAGGAGGGCGCTTGGGCCTACATAAAGCACATGCTCTCGGTCGAGGCCCAAAGATACGTCACGGCGGGGCTGCCCGTCATACTTGAGGCCTTCGAGCTGGCTCTGGAGGACGGAGACGTTTCCGAGGAGATGCAGTGCAAGGCCCTCGAGCTGCTGGAGAGGACGAAATACGCGGAGTCGGTACACGACGCCGGGCTCAAGGAGATAATAACCGACAGCTGTCAGAACTATTTCGACGGCACAGCGACGCTGGACGACACGGTGGACATCATACAATCCCGGGCGAGCGTATATATGTCGGAGCAATACGGTTAAAAGCAAAAGCCCGCTGCTTGTGCAGCGGGCCTTGCTTTGCATCGTGATTCAGATGCGCTCCTTGACCTTGGCCTTCTTGCCCACGCGGTCGCGCAGGTAATACAGCTTCGCGCGGCGGACCTTGCCGCGGCGGATCGTCTCGACAGAGACGATGGTAGGAGAGTGCACCGGGAAGACCTTCTCGCAGCCGACGCCGTAGCTGATGCGGCGGACGGTGATGGTCTCGTTGATGCCGCCGTGCTTCTTCGCAATGATGGTACCGTCGAACGCCTGGTTGCGGACACGGTTGCCTTCCTTGACACGCACGGTCACGCGGACGGTGTCGCCCACGTTCATCTGGGGAAGCTCGGGCTTCATGTACTGCTGGGTCAGAGTCTTGACCAGATCCATTGTTATCCCTCTTTCAATACGGACGTTCGTGCCCGGCGGCTTTCCCGTTCCGGCAGAGGACCATCCTGATTCCATGCGCTCTCGCGCAAGCCATAGTATGTTAGCACATTTTTCTTGCTATTGCAAGTGGTTTTTTCAGTTTTCGGAGACTATTTCTATCCTGTCCCCCGCCTTTATCGTGCCTTCCTCGACCACGACGGTGAAAATCCCCTCGCGAGGCATGACGCAGTCGCCCACCTGCTGCCTTATGGCGCAGTCCTTGTGGCACTCCTTGCCGATTTGAGTCACCTCGAGCAGCGCTTCGCCAACGCGCAGCCGCGTGCCTATGGGCAGCTCGTAGAGCGTGATGCCCTCCGTGAGTATGTTCTCGGCAAAGGCCCCGGCAGGGATGTCCGGCAGGATGTGGCGCAGCTTGTCCACGCTCTCGGTGCCCAGCAGACTTATCTGCCTGTGCCAGTCGCCCGCGTGCGCGTCGCCCTCTATGCCGTGCTTGAGCTTTACCTTTATCTCCGGCACCTCATGCTTCATGGTGCCCTTGCGCTCGCTTATGCATACAGCCTTGACCTCAGCCAATTTCCGCGTCCTCCCTCTTGTATTCCCCCGACTTGCCGCCGGATTTATATAGCAGGCATATGTCGCCGATACGGATGTCCCGCTGCACGGCCTTGCACATGTCATACACCGTAAGCGCCGCGACACTTGCCGCCGTCAGAGCCTCCATCTCTACGCCAGTTTCACCCGTGCAGCCGACCTCTGCGGTTATGGTGATGGTGCTTTTCTCAGAATCAAGCTCAAAGCTGATATCAGCGGAGGTGATGGCGATCGGGTGGCACATGGGGATGAGCTCTGAATTCTTCTTTGCCGCCATAATGCCCGCGACCTGGGCCACTGAGAGCACGTCGCCCTTTTTCATACCGCCGCTGCGCACCAGGCGGAAGGTCTCCGGCGCGAGGTAGACGCGCGACATCGCCCGCGCGATGCGCTTTGTCCTCGGCTTTTCGCCCACGTCCACCATGTGGGCGCGGCCCTCGTCGTTAAAATGCGTGAGCTCCATGTCTCAGCCTCCTATCCGGCTCATACCACGCAGGCTCTCGCTGGGAGAGGCCGCGCTCAGGTGATGGCGCATTGGTTTTGAGCAGATGCCCTCCCGGAGTTTTGCGTCAAGCTCCGCGCCGTGCAGTCCGCGCAGCTCTATTTCCAGCGCCGAGTGCAGGCAGGGCTTTAGCCGCCCGTCCGGCGTTATCCTTATTCGGTTGCACTCCGGGCAGAAATGAGCGCTCAGCGGGCTTATGAGGCCCACTTTGCCCTTGGCGTTCGGCAGTGTGTATAGCCGCGCCACGCCGGATGAGCCCGCAGGCTCGAGCTCCGGCACAGCGGAGAGGACCCTTGAATTCTCAATGAACCGCTCCTCCGGCCAGTGTGCGCACTCCCCTATCGGCATCAGCTCTATGAACCTTACCTCGACCGGCACATCCCGCGTGAGCGCCGCCATATCCTGTATCTCGGCCTCGTTCACGCCGCCGATGAGCACGGCGTTTATCTTTACGGTCTCAAAGTTATCCAACGCCGCCTTGAGGCCCTCAAGCGCGTCGTCAATGCTGCCGACGCGCGTCAGCTCGCGGTAGCGATCCGGCGAGAGCGTGTCGAGGCTTATATTC
>URDK01000105.1 GCA_900546485.1 uncultured Eubacteriales bacterium
AAAAGCGGCGGAAGGGGCGCGTGTCCCCTTCCGCCGCGGGATTAACAGTACAGCGGGAGCTGTGATCATGATATTATAATATCGTGCCCGGGCGCTGCGCTCTTGCGTATCGTATCGTAGACCAGCCCGGCCACAGTGTCAGCCATGGCGGCGGACGGCAGCTCTATGTCCCCGCCGGGACAGAGCGAGAGCACCTTGCCGCGGGCAAAGCGGCGTGCTCGCTCTGCAAGCTGTCCGCCGAGAGCCACGCATACGGAGCCCTCCGGCCGGCTTTGCAGGAAGTCCGCAACGGCCCCGTCCGAGGTGTCGAAGCACACGGCGTCAAAGCAGCGCTCGATACGGCGGTTGAGCTTCGGCTCCGCGAAGGGGCGGAGCAGAGCGCAGACCTCTGCCGCGTGCTCGGACGCGCGGCGCGCGGCGGCTGCGTAGTCGCAGTTCACCTGGTAAAACAGGTCCGGCTCCTCTATGATACCGTCGACACAGATGAGCGGGTAAAAGCAGTTGAAGCCTATCTTCAAAAAGGTGTCCCTGTCAACACCCATGGCCACTATGGCGTCTATCGTCTTTATCGTCTGCGTGACGCAGGCATCGCCTATTATGCGCAGGGTGTAGCCCCGCTGCTCCAGCGCCGGAGCCAGCGCCGAAGCGAAGGCAGCAAAGGCATGGGCGCTGTCGGCGCTCTCGGCCGCGTGAGGCGCAAAGAGGCCCACGGCACAGCTGTTGCCCGTGGCGAGCGCCTTGGCCACCGCCGAGGACTCGTAGCCCATGAGGTGCACCTCGTGCAGCACGCGCTTGCGCGTCTCGGGGCTTATGCGCTGGTCCTCGCGCCCGTTCACGACGTAGGACACCGTCGCGGTGGATACGCCGCAGGCGTCCGCGATGTCCTTTATCGTGACCTTTTTCTTTTTTTCATTCATCTCAGCCATACCTGAATAATAACAACAGCGCCGCGGTATTGTCAACCGCGGGCAGGGATTTTGGAGGTACCCATGGAAAAGAGAGCCATTCTTCATCGCGGCAGGCCGCTGGACTGCTTCCCCACCTCGGAGAGCAGCATGTACCTCAGGCTGCGCGCCGCGCGTGGCGATCTGGACGAGGCCGTAGTGGTCTTTTCCGACAACAAGTTCGAGTGGACCACAAAGCCGAGGATAGAGCAGCGCATGGAGCTGCTGCGCTCGGATGAGCTCTACGACTACTTCGGCACGGAGCTCACCCTTGAGGACACGCGCCTCGCCTATGTGTTCCGGCTCTCCTCCGGCGGCGAGCGCTTCTATCTCTGCGAGGAGGGCGTGAGCCGGGACTTCGTCTGGGACCTCGGCTACTTCAACTATTTTCAGTATCCCTACATACACAAAAGCGACGTCATGCGCGTACCCGAGTGGACGCGCGGGGCGGTGTGCTGTCAGATATTCCCCGAGCGCTTCCGCATCGGCTCTGCGGAGAAGGACCGCTCGTACATAAACCTCGCCTGGGGAGAGCGCCCGAGCCCCAAGAGCTTCGCGGGCGGCGACCTGCGCGGCATAGAGGAGGGCCTCGACTACCTGGCCGAGACCGGCGTCAGCTGCATATACATGACGCCCGTGTTCCTCTCCCCGAGCAACCACAAGTACGACATTGAGGATTATTACCGCGTCGATCCCCGCTTCGGCGGCGACGAGGCGCTCCGCTCGCTCATCACCTCCGCCCACGAGCGGGGCATGCGCGTGGTGCTCGACGGCGTGTTCAACCACTGTGCGAACACAAACCCCATATTCCTCGACACCTCCGTGCGCGGGCGGGAGTCGGCCTACTGGGACTGGTTCTTTATCGACGGCGAGCGCTCCAGCTTTGCAGAGCGCAACTACAAAACCTTCGCCGACGTGCCCTACATGCCGAAGCTCAATACCGACAACGACGCCGTCATCGATTATTTCTGCGGCGTGGGCCGCTACTGGATACGCGAATTCGGAGCGGACGGCTGGAGGCTGGACGTCTCGGACGAGATATCCCCGCGCTTCCTGCGCCGCTTCCGCGAGGCCGTCAAGGCCGAGGACGCCGACGCCATAATCATAGGCGAGGTCTGGCACGGCGCGGCGGAGTTTCTCGGCGGCGACATGTACGACGGCGTCATGAACTACGGCCTCACCAAGGCCTGCCTCGACCTCATGGCCTTCGGCACGATAGACGCGGCGGGCTTTGCCTCCCGGCTCTGCCTGCTGCTCTGGCGCAGCACCGGCCCGGCCTGCGAGATGATGTTCAACCTTCTCGACAGCCACGACACGGAGCGCTTCCTCACCCGCGTGGGCGGAGACAAACGCCGCGAGGCCATGGCGCTCTCTGTGATGTTCTTCTTCCCCGGCATCCCCATGCTCTTCTCCGGGGATGAAATAGGCACCGAGGGCGGCTACGACCCCGACTGCCGCCGCTGCTTCCGCTGGGAGCGGGAGAGCTGGGACATGGAGCTCTACACGCTGGTGCAGCGGCTTTCGGAGCTCCGGCGCAACCCCTGCCTCGCGCGCGGCGGCTGCCGCATAGCCGAATCGGGCGGCGTGGTCACGATAGAGCGCGCGTACGGCGCGCGGCGCATGATACTGCACATGAACCCCTCCGACACGGCCCTCGCCGCGCCGGACGGGACGGAGATAGAGCCCTGGGGCACCGTCATTTTGGAAAAGGAGATGTAAGATGAAAGGGATGAAACGCATCGCGGCGCTCGTCATGGCCGCGGCACTCATATTAACTCTCGCTGCCTGCGGCGAGGCCCGCGAGGAGCAGAGCGGCACGACCTACGACCAGGTCATGGCCCGCTTCAACGGCGAGCTCGAGGAGGGCGCGGTCGTCAAGGTGCTTGAGAACGACACCGCCGTCGAGCTCGGCTACGTCGAGGAACTTATAAACGCCTTCAACGCCGCCTATGCCGACAAGGGCATATCGGCCGAGCGGATGAATACCGACCAGTACTCCGACCTCGCCTCCGACGGCCCCTACGGCTACGGCCCGGACGTCTGGTATCAGGCCAACGACATCATCATGCAGTACGCCGAAAACCAGCACATCCTCCCCCTGCCCACGGAGAGCCTCGGCTACGCCGACCAGATACCCGAGAGCGCCTGGAACGCCTACGCGCTCGACATGGACGGCACCACCTATTACTGCGGCGTACCCGTGAACGTCCAGACCGGCATGCTCTATTACATCGAGTCCATGCTCCCCGACGACTGGGAGGCGAATTGGGACATAAACGCCAACGGCACCCCCGACTTCTTCGAGACCTACACCGCGCTCTACGCCTTCAGCCGTGACGTGCAGGAAAACGGCGGCAAGACCGAGTACGGCTATCTCGACGAGCTGGTGGACACCTATTTCATGACCGGCTACCTCTTCACCTTCGGCGGCTATGTGTTCGGCGAGAACAACACCAACGCCGAGGACATCGGCCTCGCGGCGGGCGACTCGGCCCAGGGCGCCTGGATGATACGCCAGTGGGCAAAGCTCATGAACAACACCGAGGTCATCGACAAGACCTTCGCCTCCTCCGCCTACGCCTACCTCGCCCAGGGCAAGATGCTCTGCACCATAACGACCCCCGACGTGCGCAGCATGTTCATCAAGGAGATGGTCAGCGCCGGCTGGACCGAGGAGGAGGCCGAGGCCGACCTCAAGATGATAGCCGTCCCGCGCCTGCCCGCCTCAGGCGACCTTGAGGCCGACGACTGGCAGGACACCATAACCGACATGGAAAACCTCACGCTCGAGACCAAGATGATGGGCGGCATAAACGGCTACGGCATCTCGGCCTACACCAAGTGCCCGAACGCCTCGCTCGCCTTTGTGCAGTTCGCCGCGGACTATGAACAGGTCGTGCTCCGCAACGAGATGCTCGGCATCACCCCGGCCCGCGCGGACGCCGCCGCCTTCGTCGGCGAGAGCGACCCTACCGTGCAGACCATCTTCGACCGGCTCGACGGCGGCTTCATAGACATCATGCCCGCCATCAACGCGGTCAGCCAGCTCTGGACGCCCTCCGAGAGCTTCTTCGTCGACCTCGCCACCGACGCGCTGAGCGAAAACCGCGGCGAGCCCACAAAATACGAGACCGTTGAAAAGATACGCTCCGGGCTCGAGGAGCTTTGCAGCCAGATATATGACGGCATCTTCACGCTGTCGTGACGCGGCGCGCTGATGACCAACGAAGGGGGGACGGAGATATGTCAAAGGCCGCACGGCTGGCAGGCCTGCCCTGGCGCGCGAAGCTCTCGCTCGTCGTCATGGGCCTCGGCCAGCTCTGCTACGGGCAGATAGTCAAGGGGCTGCTCTACCTTCTCAGCCTCGCTGGGCTCGTCGTATTTTTCATAGCCCGCGGAGCTGAGGACATAGCGGGCATATTCACGCTCGGCACAAAGCAGGAAAACCTCTGGCTCGGCATCGAGGGCGACAATTCAATGCAGATGCTCATCATGGGCCTTTTCGCCGTCATGGTGCTCATCTTCGCCCTCGCCCTCTACATATCCAACGTGCGCGACGTACTCTATACCTCGCGCGAGGTCGAAAAGGGACGCAGGCCCCACAGCTTCCGGCAGTCCCTTGCCGCGGCGGCGGACGGGAAGTTCCACGTCACCGCCCTGGTGCTGCCCATCGTGGGCGTCGCGGTGTTCTCCGTGCTGCCCATAGTGTTCATGATACTCATGGCCTTCACGGACTTCGGCGGCGAGGTGGTGCACCCCGTGCTCGCGAGCTGGAGCCTCTCAGCCTGGCAGAAGATACTTGGCGTCGGACAGGTCGGCGGCACCTTCGGCAAGATACTCAGCTGGAACGTTCTCTGGGCCGTGGTCTCCACCGCGATAAACTTCTTCGGCGGCCTGGGCCTTGCGCTGCTGCTGAACAAGCGGAACGTCAAAGGCTCGAAGATATGGCGCTCCTTCCCCATCCTCGCCTACGCCATACCGGGCTTCATCAGCATGCTGGGCTTCAAGTTCATGTTCTCCCAGAGCGGCCCCATCAACCAGCTGCTCACGAGTTCAGGACACGAGGCGATCTTCTTCCTCGCCAACGTGGAGAGCGCCAAGTGGTGGGCGCGCGGCATAGGCTTCTTCGTAAACGCCTGGATATCCATCCCGTCCATCATGCTCATGACCACTGGCATACTCTCGAACATAGACACCCAGCTCTACGAGGCCGCCTCCATAGACGGGGCCAGCCGCTTCACGCAGTTCCGCAAGATAACGCTGCCCTTCGTGGTGTTCTCGATAACGCCCGTGCTAATAGGCCAGTTCGTCGGAAACTTCAACAACTTCGGCATCTACTTCTTCCTGCGCGGCGGACTGCAGAGCAACTACGGCGGCTACTTCCTCGCCAGCGACACCGACCTACTCATAAACTGGCTCTATAACCTCTCGGTGAACAACAACTACTACTCCATCGGCGCGGCGATAAGCCTCGTCATCTTCGTCATAACCGGCACGCTGTCGCTGATCGTGTACATGCGCTCGGCCGCATATAGGAAGGAGGAGACATTCCAGTGAAAAAGGGCAGTCTCTCCGGCGCAAGGCTTGCGGACAACATCGTGACCTACGCCGTGCTCATAGTCGTGTCCCTCGTCTTTCTCTTCCCCTGCGTCTGGCTTATAGCGGCCTCCTTCTCCAAGAGCGGCGACCTGCACTCCTTCTCCGGCTTCTTCCCCAAGGAGTTCTCGGTGCAGACCTTCGTGGACCTGTTCACCGACGACGTGAACGGGCTCTACCCCTACAAGCGCTGGTTTCTGAACACGCTCTACGTCGCTACCTGCACCTGCATCATCGGCACGCTGCTCGTCATCCTGACCGGCTATGTCATGAGCCGCTTCCGCTTCAAGGGCCGGGACACCATTCGCAAAACCACTCTGCTGCTCGGCATGTTCCCCGGCTTTATGGGTATGACCGCGGTTTACATAATTATGGGTCAACTCAACCTGCTCAACAGCCTCGAGTCGCTCATCTTCTACTACTCCTGCACCGCGCCGCTCGGCTATCTGGTGCAGAAGGGCTATTTCGACTCCATCCCCTACACCATCCACGAGGCCGCCACCATAGACGGCGCGAGCCAGCTGCAGATCTTCACGAAGATAACCCTGCCTCTCTCCAAGCCTATGCTGGTGTATACGGCGCTCACGCAGTTCGCCTGGCCCTGGAGCGACTGCCTGCTGCCCAAGCTGCTGCTCAAGGAGCGCGAGATGTGGACCGTAGCCGTGGGACTCTATTCGATGCCGGACACCCAGTTCGCGCGCTTCGCCGCGGGCAGTGTGTTCATCGCCGTGCCCATCGTCATCCTCTACTTCTGCCTCGTCAAGAATATCGTCAGCGGCCTCACCGCCGGCGCCGTAAAGGGCTGAGCCTATGAAGAAAACTTACAGCGCGCTCGCGCTGATTCTGGCACTCTGCCTGCTGCTCTCCGCCTGCGGGGAGCGGCGGCGCGAGGCGGAAGAGAACGTCATCGACGACAAATACCGCAACTGGTACGAGGTCTTCGTCTACTCCTACTACGACAGCGACGGCGACCGGATAGGCGACCTCGCCGGCCTTGCGGAAAAGCTCGACTACATAGCCTCTCTAGGCATGAACGGCATCTGGCTCATGCCAATAATGCCCTCGCCGAGCTATCACAAGTACGACGTCACGGACTACTACGACATCGACCCCCAGTACGGCACGCTCGAGGACTTTTCCGCCATGCTCGAAAAGGCGCACAGCCTCGGCATCGACGTCATAATCGACCTCGTCGTGAACCACACCTCAAACGAGCACCCCTGGTTCCTGAGCGCCAAGGCGGACGTGAACTCCGAGTACCGCGAGTATTACAACTGGTCGGATGAGCCGCGCGACGGCTACGCCAAGGCGGGCGAGAGCTATTATGAGTGCCGCTTCGTGAACACCATGCCCGACCTCAACCTTGACAGCGAGGCGGTGCGCGGCGAGATCGAGAACATCATGCGCTTCTGGCTCGAGGACGTGGGCGTGGACGGCTTCCGCCTCGACGCCGTGACGAGCTACTACACCGGCGAGACGGAGCGCAATATAGAGTTCCTCTCCTGGCTCGGCGAGGCGGCGCGGGCCATCAAGCCCGACTGTTACATCGTGGGCGAGGCCTGGACCGACCTCTACGAGATCGCCGATTACTGCGCAGCGGACATCGACAGCTTCTTCCTCTTCCCCGTCGCGCAGAGCGGCGGCTACATCGAGGAGATACTCGGCCCTGACGTGAAGGAACCGGGCACGAGCTACGCCAACGTCACAAGGCTGCTCGAGCAGCGGCTGCCGGAGGACACCATTCCGGCCCCCTTCCTCGGCAACCACGACACGCCCCGCGCCGCGAGCGTGCTGGGTCCAGACGTCGCAAAGCAGAAGATGGCCGCCGGGCTGCTGGCCATGATGCGCGGCGGGACCTTCGTCTACTACGGCGATGAGATAGGCATGACCGGCTCCAAGACCGACCCCGACAAGCGGCTCGGCATGCTCTGGACCACGCTCTCGGAGACGACACACTGCCCGCCCGGCACGACCGAGGCGAACTACCCCCAGCCCTCCGTGACGGAGCAGCTCGCCGACCCGGACTCGCTCCTCAACTACTATGCTGCGGCGATGCGCCTGCGAAACGAGAACCCGGAGATCGCCCGCGGCACGAGCGAAATACTTGACACCGGCAATGGCGACGTCTGCGCGATAAGGCGCAGCTGGTTGGGCGAGAGCTGCGTCATCGTTATAAACCCCTCCAAAAACGCGCACGAGCTCGCGCTCGAGCCCCTCGGGCTCGGCGAGCTCTGGTTGACCGGCGAGCTGAGCGTCTCGGGGGACGAGATAAGTCTTAAGGGCGATACGCTCTCACTCCCGGCCTACTCCATCGCCATTTTGCGCGTATAAATTCCCGGCACCGGGCC
>URDK01000106.1 GCA_900546485.1 uncultured Eubacteriales bacterium
CCAGGGACGCTGTCCCTGGACCCTGCCACCTTTGAAAAGGTGGACGAAACTTTTATTCGCGCTTCGCGCAGAAGGGCGCGCAGGGAGTGACGGGCGTCGTTACCAGGCGGCGACGCAGCCGTCGGCGCGGGGCTCGGAGCCGCCGCAGAGGGTGCCGTTTTCATCGCACCAGATGATCTGGCCGCGGCCGAAGTCGATGGGGTCGCCGGTGGAGATATCGTGGCCGCGGCGGCGCAGCTCCGCGGCGATGTCGGCGGGGAAGTTGGGCTCGAGCTGTATGCTCTTGCCGCCGACCCACTGCCAGCGCGGCGCATCCAGAGCCTCCTGCGGGTTCATGGCATAGTCGAGGGTGTTCACAATGGCCTGAACGTGGCCCTGCGGCTGCATGAACGCGCCCATGACCCCGAAGGGGCCGACGGGCTTGCCGTCCTTCGTGAGGAAGCCGGGGATGATGGTGTGATAGGGGCGCTTGCCGGGGGCCATGCAGTTGGGCGAGGCCGGGTCGAGGCTGAAGTTGCAGCCGCGGTTGTGCAGGGCGATGCCCGTTCCGGGCACGACCACGCCGGAGCCGAAACCCATGTAGTTCGACTGTATCCAGCTCACCATGTTTCCTTCGCCGTCCGCCGCGCAGAGGTAGACGGTACCGCCCGAGTGCGGGTCGCCCGGCTCCGGCTCGAGCGCCGAATCGGTGATGAGCGCACGGCGTTGTGCCAGGTAGCCCTCGTCGAGCAGTTCGGCGGGCGAAAGCTCCATGTACCTTGGGTCGGTGATGTAGCGCAGGCCGTCGGCGAAGGCCAGTTTCATGGCCTCGAGCTGTATGTGTATCCCGGAGGCGTCGCGCTCGGACATGTCGAAGCCGCCGAGTATGCCGAGCGTGAGCAGCGGCACGAGGCCGTGACCGTTGGGCGGCAGCTCGTGCACGGTATATCCGCGGTAATTGACGCTTATGGGCTCCACCCACTCGGGGCAGAAGGCGGCGAGGTCCCCGGCGCGCAGCCAGCCGCCGGTCTCGCGCGAGAATGCGTCTATCTTCTCCGCGAGCTCGCCGCGGTAGAAGCTCTCGCAGTCCGTGCGTGCGAGGGTACGCAGCGTTTCGGCGTGCATGGGCAGGTATACCGTCTCACCGGCGCGCGGTGCACGGCCGTTCGGGGCAAAGCAGTCAAACCAGTGGCTGAACAGCTGCTTGTCGCCCTCGGCCTTGGAATAGGAGGCGTAGGCCTGGGCCCAGAGCTTTGAGGTGACGGGGGAGAGAGGGTAGCCCTCCTCGGCGTAGGCGATGGCGGGGGAGAGCAGCTCGGCAAGCGGCAGCCGCCCGAAGCGGCGCGAGGCCTCAGCCCATGCGGCGGGTATTCCGGGCACGTCGACGGCGTACCAGCCCTTTTCCGGTATGCGGCCGAATTTCTCGCGCAGGAGCTCTGCGTCGGCCAGCGCCGGAGCCGGGCCGGATGAATTGAGACCGTGCAGGCGCCCGTCGTGCCAGATGAGGGCGAAGGCGTCGCCGCCCAGACCGTTGGACGTAGGCTCGAGCACGGTAAGGCATGCGGCGGTGGCTATCGCGGCGTCGACGGCGTTGCCGCCGCGCCGGAGGACATCCAGGCCCGCCTGCGCCGCCAGCGGCTGCGAGGAGCAGACCATCCCGCGCCGCGCATATATGACCCGCCGCTGTGACGGGAAGCGGCAGGACAAAGGATCAAATGAAAGTGACATCTCAGCACCTCCTGTGGTATAGCGACAATATAGCGTGAGCCCGCCAGCCTTGTCAAGCCCGCCCCCTGCGCTCAGGCGCGGAGGACCCTTGCGGAGCTCTCCTCAGCGAACTGCTTGCTGTACAGCTCGTGGTAGTAGCCGCGGCGGAGCAGCAGCTCTCGGTGCGTGCCCTGTTCGACTATCTTGCCGTCGCGCACGACGAGTATGAGGTCGGCGCGGCGAATCGTGGAGAGCCGGTGCGCTATGAGGAAGCTGGTGCGGTCCTTTAGAATGTGCTCTATGGCGTCCTGAATGAGCTGCTCGGTCTGCGTGTCTATGGAGCTGGTCGCCTCGTCGAGCACGAAGATGCGCGGGTCGGCCAGCACCGCCCGGGCGAAAGAGACCAGCTGCTTTTCGCCGGTGGAGAGCCTGTCGCCGCCCTCGCCCACGTCGCTGTCCCAGCCGTTCTCAAGCTGTTCCGCCACCACGTCGGCAGATACCGCCTTCGCCGCAGCCTCGACCTCGGCGTCCGTGGCGTCGAGCCGCCCGTAGCGGATGTTTTCGCGCAGCGAGCCGGAGAAGAGGTGCGGGCTTTGCAGCACATAGCCGAGCGACGAGTGCAGCCATAGCTGACTGCGCTCGCGATAGTCCACGCCGTCAATGAGTATCTGGCCCGCCGTCGGCTCGAAGAAGCGGCAGGCAAGGTTCACCAGCGTGGATTTGCCCGCGCCGGTCTCGCCGACGATGGCGACGGTCGTGCCCGCGGGGATGTGCAGATTGAAGTGCGAGAGCACATCCTCGCCGCCATCGGGATAGCGGAAGGTCACGTCACGGAACTCGATGTCGCCCACGATGGGCTCCCAGTTCTCGCGCTTGGGGTTGAAGGCGTCGCCGTATTTTTCGCGCACGGCCTCGCTGTCGCGCACGCCGGGCTCGGTGTCGAGCAGGTCGGTGACGCGCTCGATGTTTGCCTGGAGCGAGATGAACTCCGCGAGGTCCTCGGCAAGTATCTGCACTGGCTCAAAGATACCGACGGCGTAGGTGACGAAGGCCGAGAGCGTGCTCAGACCGAGAACGCCGTCGAGGCTCATGTGCCCGCCCTGATAGAGCACTATGGCCACGGCCAGAGTTGAGCAGAAGAGCACCAGCGGGATATATACGGCGCTGAGCTTCGCGGCGCGGACGCCGGCATCGCGCGATTTGGAGGTGAGGTCTCGGAATTCCGCGTCGTTTGAGTCCTCGATGACTAGGGTCTTGGAGGTCTTGGCGCCCATTATGCCCTCGTTGAAGGCGCCCGTGATGCGGGAGCTGAGCTTGCGCACGCGGCGGTTCCAGTGCAGGATGCGGTTCTGGAAATATGCCGTCAGCAGCGCCACGGCGGGCACCACGAGGATGACCACGACGGCGAGCTTCCAGTTGAGCAGCAGCATGGAGATGAACACGAAAACAAGGTAGCACAGCGCCCAGAGCATATCCGCGAGGTTCCAGGCCAGCATGCCGGCGATGCGGTTCGTATCGTTCATCACGCGGCTGATGAGATAGCCGACGGGCGTGACGTTGTAGAAGGAGAAGGAGAGCTCCTGGAGGTGGACGAAGAGCCTGCGCCTCAGGTCACGGCCGAGGTACATCTCAATGCCCATCGAGACGTTGCCGAAGCCCATGACCGCAAACGACTGCATCAGGATGGCGGCAAGGTAGGCAAGAGCGAAGGGCCAGAGCCCGGCGACGGTGCCCTCCTCGATGAAGTTCGCCACGGCGTAGCTCTGGAAAAGCGGCAGCGCGGCGTCCACCAGCGCGGTCAGGAGGTTCAGCAGTATCAGCAGTACAAAGGCACGGCGGCGGGGCTTCAAATAGGGGCCGAGGCGCTTCCATATTTTAATGTCAAAGGATTTGGTATATTCCTGCTCGTCATATGCCGGCATGTGCCTCGCCTCCTTCCTCTATGAGCCTGCGGTCGTCGCTGCTCATCTGTATGTCGTATATCTCGCGGTAGATGCCCGGGCGGGAGATGAGCTCCTCGTGCGTGCCTATGTCGGAGACGCGCCCGTTCTCGAGCACGAGTATGCGGTCGGCCTGCATCAGTGTGGTTATCCGGTGCGAGATGAGTATGACCGTCGCGCGCTCGAGGCTCTCGCGCAGTGCGGCGCGTATTTTGGTGTCGGTCTCGGAGTCCACGGCGGAGAGCGAGTCGTCGAACACCATGATGGGCGTCTCGCACATCAGCATTCGGGCTATGGCAACGCGCTGCTTCTGCCCGCCGGAGAGGGTGACGCCCCTCTCGCCGACTAGTGTGGAGTAGCCGTCGGGGAATTCCGTGATGGCCTCGTCCACGCAGGCTATGCCCGCGGCGCGCCGTACGCTCGCCTCATCCGCGCCTGGCCGCGCAGCGGCTACGTTTTCGCGTATCGTGCGTGAAAATAGGAAGGGCTCCTGCAATACGAGACCTATGTTTTTCCTCAGGTGCTCGCGGCGTATGAGACGGATGTCGCGGCCGCCTATCGTGATGGTGCCCTGGCCCTCCCCGAGGTCATAGAGCCTGTCGAGCAGATGCACCAGCGTGCTCTTGCCGGAGCCGGTACCGCCAAGTATGGCGAAGGTGGAGCCGGCGGGCACGGTGAAGCTCACGTCATGCAGCACCTCCGCCCCCTCGTAGCCGAAGCTCACGTGCGAGAACACGATGTCGCCGCTCATGTCGGCGTCCTCGGCCCCGGGCAGCTCTTGCTCGGGCTCGGCGCGCAGGATGTAGGCCACGCGGTCCATGGAGACACCGGCCTTGCTCATGTCGGCGAGGACGCGGCCCAGATTTCGCACGGGCCAGGCGAGCGTGGAGTTGTAGCTCACGAAGGCGAGGAAACCGCCGAGCGAGAGCTCCCCGTTCACGGCCTCGATAACGCCGAGAATGAGTATGACCATGACCTGCAGACAGGTCAGCAGTGTGCCGGAGGCCCAGTATACGGCCAGGACGTGCCCGAGCTTTATCCAGAGCTCGGAGAAGCGGTCGTTCTTGACGTTGAACTTGTCGAGCTCGAAGCTCTCGCGGCCGAAGGCGCGGACGACGCGCACGCCGGTGAGATTTTCCTGAACCATGGTGGTGAGCTCACCCTCGGCCTCGTCGGCGGTCTTGAAGCGCGCGGCGATGCGGCCGTAGAAGAGCCCGGAGCTGAGCGCCACCACGGGCACGAAGGCTAGGGACACCAGCGCGAGCTTAGTGTTCATTGCGAACATTGCCCAGAGGTAGACGACGATGATTATCACGGTGCGGATGACGTCCACGAGCTGGGTGCAGACGAAGGTGCGCACGACCTCGACGTCGGATGTGCAGCGCTGTATCATCTCGCCGGTCTGGTGGGCGGTGTGCCAGGCGAAGGGCAGGCGCTGGATGTGAGCAAAGAGCTCGTCGCGTATGCCCTTGACGAAGCCCTCGGAGCCCTTCGCGAGGAAGAGCCGCTGACCGAAGATGGCAAGGCCGCGCAGCACGGCGAAGACGACTACGGCCCCCGCCGCCCAAACGAGGGCCATGGCCGGGTCGGCGCGCAGCGCCTCCAGCGGCAGCGCATCGGCTATCAGCGCAGGCAGCTGCGGCTCCTCGGTGCCGAGGACGGAGTCCACGGTGACGCGGACTATCTGGGGTATGAGCGCATTGAAGATCTGGCTGAAGAGGCTCATCAGCAGACCCAGTGCGAAAAGCCAGACGACCGGACGCAGGTAGCATGTCACGAGCCTTATTTTCTCGCGCCCGGAGAGTTTATCTTCTTTCATAAGTCCTCCCAAACAAAAAACGTGCCCCGGCAAAACCGGGACACGTTGTGAAAGCCCAAATAAGCGCAAAATGAGCGCGTTTAAAGACAGACAGAACGCGACGGCCCGCCGGAAAATACGTATATGTCCATATCGTTTCGATTTATGCGGGTCTTCGTCATCCTGTTCGCCTCCTTTACTTAATATGCGCGGTGCGCGAGCTAAGTATATATCAGCCGCGGCAGTCCTGTCAAGAGCCAACATCCTTGCCGCAGGTCTATTACAGAATGGGCTTGATGTAAGGAATTTTGTCACTTGTGCTGTTTTGTCTATTGTTCGAATCGGCTATAAATGGTAGAGTTGCGCAACGGGTTATTCTCCCGGGCTTCAAAAAACAGAAAGGAGATCAACGATGGAGCTGGAGACAAAACTCAAAAAGGCAGCGCTGGGTACCGCCCTTGATTACATTGCCAAGGACCCGGAGCGGAATATACACAAGCTTATGGGCTGGGTGGATAAGTTCACTGCCGACGACCCCGAGAATCTGGCGCCGCAGCGCAATGCCGTCCGCAAGGTGCTCGACGAGCCGGACAGCAGCATGTACAAGCTGATCATGAACATTTTCCGCGACGTTGACACCGACGTCATCAAGAAGGTGTTTGAAAATTTCATTGTCAATGCCAATCTGATAGGCTTCCCGCGTGAGGCGGAGCTGAGCCGCAAATACGGCTGCAACGTGCCCTGGGCCATACTCATGGATCCGACAACGGCCTGCAACCTGCGCTGCACGGGCTGCTGGGCTGCGGACTACGGCAAGAGCCTCTCCATGAGCTACGACGAGCTGAGCGACATCATACGCCAGGGCAAGGAGCTGGGCGTGTACATGTACCTCTTCTCGGGCGGCGAGCCTCTCACGAGAAAGGCGGACATAATCAGGCTCTGCGAGGAGCACAACGACTGTCAGTTCCTGGCCTTCACGAACGGCACGCTCATTGACGCGGACTTTGCCCGCGAGATGCTGCGCGTGAAGAACTTCATACCGGCCATCAGCGTCGAGGGCTTTGAGGCTGCGACGGACGCCAGGCGCGGCGAGGGCACTTATCAGGCGGTCATGGCGGCCATGGCCCGGCTCAAGGCCTACAAGCTGCCATTCGGCGTGTCCTGCTGCTATACCTCCCAGAACATAGACTCGCTCAGCTCCGAGGAGTTCTTTGACCATATCATCGACTGCGGCGCGAAGTTCGCCTGGTTCTTCCACTACATGCCCGTCGGCGTGGACGCCGTGACGGAGCTGCTGCCCCGCCCGGAGCAGCGCGAGCACATGTACCGCAAGATCCGCGAGTACCGTCAGACCAAGCCCATATTCTCGATAGACTTCCAGAACGACGGCGAGTTCGTCGGCGGCTGCATCGCCGGCGGACGGAGCTATCTGCACATCAGCGCGGGCGGCGACATAGAGCCCTGCGCCTTCATCCACTACTCGGATTCCAACATCCGCGAAAAGACGCTGCTCGAGGCGCTGCGCTCCCCGCTGTTCATGGCCTATCACGACAATCAGCCATTCAACTGCAACCACCTGAGGCCCTGCCCGATGCTTGAGAACCCGGACAGGCTCGCAAAGATGGTCAAGGAGTCGGGCGCGCACTCCACAGATATGCAGTCTCCCGAGGACGCGGAGCATCTGCGCGAGAAGTGCACACCCTACGCCGAGGCCTGGGCGCCGGAGGCGGACAAGCTGTGGAAGGAAAGCCACAAGTAATGTAAAACTGAGCAAAAAATCGGCGCGCGGCGGAGAGCAAAAGCTCCGCTGCGCGCCGAATATTTTCCACTGTCGAACTTATTTCGCGACGGCGTCCTTCAGGGCCTTGCCGGCCTTGAACACGGGCACTACGGAAGCGGGGATCTCAATGGACTCCTTGGTCTTGGGGTTGCGGCCCACGCGGGCGGCACGCTTCTTGACCTCGAAGGATCCAAAGCCCACCAGCTGCACCTTGTCGCCGTCTTTCAGGGCGGCAGTGATGGCGTCAAACGTGGCGGACACAACAGCCTCGGCCTCCTTCTTGGAAACGTCGGCAGAAGCGGCGACAGAATTGATGAGTTCAGCTTTGTTCATGGATGTTATCCTCCTATACAATGTGTGATGCGCTTGCTAGATGATTTATTCCTAACGCAGGCAGGCGCGCCCGCGATTAAGACGGATCGTGGGATTTTGCATCGTTCCAGAGGGCCAGCAGCTCCGCCTCACCGCACTCCGGCAGAGGCTTGTCCGCGGCCTCTTCCACCGCGCGGAAGCGGCGGTCAAACTTGTCGCAGGCCCGGTGGAGGGCGTCCTCCGGGTCCACGCCCGACATCTGGGCGA
>URDK01000107.1 GCA_900546485.1 uncultured Eubacteriales bacterium
GTCAAGGATATAGCTCTCCACCGAGACGTGGTCGCCGCCGGAGACGGTCGGACGCACGCCGACGTTGGTCACCGCCATACGCTCAGTGCCGTCGTCCAGAAAGACCTTGGCCGCGTAAACGCCGTGGCGCGGCACCAGCACACCTGGGGCAAACTGCATGTTGATGGTGGGCGAGCCCAGCTTGTGGCCGAGGCGGAAGCCGCAGCGCACAGTGTCCACCAGCGAGTGCGGGTGGCCCAGCAGGCGGTTTGCCTCCTCCATGCGGCCTTCGGTCAGCAGCGAGCGTATGCGCGTCGAGCTCACGACCTCGCCGTCCACGCGGACGGCGGAGATGATATCGCAGCCCAGCCCGTGCTCCGTACAGTAGGCCGCGAGCCGCGCCGGGCGGCCCTCGCCCCTCCAGCCGAAGGAGAAGTCATAGCCCACGACAAAGTGGCAGGCCCTCATCTCCTCGGCGACGCTGTCGGCAAACTCCTGCCAGGGCATGTGCATGGTCCTCTCGTTGAAGTGGATGAAGACCACGCTGTCTATGCCGTAAACGCGGCGGATTATCTCCGCCCGCTCCTCGGGGGAGTTGATCAGCGGCACGTCCACGCCCAGGACCAGCGTGTCCGGGTGCGTGTCGAAGGTTATCACCGTGGGGATGGCGTCTTTCTCGACGGCGCGGCGCTTGGTCATCTCCATGAGCGCAGCGTGGCCGACGTGTACCCCGTCAAAGAAGCCCAGGGCTATTACTCTCTTTTTATCAGGCATAAGCTCATACCTCGAAAAAGCTCTTTATCGTCTTTAAAATGCCGCCTTCCGCGCGGCAGAGGGCAAGAAATTCGCCGTTTTCGGCATAAACGCGGCACTCGCCTTCAAGGCCCGCGTCAAACTTCACGTCCATGCCGTTACGCAGGGCCTTTTCCGCCCTCGCGTCCTTCAGCAGCACGATCGGCCGCCCTGCGAAGAGCGCGTCCACCGGCAGCAGGCAGTTTTCGGCGCCGCGGCGCTCTATCTCCTCAAGCGTCAGTGCGTCCTTCACGTCAAAGCCGCCAGCACGCGTGCGGCGCAGGCCCGACATGCAGGCCCCGCAGCCGAGGGCGCGGCCGATGTCGTCGCAGAGCGTGCGTATGTAGGTGCCCTTGGAGCACTCCACCTCGAGAATGAAGTCGCCCTCGCTCTCGCCCGTACACTCGAGATTGTAAATCGTCACCGGACGCGGCTGACGCTCCACCTCGCCGCCCGCGCGGGCGATCTCGTAGAGCTTCTTGCCACCCAGCTTTATCGCCGAATACATGGGCGGGAGCTGCTCTATCTCCCCGCGGAAAGCCTCAAGCGCTGCCTCGAGCGCGGCCCTTTCAGGGCGCTCGGGCGAGGTCTCAAGCACATTGCCCGTCGTGTCCAGCGTGTCCGTCACGACGCCGGGGCGAAGCAGCGCGGTGTAGGCCTTGTCGTGCCCCTCCGCAAACTCCACGGCGCGCGTCGCGCGGCCGAGGAAGACCACCAATAGCCCCGTAGCCATGGGGTCAAGAGTTCCGGAGTGGCCTATGCGCCTCTGCCCCGTTATGCGCCGGAGCCTTCCCACCACGTCGTGGCTCGTCCATCCCGCGGGCTTGTCCACGAGCAGTATGCCGCTTATACCTCCGGCCATTTTTCGTCTATCGCTTGCAGCATAAGCTCAAGCGCCTCCTCGGGCCCGGCCTGGAGCGTGCAGCCCGCGGCCATTGCGTGTCCTCCGCCGCCGTACACGGCGCAGATCTCGGAGACGTTCACGCCCGGCTTGGAGCGGAGCGAGATCTTGCTCTCGCCCGGCTTCGTCTCACGGATGGTCATGCTCACGACGGAGCCCTCCGCCTTGCCCGCGAGGCCCGCGAGGTCCTCGCAGTCGTTCTCCACAGCGCCGCACTCGTCGAGCATACGGAGAGTCACGGTAACCACGGATATGGCTCCGCCCCGGAAGAACCTCATGCCGCTGAGCATCCGGCCCTCGAGCGCCATGCGGGCGCGGCTCTGGGTGCGGAAAAAGCGGATGTTCAGCGCGGAGTTGTCCGCCCCGAGGTCTATGAGCTCCGCCGCCGCTCGGAGCGTGGCGGAGTTGGTGTTCGAGTACTGGAAGCAGCCGGTGTCGGTGCTGACGGCGATGTAGAGGAGCTGAGCCTCATCTCGGCTGACGTCCCCACAAAGGGACTTTATCACCTCAAGCACCAGCTCACCGCAGGAGGACTTGTCTGCCGCGAGGCAGGTGTTCTCCGCGAAGAACGAGTTCGAGGGGTGATGGTCCAGAGCAAGCTTCACCGGCGCGGGTGTTCCCTCGGGAAACAGGCCCTCGCCGGCGACGTCGACAGTCACAACGCATGACGGCCGAAACCCCTTCGGCGCGAAATAGGGCGCGATGAAGGGGCGGTAGTTTTCGGTTATCTCGGGATTTTCAAAGCAGTACGCGGTCTTGCCCGCGCGGCGGAGCGCCGAACAGAGCGCCGCACCGGAGCCCAGCGTGTCCCCGTCCGGGCGGCGGTGGCTGATGAGCAGGTAGCCGTCGTGCCCGGAGAGGTAGGCCGCGCATTCATTCGCCGTCAGGTTCATTTTCTTCCTCCCTGCCGGTGTCCAGCTCCTCTATGAGCTTGCTGATATGGGCGCCGTATTCGATGGAGTGGTCGAGCTCGAACACAAGCTCCGGCGTATAGCGCAGAGAGAGCGCCGAGCCGAGCTCGCGCCGCAGCCAGGGGCCGCAGCTCTTGAGCCCGCGCTTGAATTCGCGCTCGTCCAGCTCGCCGAGGACGGAGAGCCAGACCTTCGCATAGCGGAGGTCTCCGGTGGTCTCCACCCTCGTGACGCTTATCATTCCCTGCTGCACGCGCGGGTCCTTGACCTGCCGCAGCAGATTCGACAGGACGCGCTGGATGTCGTCGTTCGTCCTGCCTATCCTGTTAGATGTTCCTGCCATATTAACCTTCTATCTGCTTCATGACGTAGGCTTCGATGATGTCGCCCTCGCGCTCGTCGTTGAACTTTTCGATCTGGATACCGCACTCGTAGCCGGAGGCGACTTCCTTCACGTCGTCCTTGAAGCGGCGCAGGGAGGCCATCTCGCCCTCGAAAATGACGATGCCGTCGCGCACCACGCGGACCTTGCAGCCGCGCTGGACCTTGCCGTCCTGCACATAGCAGCCACAGACGGTGCCGACCTTGCTGACCTTGTAGAGCTGGCGTATCTCGACGTGGCCGATGACCTGCTCCTCGAACTTGGGCGCGAGCATGCCCTTCATGGCGGCCTCTATCTCGTTGATGCAGTCGTAGATGACGCGGTACATGCGCATCTCGACATTTGCCCTCGCGGCATAGTCGCGCGCGGCGCTGTCCGGGCGCACGTTGAAGCCGACTATTATGGCGCCGGAGGTAGCGGCCAGCATGACGTCGGACTCCGAGATTGCGCCGACACCGGAGTGGATGACGCGGACGCGGACCTCCTCGTTGGTGAGCTTCTCCAGCGAGGTCTTGACCGCCTCGGCGCTGCCCTGGACGTCCGCCTTGACGATGATGTTGAAGTCCTTTATCTCGCCCTGCTGGATGCGCGCGAACAGGTCGTCGAGCGTGACCTTCTTCGCCACGCCGAGGGTCTTATCCTTGGCCTGCTGCTTGCGCTCCTCGACCAGCTCGCGGGCCATGCGCTCGTCGTCGACGGCGTTGAAGGTGTCGCCCGCACCGGGGACTTCGCTCATGCCTGCTATCTCCACGGGGGTGGAGGGACCGGCCTCGGTGACGCGCTGGCCCTTGTCGTTTATCATGGTGCGCACGCGGCCCACGGCCGTGCCGGCGATGATGATGTCGCCCTGATGCAGCGTGCCGTTCTGGACGAGGACGGTCATGATGGGGCCGCGGCCCTTGTCGAGCCTCGCCTCGATGACGGCGCCCTTGGCCGCACGGTTCGGATTGGCCTTGAGCTCCTGTATCTCGGCCAGGATGACCAGGTTCTCGAGCAGGTTGTCTATGCCCTCGCCGGTCTTGGCGGAGATCGGGCAGACTATCGTATCGCCGCCCCACTCCTCGCTGACGAGGTCGTACTCCGTGAGCTGCTGCTTGACGCGCTCAGGATTGGCGCCGGGCATATCCATCTTGTTGACCGCCACGACTATGGGGATGTTAGCGGCCTTGGCGTGGTTGATGGACTCTATCGTCTGAGGCATGATGCCGTCGTTGGCGGCGACGACGAGGATGGCGATATCCGTAACGGAGGCGCCGCGGGCGCGCATGGAGGTGAATGCCTCGTGGCCCGGGGTATCCAGGAAGGTTATCGGGCTGCCCTTGATGTTGACGGTGTAGGCGCCGATGTGCTGGGTTATGCCGCCGGCCTCGCCCGCAGCGACGTGCGCGTTGCGGATATAGTCCAGCAGGCTGGTCTTGCCGTGGTCGACGTGGCCCATGACGACCACGACCGGAGCGCGGGGGACGAGATCCTCCGGCTTATCCTCGCTGTCGTCTATGAGGCGCTCCTCGACCGTGACGACGACCTCTTTCTCGACCTTGCAGCCGAGCTCCATGGCGACGAGCGCCGCGGTGTCGTAGTCTATTATGTCCGAGAGCGAGGCCATTACGCCGTTTTTGATGAGCGCGCGGACGACCTCTGCGCCCGTCTTCTTCATTCTGGAGGCCAGCTCGCCCACGCCTATCGTGTCGGGTATCTGGACCTTCAGCTGTGCCTTCTTGGCTATCTCAAACTGCAGCTTCTGCATGCGCTCGCGCTCCTCGGCGCGGCGCTTGGCGCTGGCGGCGGCCTGCTGCTGGCGCTGCTTCTGCTTGTTCTGGAACTTCTCCTTGCCGCGCTTGACATTGTCTCCGCCGTGCGCACCGGCGAGGCGGTCAAAGCGCTCGTCATACTTGCCGAGGTTCACGTTGCCGCCGCCGCGCGTATCGATGACGCGCTTTTCGGGCACCTGGCGCGGGACATGAGGCTTCTGCTCCTTCGCCTGCTGGCTCTGCGCCTGCGGCTGGGGCTGAGCCTGGGCGGCCTGCGGCTGCTGCGGCTTCTGAGGCTGCTGCTGGGGCTGCTGCGGCCTGGCCTGGCTCTGCTGGGGCTGGGCGCTCTGCGCCTGCTCCGGCTGCGGCTCCGGCTTGCTGGGCGCGGGCTTGGCCTCGGGGACCTTGAACAGGTCCTCCATAGTCGCACACTGGTTCTGCTGCGTCAGATACTCAAAAACAAGGGAGAGCTCCTGATCCTCCAGCACCTGCATATGGTTCTTGGGCGTGGTGGCGTATTTGGTCAATATCTCGGTTATGGCCTTTGAGGTCATGCCGAAATCCTTTGCCAGCTCATGCACCCTGTACTTATCAAAACTACTCATGGTGTTCCCTCCCCGGTTTCCTTTTTGGCCCTGCGGCCCTGCGTCTCGCGGCCTTGTCGGCGCGGCGTTCCATCTCCTCGGCAAGCTGTCCGTACTTATCCGGCGCGTCCTCGGCCAGCGCCTTGAGGAAAGCGGACGACAGTCCGAAATCCGTACACGCCGCCATGCTGCATCCGCTCTTGCCCAGCAGCTCCGAGAGCTCCGCCTTGCCGTACGGCAGAGGCACGAGCAGCGTCCGCCGCCCGTACAGATAGCCCTCCGCGCGTTTCTGCGCGTTTTCCGAGGCGTCCGCCGCCAGAAGCACCAGCCGCGCGCGCCCGGCTCTCACCGCCGCGCCCGTGGACGTCTCGCCCAGTTCGATTTTTCCGGCCTTTCGCATCAGGCCGAGATAATTAAGAGCCCTGTCCGTCTTGCGTCTCCTCCAGCTGGCCCGCGAGCCTCTCCATAACTTCGTCCGGTATCTTGACCTCGAGCGCCCGGTCAAGAGCGCGGGTCTTTACCGCCTTTTTGAAGCAGTCCGGGTTCGGGCATACGTATGCGCCCCTGCCCGGCAGCTTTCCGCGCGCGTCAAAGGCGACCTCGCCCTCGGGCGAGCGCACCACGCGCAGTAACTCCCTCTTCGGCTTCATCTCGCGGCAGCCCAGACATTGCCGCATGGGTATTTTCTTCTGCATGGCGCCGCGCCTCCTTCATATCCCGCCGGGCTCAGGCCTCGGCGTCGGACTTGATGTCTATCTTGTATCCAGTCAGCTTCGCGGCGAGGCGGGCGTTCTGGCCCTCCTTGCCTATGGCCAGCGAAAGCTGGCTCTCCGGGACGATGACTCGGCAGCTCTTGCCCTCGTCGAGCAGCGTCACGCTCACGACCTCGGCCGGAGCCAGGGCGGCGGCGACGTACTCCTCGGGTGACTCGCTGTACTTGACTATGTCTATCTTCTCTCCGCCGAGCTCCTCAACGATGCTGGCGACACGTCCGCCGCGCGGACCGACGCAGGCGCCGATGGGGTCGACCGCCGGGTCCTCGCTCCAGACGGCCATCTTCGTGCGGCTGCCCGCCTCGCGGGCAATGGACTTTATCTCAACAGTGCCGTCGAATATCTCGGGCACCTCGAGCTCGAAAAGGCGCTTGACCAGACCCGGGTGCGTCCTGGAGATGAGCACCTGGGGACCGCGTGTGGACTTGCGGACCTCCACGACGTAGACCTTGATGCGGTCGCCCTCACGCAGCTCCTCGCCCTTGATGCGCTCACTGGCGGAGAGCATGGCCTCCGTGAACTCGGAGTTCGAGCTTATCTTAATGGACACCCCGCCCGTGCGCGGCTCTATGCGGGAGACCACGCCGGTGAGTATCTCGTGCTCCTTGGAGGTGAACTCGTCGTAGATGATGCTGCGCTCGGCCTCGCGGATGCCCTGGATGATGACCTGCTTCGCGGCCTGGGCGGCGATGCGGCCGAACTTCTTGGTCTCCACGGGAATGGCGATCACGTCGCCTATCTTCGCCTTCTTGGAGAACTTGTGCGCGTTCTCGAGGTCAATCTCTTCGGTGGGCTCCTCCACGTCGGCGACGACGGTCTTGTTGATGACCAGCTCTATGCGCTTTCTTGCCTCGTCCAGTATGACCTCCACGTTTTCGCCGTATTCCGGGTTATCCTTGCGGAAGGCTGCAAGCATGGCCTGCTGGATCTTCTCAAACATATACTCGCGGGGAATGCCCTTTTCTTTCTCTATGTCCTCCACCGCGGCGAAGAATTCTGCGTTCATTTTTCAAGCGCCCCTTCTATCATATCGTCACGCTCAGCCGCACCTGCGCGACCTGAGCTTTTTGGTAAGTCTTTTCCTGTCCGTTCATCTCTATCGTGACGGCGCCGTCCGCGTAGCCGCGGAGCGTGCCTATGTGCGACTTCGCGCCCTCCACGGGCTGGTAGTGCCGCACCTCGACCTGCGAGCCCATGAACTTTTCAAAGTCGCCGGGCCGCTTGAGCTCACGCTCCACGCCCGCCGACGAGACCTCGAAAATATAGCTCGTCGGGATCGGGTCCGCCTCATCCAAAACCGGGTCCAGAGCGCGGGACACCGCCTCGCAGTCGTCTATCGAGACGCCGCCGGCCTTGTCTATATACACCCTGAGATACCAGGCCCCGGCCTCCTTGACATACTCAACGTCCCAGAGCTCACAGCCCTCCGCTTCCACTACCGGCTTAGCCAGAGCCATGACCGTCTCCGTAATTTTGCTCATCGCGCGCTCCTTTGCCACATTCTGACAGTTTATTTTATCCCAACAAAAAGAGTGGGCGGGACCCACTCAAACGTAAACTACATAACTAACATTAGTATATTAACATATAAGGGCTGTCAATGCAAGCATTTTTTCTCATTAAAAGGAGGGCCGCGCG
>URDK01000108.1 GCA_900546485.1 uncultured Eubacteriales bacterium
GCCATCTTCATGCGCTACATCGAGGCGTAAGCAAAAAAATAAAACCGGGAGGGGCGACCCTCCCGGTTTTTCAATAACCTCTTATGGGCAGCGACTCGTCGTCGCTGCCTTTTTCTATTTCGCGGATGACGATGTAGTAGCTGTAATCCTCGTTTACATCTACCTTGACGCGGTCGCCGACGTGGCGGCCCATGATGGCTGCACCGACGGGAGATTCCTTGCTGATAAGTCCCAGCGGCGCGTTCTGGCGAAGCGTTGTGACCAGCCGTATGTCACGCTCCTCGTCGTCGTCCTCCATGTAGATCTTCACCCGGTCAAACAGCCCGACTTCGTCGCTGGCGGACTTGTCCTCGATGACCTTTGCGGTCTTTATCATGCGGTCGAGGTAGCGGATGCGGCTGTCGTTGCGGTTCTTCTCTCGCTTGGCGGCCTTGTACTCAAAGTTCTCGCTCAGGTCGCCGAAGGCTCGCGCCACCTTGACGTCATCTATGAGCTGGGGACGCAGAACGTTCTGGCGGTATTCCAGCTCCTCCTGCATCTTTTTTACGTCGACTTCAGTCAGTTCGTCGTACAATTGTGAAACTTCCTTTCAAAATAGTGCGCGCTCAGGCGTCGAACTCCTCGGCAACGTCGCGCAGCAGACTGCGTATCCGCAGATGCTGGGGACATACCTCCTCGCAGTGGCCGCAGGTCATGCAGTCGTTGGGGCCGGTACCTTTTTTGACGAGCTCGGCGTAACGCTCCGAGCTCTGCGGACGGCCGAACATGACCTTGGAGTTGTAGCATGAGAAGAAGGAGGGAATGTCGATGCCCATCGGGCAACCTGAGGTGCAGTAGCGGCAGGCGGTGCAGGGAATAGCGCCCTTGCCGCGCAGTGTCTCAGCTACCTTGCGAACGGCGGCGAGCTCGGTCTCGTCCAGCGGCCGGAAATCCGACATCGTGGCCAGGTTGTCGCGCATCTGCTCTATGCTGCTCATGCCGGAGAGGACCATGTACACGTTCTCAAAGCCCTCGGCAAAGCGCAGCGCGTAACTCGCGTGGCTCCCGCCGCCCAGCGCGTCAAGGATCGCGCCCGCATCCTCGGGAAGCTCCGCCAGCGCGCCGCCCTTCACGGGCTCCATGACCGAGACGCGCTTGCCGTGCTTCACGCAGACCTCGTAGCACTTGCGGCTCTCGACGACGGGGTCCTCGTAGTCGAGATAGTTGAACTGGAGCTGTACGAACTCAAGCTCCGGCTGCTCCGTGAGAATGCGGTCAAGCACTTCGGCCTTGTCGTGGAAGGACATGCCGAAGTGGCGCACCCGGCCCTCGCGCTTGAGCTGGGGGATTATCTCGAACGCGCCGCAGTCGCGGTACAGGTCGTAGCGCTCGGCGCTCATGGCGTGGATGAGGTAGTAGTCGAAGTAGTCGACGCCGCAGCAGCGAAGCTGTTCCTCGAAAAGAGGCAGCACGTCCTCGCGGGTCTTGAAAAGACCGGCGGAGAGCTTGTTTGCCAGCACAAAGCTCTCGCGCGGATAGCGCGCGGCGAGGCAGTCGCGGATGGCCGTCTCGCTCTTGCCATCGAGATAGCCGTGCGCGGTGTCAAAGTAGGTGAAACCGGCGGCGAGAAACTCGTCTATCATGGCGTTGAATTGCGCCTTGTCGACCTCGCCATCGATCATGGGCAGGCGCATGGCGCCGAAACCGAATCTTTTCATGTCAAGCCTCCTTAGTATTGTGTGCGGCCGGGGCGGGGACTATCTCGCGCACTGTGAGTACGCCGCCGGCCACGGAAAAGCGGATGTCATAGCCCGCGAAGGTCATGCCGTAGACCCTGTCGGGCGCGGATTGATATGCCGGGCGCGGGTCCTCGGCGAGCACCGCGAGAGCGGCGGCGCGCTTGCACTCGGGCAATACGGCCAGAAGCTCCTCGCTGCACTGTACCTCCAGCTCACGTTCCCAGCCATTGCGGGCGATGCCGCCCGAGGCGTCCGGGATGCAGTCCGTGTACGGCGCGTAGGGCTTGATGTCGAACACGGGCGTACCGTCCATGAGGTCGGCGCCGAGCACGTGCAGCACAGGGCCGTCCGGCGTGTGCAGGTCAAGGCCGGCGAGGCGCACGCAGGAGAGGCCGAGGGGGTTCGGCCTGAAGGGCGAGCGCGTGGCAAATACGCCGCGGCGCTCGTTGCCGCCGAGCCTCGGCGGGCGCACCGTGGGCTGCCAGCCCTCGCGCAGATTTGCGGAAAACTGCCAGATGAGCCAGATGTGCGAGCACTCCTCAAGCCCGCGAAGTGCATCCGGGTTTCTGAACTCCGGCGTGAAAACTATATCCGCCTCCAGCTCAGGTACAACTCCGCTCTGGCGCGGTATTCCAAACTTGCTGCCGAAATCGCTCCTCACGTGGGCGATGGCGCGCAGGGTCATTTCATCTGCCACAAAAGCATCCCTCCCAAGCGGAATTATAGCGCTGATCGGACTAAAACTCAAGCGAACGTGTATGGCTATTGACATTTTCGCCCTGAGTGTTATCATGTTACGCGGATTTTGAGTGGGGAGGCTGCGCTTTGAAGAGCGTTACTGCGTTTTTCCGCCGCGAGCCGGTGCTTGTGATATCGGCTGTCGCGGCGCTTTTGTCGATGTTGGCGGTCCCGCCCGGACCGGGGTACGCCGAATACATAGACCTGCGGGTGCTCTGCCTGCTGTTTTGCCTGATGGCGGTCGTCGACGGGCTGAAGGGCTGTGGACTGTTCGCAGTCATGGCCCAGCGCCTGCTCTCAGGACGCGGCAGCCTGATGCGGGTCACGCTGATACTGGTGCTTTTGCCGTTTTTCACCTCCATGCTGGTGACGAACGACGTGTCGCTTATCACCTTTGTGCCCTTTGCCATCCTCATCCTGAACGCAATCGGCAGGACCGACAGGCTGATACCCGTCATCGTGCTCCAGACCGTGGCAGCGAACCTCGGCAGCATGGCGACGCCGGTTGGAAACCCGCAGAACCTCTTTATATACGCGAAATACTCCGTCGCCGCCGGGGATTTCTTCGGCGCGGTGCTGCCAATCGCGCTCGCGAGCCTTGTGCTGCTGGTGCTGGTGGTGGTTTTCGGGCCCAAGGGCGGCATTGAGGTCCACTTCGGCGAGAGGGCGGAGATAACGCATCACAAGCGGCTTGCGCTGTGCATAGTGCTGTTCGTGTTCTGTCTCCTAGCAGTCATGCGCGTGGTGCATTACGGCGCTGTGACGGCGGTGGTGCTTGTGACGCTGCTGCTGGCCGACCGCGCGGCGCTCAAGCAGGTAGACTACTGCCTGCTGCTGACCTTCGTGTTCTTCTTCATCTTCGCCGGGAACATCGGCAATATCCCTGCTGTGAACGACGCGCTCTCGGGAATGCTGGACGGCAGCTCATTTTTCACCGGCCTGCTGGCGAGTCAAGTGATAAGCAATGTGCCCGCCGCCGTGCTGCTCGCGGGCTTCACGAGCGACTGGAAGGGTCTGCTGCTCGGCGTGGATGTGGGCGGACTTGGAACCATCATTGCTTCGCTCGCAAGCCTCATATCCTTCAAGCTCTACTGCGCCGTCCCCGGTGCAAAGGCGGGCAAATACCTGCTCTGGTTTACCGCCGCGAACGTGGCTGCGCTCATTGTGTTGATACCTCTGTCGCTGCTTTTGCTGTGACATGAAAAACGGGAGACCCGGAAGGGCCTCCCGTTTTCAATTTGTCTTTGGAATTACAGCCCGGCAAGCTCCGCAAGATCACGGGCGGTGTCCACGTCCGCAAGCTCCTCCGCCGCAGCCTCAACGAGCAGCAGCGCCTCGGGGTGCTGTCTTATGACGGCGGAGCCGCCGCGGTCGCCCTCGAGCGCGAGCAGCTCGTCAAAATATCGCGCAGGGAAGATGCAGGGATTGCCGCGCACGCCGCCGTGGGCGAGCGCAGCGATTCGCTCCGGCTGCACCAGCCATGCGTCGATGAGCCGCTCCACGGTCTCGCGGCGCAGCAGCGGCTGATCGGCCGTCATGAACAGCGCCGCGTCACATGGGCGCACGGCTTCGAGTCCGAGCCGCACAGTCAAACTGGCCCCGCGCTCGGGCTCGGTGTTTTCAACTAGCCTGAAGCCGAATTCCACGGCAAGCGCCCGGCCCTCAGACCGTGCCGTGACCAGCGCGACGGTGCGTAAACGCTCAGCCGGTACCGCCAGAGTTGCCCGGCGCAGAAGGCTCACGCCGCCAAGCCGCGCAGAGAGCTTGTCTGCGCCGAAGCGCGAGGATGCGCCAGCTGCCATCAGCACACAGCCTATTCCATGTTCCGCCAAGCGCCGCACCTCCTCTCGAACTTGCTGCACCAAGTATATGCCGCGCCGGTGCGCCGCGTCAAGGGCGGCAAATGTCTTGCGCCGGAGCGGTGCTGCGGATATAATAGGGGAAAGAAGGGAGGCACAGCATGAGCTATGTAGGAAAAAGCGTGCCCAGGGTCGACGCCCCGGACAAGGCGGCGGGCCGGGCCATGTACACAGCCGACCTCTGCGGCAAAAATGCGCTTGTGGCCAAGGTGCTTCACGCGCCGCACGCCCACGCGCTGGTAAAGAGTATAAACACCGAAAAGGCCCTGAAAGTCGAGGGAGTGGAGGCGGTCTTCACCTGCTTCGACGTGCCGAAAAACTACTTTCCCACCGCGGGCCACCCCTGGTCAACGGACATAGAGCACCAGGACATAGCCGACAGGCTGCTGCTCACAGACCACGTCCGCTTCTGGGGCGACGACGTTGCAGTTGTCGTTGCGACGGACGAGCTTGCGGCAGAGAAGGCTCTCGGCGAGATAGAGGTAGAGTACGAGGAGCTGCCCTTCGTCCTCAATGCGCAGGAGGCGATGCGCGACGGCGCGCCGCAGCTGCATGAGGAATTCCCGGGCAATGTGCTCGGCCACAGCAGCATCCGCACAGGCAGCTATGCCGAGGCAATCAAGGAGCCGGGGCTCATCAAGGTCGAGGGCTGGTACGATACGCCCACGGTCCAGCACTGCCACATCGAGAACCACGGCTGCTGGGCATATATGGAGAACGGCCGCGTGGTCGTGGTCACCTCAACGCAGATACCGCACATCGTGCGCCGCATCGTCGGTCAGGCTCTGGGCATACCCTGGGGCGAGGTGCGGATAATAAAGCCCTACATAGGCGGCGGCTTCGGCAACAAGCAGGACGCGCTCTATGAGCCGCTCTGCGCCTGGCTGACTACAAAGCTGGGCGGCCGGACGGTCAGAATAGAATGCAGCAGGGAGGAGACCTTCACCTGCAACCGCGTCCGCCATGCCATACGCAGCCACATTATTTCCTGGGTACGGCCGGACGGCAGCTTTGCCGCCCGCAAGCTCGAGTGCTGGTCGAATCAGGGCGGCTACGCCTCACACGGGCACGGCATCTGCGCCAAGGGCATGAACTCTTTTCCGCAGATCTACCCCTGCGAGAACCTCGAGTGCGACTCCTGGACTGTATTCACCAATCTCCCGCCCGCGGGCGCGATGCGCGGCTACGGCATACCTCAAGCCACCTTCGCGGGCGAGGCGCATATTGACGATGTCGCGAAGGCGCTCGGCATGAGCCCTATCGAGCTCCGGCGCAAAATAGCCATGCCGAAGGGCTACAAGGACGGTTTCTCAAAGAACGTCAACTGGAGCGACAGCTTCCGCGAGTGCATGGAGGCGGGGGCCAGGGCCACGGACTTCGAGCGGCTGTATGCGGAGTACGCAAAGCCTCAGACGGGCAATATCCGCCGCGGCGTGGGTATGGCGCTCTATTGGTATAACACAGGCGTGTGGCCGATATCGCTGGAGAGTTCGTCCTGCCGCATGGTGCTCAACCAGGACGGCTCCGTGCAGGTGCAGACCGGCGAGACGGAGATAGGCCAGGGCTGCGACACGGTTTACGCGCAGATGACCGCCGACGCCGTGGGCATACCGGTGGGGAGCGTACACGTGGTCTCCACACAGGACACGGACATCTCGCCCTACGGCAGCGGCGCCTACGCCTCGCGCCAGACCTACGTCGGCGGCTTTGCCATCAGCAAGACCGGCGCGCTGCTCCGCGAGCGCATACTCGACTACGCCCACAAGCTCACGCGGATGCCGGTCTCGAACCTCGATCTGCGCGAGGGCAATATCGTCCGCACCACGGACGGTGAGCGGCTCATGAGCCTCGCCGAGCTTGCGACGGAGGCGCTCTACTCGATGGAGGACAGCCGCCACATCACCGCCGAGGCCACGGCGCAGATAAAGTCCAACGCCTATTCCTTCGGCTGCTCGTTCGCGGAGGTCGAGGTCGACATCCCCCTGTGCAAGGTGAAGCTGCTGAATCTGGTCAACGTCCACGACTGCGGCACCCTCATCAACCCGGCGCTGGCAGAGGCCCAGGTCCACGGCGGCATGTCCATGGCCATCGGTTACGGCCTCAGTGAAGAGCTGAAGTTCGACGAGAAGACCGGAAAGCCCCTGAACAACAATCTGCTGGACTACAAGCTGTCCACCTTTATGGACCATCCCACGCTCCAGGCGGCGTTCGTGGAAAACCCGGAGCCCACCTCTCCCTACGGCACCAAGGCCCTGGGCGAGCCCCCGGCCTGTTCGCCGGCGCCGGCCATCCGCAACGCCATTCTCAACGCCACCGGCGTGGCCATCGACTGCACACCCATCACGCCCCACGTGCTGTTCGCCGAGTTCAGCAAGGCGGGCCTGATCCACGACAGCTGGAATGAAAAGGAGGGCAAATAAGCCATGTATGATATGAAAGCCTTATACGAGGCCTCCAGCGTGGAAAACGCGGTGGCCCTCCGTCTGGAGCATCCAGAAGCCCAGATCATCGCCGGCGGCAGCGACGTACTGGTGCAGATGCGCGAGGGCAAGCGCGCCGGTGCGGAGCTGATCTCCATCTACGGGCTGGATGAACTCCGGGGCGTGACCCTGGAGGCAGACGGCACCCTGCGGATCGGCTCCCTCACCAGCTTTTCCCACATTACCCGGGATCCCCTGATCCAGAAATACCTCCATGTTTTGGGAGAGGCCGTGGACCAGGTGGGCGGTCCCCAGATCCGCAACATCGGCACCATCGGCGGTAACACCTGTAACGGTGTCACCTCCGCGGACTCCGCCTCCACTCTCCACGCCTACGACGCCATTGTGGAGCTGACGGGACCGGACGGTATCCGCCGCCAGCCCATCCGGGAGTTCTACATCAGGGCGGGCAAGGTGGATATCCGTCCCGGCGAGATCCAAACGGCTATCCTGATCGAAAAAGACAGTTATATTGACACATTTGGCCACTATATAAAGTATGCCATGCGGAATGCCATGGACATCGCCACCCTGGGAACCTCTGTGAACGTCCGCCTTTCCGCCGACAAAAAGACCGTGGAGCGGGCGAGAGTGGCCTTCGGCGTGGCGGGGCCGGTGCCCCTGCGGGCGGCGGCTGCGGAGGAGCTGGCCGCCGGACAGCCGGTGAGCCTGGAGCTGGCGGATCGCTTTGCCCAGGCGGTGAAGGAGGACATCAATCCCCGGGACTCCTGGCGGGCGGCCAAGGATTTCCGGATGCACATCGCGGTGGAGAGCGCCCGGCGGGCGTTCATCGAAGCGGTGAAGCTGGCGGGAGGTGACC
>URDK01000109.1 GCA_900546485.1 uncultured Eubacteriales bacterium
TTACCAGCGTCGGCGTGACGCCGCGCTCGCGCAGCGCGCGCGTCCTGACGCTGAGGCCGGCGAGCATGGCCTCAGCCGCCGGCGCCCCGCTCAAGATCTGCGCCATCAGCCTATCCTCGCTTCCACGGCGGCAAGGCCCGCGTCGATGATGGGGTCGTACTGCTCGAACACCAGCTCGCACTCGCGGCGGAGCGTCATGGCGAACACCTCGTCCGTCATGCCCGCGGCGTTTATGAGGATGTTCAGCCTCGAGGCGCGCATCGCCGCGCGGCAGAGCTCCAGGCCCACGCCCACGTCGGAGATCGCGCCCTTCGCGCCCTTGTCCGCGAGGTCGCGGAGCGTCTCCGCCGTCTGGGCGGCGGTGTACATGACCTCGGTGGGGATGAAGCAGGCCACGCGAAGGGCCGAGTCCATGTGCTCGGCGCGCGCGGGGTCGTCCTTCGGCAGGGACATGTACTTGCGCAGCGGCTCGAAGGCCTTGGCGTCCTCGTCGATGAGGCGGAGCATGTACCCGCGGGTCAGCGTCAGCTTCTTCACCGCCTCGGCGATGTCGGCTTCATATTCGGCGTATTTCGGCTTGCCGGTGGTGAGATTGCAGACCATCTCGCCCAGCGCGGCGGCCAGAGCCCCGCAGAGCGCGGCGGCCCCTCCCCCTCCGGGCGTCGGCGCGTCGGAGGCAAGGGCGGCGGCGAAGTCGGTGAGGCTCTTGTCAGCGAATTTTTCCATGTGTGTCACTCCCTCTATATGAGATGTCTGTTTACAAAGGGTATCTTCGAGAGCACCCACCAGACGGCGAGGCTCAACGCGAACACCGCCGCGCCCTGCACGGGCGCCGCGATGAGCGGCGGCATTATCGTGAGGTCAAAGCCCAGCTGGCGGAAGGCCATGACAAAGGCGTGGTGCGCGAGATATACGCAGAAGCTGGCCTTGACCAGCCGCGCGAGCCGCGGCGTGCTCTGCTTCCCGTCGCAGAGGCAGCGCGCCGCGCCGAAGATGCCGTAGGCCATCAGCGCCGGGCCCGGGGACATGCCCTCCATGAAGGCCTCGAACACCTCGCCGCTGCGGATGGACATGAACACCGTCCCGCCGAAGGTCACGGCAAAGCCCAGCACCAGCGCCGCGATATACCTCCCGAGCAGCTCCCGCCGCGCGGGCCGGGAATTCATCACATGGCCCAGCAGCGCGTAGCCCATCGCCGCCCAGGTCATGTTCAGCGGGTACTGCTCCGTGATGCCGCCCAGCCAGGCGAGCGGCGGCCAGAGCTTGAAGAGCGGCCAGCAGATGCCGAGCACCGCCCAGAGGAATATCGCCCAGTCGAGCTCCCGCTCCGTCGCGCCGCGCACCAGGGCGCGCAGCACCGGCAGCATGGCGTAGAGCAGCAGCAGTATTTGCAGGTAGTAGAGGTGCAGGTGGTGGTCGAAGCAGAGCGTGTGGACGATGGAGTTCCACAGCCAGTTCGGCTCCGCCCAGCGCGTGAAGATCCAGGTGCCCACGACGCTGTAAACGTAGTACAGCCAGGACCAGACCAGCAGAATTATGAGCACGCGCAGGAAATAGCGCCGGAAGATGTCCCGGCCGCTCAGCTGTCGCTCCGGCGGGAGCATCAGCGCGCCCGTACACATGAAAAACACCGGCACCGCAAAGCGCGCAAGGCAGTCCCAGAAGGTGCTCGAGAGCCAGTCGAAGCTGCCTATCTCAAAGAGATTCAGGCCGTAGCCCGAGGTGTGTATCAGTATCACGCCCGCGCATGCCGCGAGCTTTACGATGTCGGGCGCAAGCTCTCGCCCTCTCCCAGACGGCATTTCCCGTCCCCCCTGTTTCCGGAGCAGATAAGCCCCATGTATATCCACGCCACCGGCGCGACCAGGCACAGCCCGAGCCCGAAGAGGCTCTGCACCAGATAGCAGACCAGCCCCGCGCCGTACTCGGGCCCCGAGCCCCGGAGCCAGCGCCGCAGCGCCGTGAGCACCAGCGCCGCGTAGGCCGCAAGGCCTAAGACGCCAAGGTTCACGAGGTAGCTCAGCAGCTCGCAGTGCGCGTTGTCCGCGTGCGCCGTGAGCGTCAGGCCCGTCTCGGGCACGTAGCGCTCAAAGTCCAGCGCCGAGCGCAGGCCGAAGGTGTCCGGGCCCCCGCCGGTGAGCGGCCGCTCCCAAAAGAGCCGCAGCGCCTCGCGCCAGATGGCCGCCCGGCTCGAGCCGAAGCCGTCCTGCGCCCGCCCGTGCAGTATCTCCGAGAGCTCCCAGAGCGTACCGCCCCCCGGCGGCGCAAAATATATAAGCAATATGCCTAAAACTACCAGGGCCACAAGGCAATATATCAAAATCCAGGCCACCCTTTTGCGGCCGGTGTAGTTTACATAATAAGGAGCGACCACTATCGCGCAGCCGAGGCAGCCTACGAGACCGGACTCGGCCCTGATGACGATGAGCAGCGCCAGGCAGGCCGCGGCGGGCAATAAGAGCAAATAGCGCCGCGCCCCGCGCGAGCGGAGCGCCGAGACGCTCAGCAGCGGTATGACGAGGCAGAACCAGGCCGCGAGCAGGTTCGTGTTCCCTATCGTGCCCAGGAATTCGCCCGTATAGCGCGTGCCCGCGTCGTAGAAGCTCAGGCCCTCGGGAAAGAGGCCGAGGACGTTCACGCGAAATAGCTGCAATATCGCGACCAGGCAGCAGAGCGCCGCCGCGAGGGCCGTGAGGTTGACATAACGTTCCCTCATCTCCCCCCAGCGGGAGACGCCGAGGGCGATGGCGCCGTAGAGCAACAAAGTGACAGCGCCGTCGCGCCGCGCGGAGCCGAGGAGGCAGTAGCTGATGCGTCCGGAGCAGAGCGTGGAGAGGCAGACGGCGGCCATGAAGGCGAGGGCGCAGGCGGCGAAGGGGCCGGGGCGTCCGGGCCGCCAGCGGTATTTTACGGCGCAGACGGCCAGCGCCGCGAGCCAGAGGGCGGTGAGCGCGGCGAAGAGGAGGAATTTCGACCTTGTGATGTCCGCGTAGCCTTCGAGGCCGGTCCAGAGCGGGAGGGCGAACAGCATGAGGCAGATGAACTTGTCCGTGAGCCAACGCGCCGATTTTTCCATGCGGATATTTTAGCACATACGCCCCTTGCGCGCAACGGCGGCTTGCGTTATTATCGGCGTGGGGGTGTTCCTATGTATTTTGATACGCACGCGCACTACGACGCCGGGCAGTTTGACGCGGACCGGGATGAGCTGCTCGCCTCGATGCCGTCGGAGGGCGTGGACTGTATAATAGACCCGGGCTGCGACGCTTCCTCGAGCCGCGCGGCGATAGCGCTTGCGGAGAAGTATCCCTTCGTGTACGCGGCGGTGGGCTGGCAGCCGGAGGAGTGGGAGAGCTGGACGTATGAGAGCGAGGCGCTCCTTCGCTCGCTTGCGGCGCATCCGAAGTGCGTGGCGATAGGCGAGATAGGGCTCGACTACTACTGGGACAAGTCTCACAAGGAGATACAGTACGAGATGTTCGTGACGCAGCTGGAGCTGGCGCTCGCGCTGGACAAGCCGGTCATCATCCACGACCGGGAGGCGCATGAGGATTGCCTGAACATCACGGGGCGGTATCCGGCGCTGCGCGGGGTGTTCCACTGCTATTCGGGCAGCGTGGAGATGGCGCGGGAGCTGGTGCGTCGGGGCTGGTATCTGGGCTTCGACGGGCCGGTGACGTATAAGAACGCGCGCAAGGCGCTGGAGGTGCTGGAGTGGTGTCCGCTGGAGCGGATACTGGTGGAGACGGACAGCCCGTATCTGACGCCCGTGCCCTTCCGGGGCAAGCGGAACGACTCGGGCAAGCTGCGGTATATCGTGGAGAAGATAGCGGAGGTAAAGGGCCTGAGCGCCGATGCCGTCGCGTCGGCGACAAGCGAAAACGCCTCCCGCCTCTTCAATATAGCGCTCCCAAACGAATAAAAGTTTCGCCCGCCTTTGAAAAGGCGGGCGAAACTTTTAAACGCGCTGCGCGCTGCGGAAGTTTAGGTGGAGCACGAGTTTACCGCCGCTCAGGCGGGCGGACACGGTGCCGCCCATCTGCTCCATCAGCGTTCGGGCGATGGAGAGGCCGAGGCCCGTCGAACCGCGGGCGGCTTCAACGGTGAAGAAGCGCTCGAAAAGCCTGCCCACCTGCACCTCGTCGAGGCCGGGCGCCGAGTTCGAAAACTCCGCCTCGCCCTCAGGCGTCAGGCGCACCGTGAGGTCGCCGGACGAGTACTTCACGGCGTTTGAGAGTATGTTCCCGAACACCCGCGAGGCCGCCGCCTCGTTTATCAAGCAGTACACCGGCGCGTCCGGCATATCCACCTCGGGCGTGATGCCGCTCTCAATGAACTTGGGATAGGCCCCGGCAAGACTCGTTTCCAGCACCGCGCGCAGGTCCGCGCGCTCCAGCTCCGGCGCCGACTCCGGCGAGATTATGACCGAGTAGCAGAAAAGCTCCTCCGTCAGCCGCCGCATCGCCTCCGCACGCTCGCCGATGTACTCGAGATACCGCGCCGCCGCCTCGCTCTTGTCCTCGCGCTCGAGCAGCTCCAGATAGCCGCAGATGGCCGTCAGCGGCGTGCGCAGATCGTGCGAGATGTTCGTCACGGCCTCCTTCAGCTCCCGGTCGCCGCTCATGTACTTCCAGCGCAGCCGCCGCAGCTCGCGCAGTTCGCGATTTAGCGCCGCGGCAAGGGCGCGGGCGTGTTTGTCCCGGCTGGATATGCCGAGCAGCACGTTCGTGTCCTCGCCCAGCAGCTCCGGGAGCTGAGCGCGCAGCTCATCCATGGCCCGGTGCAGCAGCAAGAGCCGGACGCAGAGTATCAGCACCGCGGCGGCCAGCGCCGCGCACAGCAGCCATGGGAGCATCGCGCGCCTCCTTATCTCAGATCTTTACGCTTGAAGAATATCACGCCCACCGCCGAGCTCAGCACGGCGATGACTACCGACGAGACCAGCGAGAGCACGGGCCGCTCCAGCTCGTAGCTGCACACGCTGATGCTCTGCCCGCTCGGCAGCGTGTCGGAGAGGAACTGGAACACCTCCCGCTTCATGCCGCCCACATAGCTCGGGTTCGGCGTCGGCTCGGAGAGCTCCAGACCCGCCTCGGTCATCATCATGCCCTGCTGGAACTCCGGCTGGTTGAGCGCGTTGAGCATGTAGCTCGAGCACATCAGCAGCCCAATTGCCAGCAGCAGCGCAAGCACCGCCGCCACCGCGCGGTTCGTGCAGAGCATGCTCAAAAGGCAGAAGATGCCCGTAAAGGACGCCGCGCACAGCAGCAGCACGGCGCAGCTCAGCAGCATGCCGTTCACATCCTGCCAGACACCGATGAGGGGTATGCCCACCAGCCCGCCAAGGAACCAGCAGACCAGGAACGCGGCGGTGCCGACAAAGCAGACCGCGTAATTTGCAAGGTAGATCTCCCAGCGCGCACGGCCCACGACCAGCATGTTCCGCATCACACCGTCGGAGTGCTCCGTGCCGATGAACAGGCTCACGAACGCGGCGCACATGACGCCAAGCACCGGAACGAGCCCGTAGAACACGTTGTCGAGCGTTATGCTATGCTCAAGGCCGAGCTCCGTATAGTTCAGCACCTGCCTGTACGTGGCCAGCATGACGAAGACATTTGCGGCGAACGAGAGCGCGCAGCATATCTGGAACACCCGGCTGCGCCAAAGGCGGTTGAAGCCCGCGAGGAAGAGGTCACACATGGCGCGCACCTCCTCCCACGATGGAGATGTAGAAACTCTCGAGGCTCTCGTCCCGCTCCTTGACTGAGACGAGCTCACAGCCTTCTCTCGCGAGGGCGGCGGCGAGCTGGGAGACGTTGAGCCGCTCGTAGACGTCGGCGGTGCTCTCGGAGAGGATGCGGTAGTCGGCGCCCATGGCGTCGAGCACCCGGGCGAGCGCGCCGGTGTCCGTGACCTCCAGGCGCATGCTCTTGCGGCAGGCAGCCTCCAGCTCCGCGGCGCTCATCTCGCGCACCATGCGCCCGCCGTCGATGAAGCCGTAGTGCGTGGCGAGGCGGGCGAGCTCGTCGAGGATGTGGCTGGAGATGAGCACGGTTATCTGCCTCTCGCGGTTGAGCCGCAGTATGAGCTCTCGCATCTCGATTATGCCCTCGGGGTCGAGGCCGTTGACCGGCTCGTCGAGGATGAGGAAGTCCGGCCCGCCGCAGAGCGCCACGGCGATGCCGAGCCGCTGCTTCATGCCGAGGGAGAAGTTGCGCGCCTTCTTTTTGCCCGTGTCCGCAAGGCCCACGAGCGCGAGCAGCTCGTCTATGCCCTCAAAGCTCGGCAGTCCGAGGACGCGGTACTGCTGCCTGAGATTTTCCCGCGCGCTCATGTCGAGGTAGATGCTCGGCGTCTCCACCACCGCGCCCATACGGCGGCGGGAGAGGGCGATGTCCCGGCTGGTGAACTCCCGGCCGTAGATGCTGTAAGTGCCGGATGTGGGCCGCTGCAATCCGCAGATGAGGCGGATGAGCGTGGTCTTGCCCGCTCCGTTGCGGCCGACGATGCCGTAGATGGCGCCCTTCGGCACGTGCATGCTCAGCCCGTCCAGCGCCTTGGCCTGGCCGTAGCGCTTGACAAGCTTGTCTGTGCTTAAAACATAGTCCATGTTGTCTTGCCTCCTTTACGGGACTGAGCATAGCATTCCCGTGTAAAGAAAGCGGTTAACGAAAGGGTTAAGATTTCGTCAACCCTCGCTGAGCCTGAAGCCGATGCCCCAGACGGCCTCGATGCAGTCCCCGGCCCCGGCCTCGCGGAGCTTTCGGCGCAGGTGGCTGATGTGTATCTTGAGCGAGCTCTCAGTGCAGTCGGGCGTGTCCTCGGCGATGCGTTCGAGGATGACGGAGCGGGTCACGACCTGGCCGGGGTTTAGCATGAGCAGCTTCAATATGGCGTATTCCGTGCGCGTGAGCCGCGCCTCGTTTTCGCCGCAGCTTACCGTTCGCGCGCCGGTGTCCAGCCGCAGCGCCCCGAAGGTAAGCGTCTCCGGCTCCGCCGCCGCGCTCGGGCGCAGCGCCGCCACTATGCGCGCCAGCAGCTCGCGCATGACGAAGGGCTTGGTAACGTAGTCCGCCGCGCCGCCGAGCAGGAGCTCGACCTTGCTGTCCACGCTCGCCTTGGCGCTCATGACAATGACCGGTATCCCGCGCAGCTGCGGCAGCACCTCCTCGCCGCTGAGCCCCGGCAGCATGAGGTCGAGCAGCACGAGGTCTGGTTTACATAACTTAACGGACATGACAGCCTCGGTGCCTGAGTAGGCGCGCGAGACGGCGTAGCCCTCGCGGGCGAGGGTTTCTTCGAGCATGTTGCCTATGTGGACGTCGTCGTCGACGATGAGGATGCGTTTCATGGAAATCCTCCGTTTCCGCTGCGCGCGAAGCGCGCGTTTAAAAGTTTCGTCCACCTTTTCAAAGGTGGTGGGGTGCAGGGGCAAAGCCCCTGCC
>URDK01000110.1 GCA_900546485.1 uncultured Eubacteriales bacterium
GACTCAAGTCCGCCGTCTTCGGCATTACGTTTGCTACCCACTTTATCTTGTCCATATTTAATGACCTCCGAATCAGTCGTACATCAGCCAGGGGAAGCGCTTGGCGACGGTCTCGATGACCTCGGCTATCTCAGCCGGGACAGCGGAGCCCTCCGCGCCGAGCTCGTAGACATAGCTCTCGCCGGCAAGACGGACGGCAAACTTCGTCTTTTCCGCGTTGACCGGCGCAAAGCCGCTGTTGGAGCTTTCCGCCATCTCCTCGGTGTTGCAGAAGAGGGTCAGCTTCTCGAGATAGGGCGCATGCTTTTCGGGGCAGAAGCTCGCGCAGTTGCCACACTCGTTGCACATGCCGTCGATGTGGAGCATCTGAGTCCGGCCCTCGACCGGGATGACCACGTTGGCGCGGTTCGGGCAGAGCGTGGCGCAGCTGCCGCAGACCGTCTTGCACAGGGGGGCAAACTCAACGAACTCCGCCTTGGACTTGCGCTTGCGGCCGTTGCGCACCGCGCCCGCAGGCCCGCAGAGGGTTTTCGCGAGGCGCTCGAGTGTCTCGGCGTCCGGCTTCGGGGGCGGGTTTATCGAGGCCTTCTCAAGGGCCAGGGCCATGGAGTTCAGCCTGTGGTAGCCGCCCGGCTTGAGAATGTCGGTGCAGACCGTGATGGGCATCAGCCCGGCCGCGTACAGCTCCGCCATGTTCTGGGCGTTTGCGCCGCCGCAGTAGCTGATGGGCAGCTCGCCGTCGAACTCGCGGGTCAGCGCCGCCGCAACGCCGAGGCTCAGAGGCAGCAGAGTCCGGCCGCTCATGTACATCGCCTCGTCGGGCAGCTCGCCGCGCAGCACCTGCACGGGGAAGGTGTTGGTCAGCTTCACGCCGAAGGAGAGGCCCAGGGCCGCAGCCTTCTCACGCAGGCGGCCTATCATCGGCACCGCGTCCGCATACTGCAGGTCGGACTCAAACTGCTCGCGGCCGAAGCTGATATCCGTGAAGCCCAGGTCGTCGAGAGCCTTGCGGGCGTAGTCGTAGCCCAGCAGGGTGGGATTGCACTTGAGGTAGAGGTTCAGGCCCTTAACCTCCATGAGATAGCTCGCGATGCCCTCTATCTCGCCGGCGGGACAGCCGTGCATCGTGGAGAGCGTGATGCTGCTGCACACGTTGGGGGAGATGGCGTCGACGTCGGCGGCGGTCATGGCCTTGCACCTCGGCAGAGCCTCGATGAGAGCCTCGCGGCACTCGCGCCAGATGGCGGTCTGGGAGGCGTCCTTCAGGCCCTCGATGAAGCGGTCTATCTTCTCGCTCTTGATGCCCGCAAGGTCGTAGCCGACGCTCATGTTAAACACAAAGCCGTCCTGCCTGCCCAGGGAGAGCTCCTTGGCCAGCAGATGCAGGAGGAACCAGGCCTTTATGTACTCCTCATAGGCCTGCTGTACGGTGAGCTCGGTGCTCCACTCACAGTTGTAGCCCTCGTCCTCGGCAAGAATGCAGGGCTTCGAAACATGCAGGTCCTCGCCGTCGATTATCTGCACGGTCTTGAGCTCGAACATGCGGCCGCCGCAGACGTAGGACGCCGCAATGTTCTGCGCGAGCTGGGTGTTCGGGCCCGCAGCGGGGCCTATCGGGGTCTCAAGGAAACGGCCCATGAAGGGCGCGGGGCGCAGCTCGCCGTCACCGGCCTTGTAGAGCTTCTTGCAGCCGAATACGGAGCCGCTCTCCTCCCACTCGCCGAGAACCCAGTCCAGCAGGTTCCGGAAGGGGATGCAGTGCATACGGTCGCTCATTTTACTTGCCTCCTATTTATTACACAAAATTATTCTCAACCGTTGAGTGCGCCCCAGAGGCGCTCCGCGCTCTCCATGACGCGGGCGTTTATCGCAGCCTCGTCCGCATAGTTGAGCTCGCGGTCCTTGACGAGGACCTTGCCGTTCACGACGGTGTGCGTGCAGCGCCTGCCCTCAAAGCCGAAGAGGATGTGTCCGTCGATGTTGGCGTCGGAGAAGGGGGTGAAGGGGCGGTAGTCGAACACCGCGACATCCGCCGCCGCGCCCGGCTTTATGACGCCGAACTCGCGGCCGAAGTACTTGCCCGCTATCTTCGGGTTGTTCTTGAAGAGCATATCGGTCGCCTCGCACCAGCCGACGTTCGGGTGGCAGGCGTTGTGGCGCTGGATGCCGACAACGGTCTTGCAGGACTCGATCATGTCGTGCGTGTAGGCGTCTGTGCCCAGGCCGACCAGAATGCCCTTGGCGTACATCTGCAGCACCGGCGAGCAGCCGACGGCGTTGGACATATTGCTCTGCGGGTTGTTCACGACCATCGTGTCCGTGGCCTTGATGATATCCATCTCTGCCGTGTTCAGGTGGATGCAGTGGCCAAGCACCGTCATGGGACCGAGTATGCCGTGGTCCTGCAGCCTCTGCACCGGGCGGCGGCCGTAGTTTTGCAGGCTGTCGTACACGTCGTTCATGCCCTCCGCGACGTGGATGTGGAAGCCGGTCATGCCGTCGTTGGCCTTGACCATGCGCTCGAAGGTCTTGTCCGAGATCGTGAAAAGCGCGTGGCCGCCGAACATGGCCTTTATCATCTCGCTGTTCTCGGCCTTCGCCCACTTTATGAACTCCGCGTTCTCTTCGATGGAGTCGAGGGACTTCTGCTCGCCGTCGCGGTCGGAGACCTCGTAGCAGAGGCAGGCGCGGATGCCGAGCTCCTGCGTGACCTCGGCGATCGCCGCAAGGCTGCCGCGTATCGCGCCGAAGCCTGCATGGTGGTCGAAGATGGTCGTGACGCCCATCTTGAGGCTGTCCACAACGGTGCAGTAGGCGCTGGCCTTGGTGGATTCGATGTCGAGATGCCTGTCTATGTTCCACCAGGTGCCTTCAAGCACCTCAAGGAAGTTCGTCGGAGCGTTGCCCTTTATCGAGAGGCCGCGGGCAAGGCCGGAATATATGTGAGTGTGCGCGTTTATGAGGCCCGGCATGATGACGCCGCCGTGGGAGTCCAGATACTCGGCGTCCGGATACTGCGCGCGCAGCGCGGTCTCGTCCCCCGCCGCGACTATCGTGCCGCCGTCGCATACCACCGCGCCGTGCTCAAAATAGGGGTTCTCCGCGTCCCTGGTGATGAGCCTTCCGTTTCCAATGATAAGCATGTCAACACCTCTATTTAAAAATATTTTTTAGCTTAAACTTTTTGTCAGGAAAAACGAAGGGGGCGCCTGTCCGGCGCCCCCGCTCAGGTGCGCAGACAGATTAAAAATGCTTGGATTTAAGCAGGAAATGACCCGTGTGCGCAACACTTCGTTACAGTCATCAAATATTTAACACTTACGCTATCATAATAACAAATAGTTGAAATCGATGCAAGAACTTTTTTATGAAAACAAAAATTTTGTAAGAATTTACGATAGAGACGTTGTTATTTTTGGCAACAGGGCGTATAATCGGGGCATAACAGATGATAAAGGGGGCAAATAAGCCATGCTCTGCATTAAAAACGGGACAATAGTCGGCCCCGACGGGAGTGTCAAGGCCGATCTGTACGTCGAAAACGGTCGCATAGCCGCTGTTGGAGGTGACCTGCCCTATGACGAGAGCTGGGACGCTGCCGGATGCCTGCTGTTTCCCGGCTTCATAGACGCTCACACGCACCTGGAGATGGACACGGGCAGCACGGTGACGGCGGACAGCTTCGCCTCCGGCACAGCAGCGGCGCTGGCGGGCGGTACGACGGTGATACTGGACTTCGCCACGCAGGACCGCGGACACACTCTGGCCGAGGCGCTGGAGGCCTGGCACGGCCGCGCCGACGGGCACTGCTCCTGCGACTACGGCTTCCACATGGCTGTGACGGACTGGAACGAGGCCACGCGCGCCGAGCTTGCGGACATGGAGCGCGAGGGCGTCACGAGCTTCAAGGCGTACATGGCCTATGAGAATCTCCGCTTGGGAGACCGTGAGTTGCTGGCGCTTTTCGAGGCGACGGCGGACATTGGTGTCGTAGGCGTGCACTGCGAGCTGGGCGACGAGGTCAACCGGCGCGTTGCCGCCAATCTGGCGGCGGGGCGGACCGGCCCTGAGTGGCATCCTCGGAGCCGCCCGAACGAGGTGGAGTCCCTGGCGATCCGCCGCTGCCTGGCGCTGGCGCGCGAGGCCGGGGGCGCGGCCTGGGTTGTGCATCTGAGCACCCGCGAGGGCCTGGCCGAGATAGAGGCTGCGCGGCGCGCGGGCCAGCGTGTGCTGGTCGAGACCTGCCCGCAGTACCTGACGCTGACCGAGGAGGTCTACGAAAAGCCAAACTTTGAGGGTGCGAAGTTCGTCTGCTCACCGCCGATCCGCTCCGAGGCCGATAAGGCTGAGCTCTGGGCAGGTATCAAGAGGGAAGAGGTTGACATAATATCGACAGACCACTGCTCGTTCAACTTCAAGCATCAGAAGGAGCTGGGCCGCGGGGACTTTTCAAAGATACCGAACGGCCTGCCGGGGATAGAGCACCGGCCGATGCTGCTGTGGAACGAGGGCGTGAACACCGGCCGCATGAGCGCGGAGGAGTTCTGCCGCCTGCTGTCGACAGAACCTGCAAAGGCCTTCGGCATGTACCCGCGCAAGGGCGAGCTGAAGGTCGGGGCGGACGCGGACATCGTGGTCTGGGACCCGGAAGCGACGATGCGGCTGACGGCGACGGACATGAACATGCTGGCAGATTACAGCCCCTGGGAGGGCGCGCAGCTGCGCGGCCTGCCGAAGGCGGTGTTCCTGCACGGCGAGCTGGCGGCGGAGCGCGGCCGCGTAAAGAAGCCCTGCCTTGGACGGTTCGTGCAGCGCGGAAAGAGCCTGGGCTTTTAAAGAGTTTGAAAGCTTCGTCCACCTTGGCAAAGGTGGACGAAGCTTTTTTACCGCTGTGCGCAAAAATCGGGGGCCCAACCGGGCCCCCGATTCTGTTTGGGTGTCAATCCAGTATATTTTGCCCCGTATAGAGCATGTAATAGCGGCCCTTTTGGGCAAGCAGCTCCTCATGGCCGCCCTTTTCCTGTATCTCGCCGTGCTCGATGACAACGATACAGTTCGCATTGCGGACGGTGGAAAGCCGGTGGGCAATGACAAACACGGTGCGGTTCGTCATCAGCGCGTCCATGCCGCGCTCTATGTGCCGCTCCGTGCGGGTGTCGATGGAGCTCGTCGCCTCATCCAGTACCATGACCGGCGGGTCCGCCACCGCCGCGCGGGCGATGGCCAGCAGCTGGCGCTGGCCCTGCGAGAGATTCGCGCCGTCGCCCGTCACCATGGTGTTGTAGCCGTCGGGAAGGCGGCGAATGAAGCTGTGCGCGTTCGCGCTCTTTGCCGCGGCGATGCACTCCTCGTCCGTGGCGTTCAGCCGGCCGTAGCGGATGTTGTCCATGACCGTGCCGGTAAAGAGGTGCGTGTCCTGCAGCACCGCGCCAAGCGAGCGGCGCAGGTCGTCCTTGCGGATGTCGCGCACGTCTATGCCGTCGTAGGTTATCGTGCCGGAATCTATCTCGTAGAAGCGGTTTATGAGGTTCGTGATGGTCGTCTTGCCAGCGCCGGTCGAGCCGACGAAGGCTATCTTCTGTCCGGGGTTGGCGTACACGTTCACATGCTTCAAAATGGGCTTTTCGGGCACATATGAGAAGCAGACGTCGATGAGCCGCACTGCGCCCTTGAGCTCTGCCAGGCAGTAGTCCTCGCCCGGGACATTGCGGACGCTGCCGCGTATGATGTGCAGCGTGCCGGCTCCGGAGCTGTCCGGGTACTTCCAGGCCCAGCCGTGGGAAGCGAGGGTCGAGAGGTCGGTCACCTCGGTAAGCGTCCCGTCACGCTCGGCGCGGACCCAGATGCCATCCGGGGAGTCCTCGTTCGGCGGGAGCATACGCAGCGTGCCGCCCTCGCGCACGGCCTGGCCCAGCTCCACGGGCGAGCCGTCGGCCTCAATTGCCACGGGCACCAGCGTGAGCCGCGAAGCGCGCGGCACCTTCCAGGCCCAGGTGTGCGGGTGAGTGGACTCGGCATCCTCGGTTATGGCACCGTTGGCGTCCTTGTGCGCGCCGACGAGCGTTACGACGCCCTCATCCACCTCGGGCTCCATGTCGATTATCTCAAAGATGCGCTCCGCGCCCGCAAGGGCAGAGAGGAGAGCTGTCATCTGCTGCGAGACCTGGCTCATGGGCTGAGAGATCTGCCTGCCGTACTGGAGATAGACAGCGAGCCCGCCGAGGTCGAGCATACCGCCGAAGGCGAAGAGCCCGCCGACGATAGAGGTCAGTGCGTAGCCGATGTTCATGACGTTGGCCACGATGGGCATCATGGCCGTGCCGTAGAAGTTCGCGTCCTTGGCGACGTCGAAATAGGCGTCGTTGAGCTTGCCGAACTGCTCCTTGGCCTCCTCCTCATGCGTGAAGGCCTTGACTACGCGCAGGCCCTCTATCATCTCCTGAATGTTGCCGTTCATCTCACCGAGTGCCTTCTGCTGCTGACGGTAGAGCTTGCGGCTGCGCCCGCCGATTATACGAATGGCGAAGAAACTGCCCGCCAGCACCAGCAGCGTCACGATGAAGAGCGGCGCGCAGGTCACCAGCATGACTATCACGATGCCCACAAAGAGCAGCGAGGAGGAGATGACGGAGACTATGCTCTGTTCAAGCATCTGCTGGACATAGTCGGCGTCGTTTGAGAAGCGGCTCATCAGCTCGCCGTGGGTGTGCTTGTCGTAGAATGAGAGGGGCAGGTCCTGCATCTTGTCAAAGAGTTCGGCTCTCAGCTTGTTCGTGCCGCGATGGGCCAGCTGGGCCATGATGGCCGACTGCGCATAGCTGCACACCGCGCCGAGCAGAAACACGGCCGCCATGACGGCCAGCATACGTGCCAGATACCCCAGCTTGTCGGAGAGCGAGCCGGAGCCCACCAGCTCGTTGAGCACGGGCCTGATGAGATAGGTGCCGGCAATGCTGGCGACGGAGCTCATGATGACGCAGAGGAACACGATGACAAGCAGCCATTTTTTGCCGCTGATATACTTCATGAGCCTTAGCATCGTGCGCTTGGCGTTCTTTGGCTTCTGATAGCCGCCGCGCGCGGCGGGGCCGCCGGGTCCGTGCCCGCCTTTGTTTTCAGCCATTGTCGATCGCTCCTTCCTGCTGAGACTGGTAGATCTCGCGATAGATGTCGCTCGTCTCCATCAGCTCCTCGTGCGTGCCCTCCGCCGCGATGTGGTCGTCGTCGAGGACGACTATCTTGTCGGCGTAGCGGACGGAGCCGATGCGCTGGGCGATGATGATCACGGTGGTGTCCTTCAGATTTTCGGAGAAGGAGCGGCGTATCTCAGCCTCGGTGGCGGAGTCGACCGCCGAGGTGGAGTCGTCAAGAATTAGTATCGCAGGGTGCCTGAGCATGGCGCGGGCAATAC
>URDK01000111.1 GCA_900546485.1 uncultured Eubacteriales bacterium
CGTCGCGGCGGATGTTGCGCACGGCAACCTTGGCGTCCTCGGCGTATTTCTTGACCTGCTTGACCAGCTCCTTGCGGCGCTCCTCGGTCAGCTGCGGGAACACCAGGCGGATGCTGCGGCCGTCGTTCTGCGGGTTGATGCCGAGGTCAGAGGCCAGAATGGCCTTCTCAATGGACTTCAGCGTGGAGGAATCCCAGGGCTGGATGAGCAGGCTGCGGGGGTCGGGCGTCGAAATAGTGGCAATCTGCTGTATGGGCGTCGCGGTGCCGTAATAGTCGACCTGGATCTGGTCGAGCACGCCGGCGTTAGCCCTGCCCGCGCGCACGGAGGCGAAGCTCACATTGAGCAGCTCCGAGGTCTTTTTCATTTTAGATTCAAATTCTTCATATCCGGTGGCCATGTTCTTTCCTCCTGTTTATTTTTTTACAACCGTGCCGACCTTTTCGCCCATAACGGCACGGACGATGTTCTCCGGGTCCTTGAGCGCAAAAACGATTACCGGGATGTCGTTATCCATGGACAGGCTCGTCGCCGTGGTGTCCATGACCGCGAGATGCTGAGCGAGCACCTCGTCATAGCTGATGGCATCGTACTTGACGGCGCTCGCGTCCAGCTTCGGGTCGGCCGAGTACACGCCGTCGATGTTCTTGGCGAGAAGTATGGCGTCGGCCTCTATCTCCGCCGCGCGGAGTACCGCCGCCGTATCCGTGGAGAAATACGGGCTGCCCGTGCCGCAGGCAAAGAGCACCACTCTCCCCTTGGAGAGATGCCGCATCGCGCGCAGGCGGATATACGGCTCGGCTATCGCGCGCATCTCGATAGCGGTCTGCACGCGCACGTCCACGCCGTGCTGCTCCATGACGTCCGCCACCGCGAGGCAGTTCATGACCGTGGCGAGCATGCCCATATGGTCGGCCCGCGTCCGCTCTATCTTGCCCTCGCCGTCCTTGACGCCGCGCCAGAAGTTGCCGCCGCCTATGACGACGCCCACCTCAACGCCCATATCCACACAGCGCTTGACCGCCTCACAGACCTCGCCGATTACGCCGAAGTCAAGTCCGGTCTTCTTCTCTCCCGCAAGCGCCTCGCCGCTTATCTTGAGCAGAACGCGCTTGTAAACGGGTTTTTGGTCCATCCCCATCACCTCAAGCATTACTAAAAGTAAATTGTAATATCTTTTGCAGGATATTAAAAGGGCGAATTTGTAAATATTCTCCGCCACTCCCAATCTCGAAGTATTTTACCACATCCGGCGACAGCTTGTAAATGACAATATCCGCAAACAAGCCGGTGTATGATTTGTCCGTGGAGACTATTTACCTTGACAGCCTCTTTGCGCTCAACGCGGTCATCGATTATTTCCTGCTGCTCTGCTCCGCGCGGGCGGCGGGCGCGGTGCTGCACCGCTGGAGGCTTGCCCTGGCCGCCGTACTCGGCGGGCTGTGGGCCGTGGCCTGTGTCCTGCCGGGCATGGGCTTTCTTACATACGCGCCGATGAAGCTCGTGCCCGCATTCTTCATGGCGCTCATCGCCTTCGGCAGGGAGCGGCGGCTCTGGCGCTGTCTCGTAATATTCCTCGCCATTTCCGCAGCCTTCGGCGGAGCGGTCTGGGCAGCGTCCATGCTTGCGGGAACGGGTATGTACGGCGGGAGCGTGTATATCCCGGTATCCATGCGGGTGCTGGTGCTCTCCTTTGCAATCTGCTATGCGGCGGTGTCGCTGGTGTTCCGCCGCGTCGGCAAGCGCTCTGAGCGGGAGATACTGCCCCTCACGGTGACGCTCGGAGGCAAAAGCGCCTCGCTGCGGGCGCTGCGGGACACGGGGAACGGGCTGTACGACCCTGTTTCGGGGCGCTCCGTGGCCGTTGCGGAGCTGGAGGCCATAAGGCCGCTGCTGCCCGGCTTTTACGACGCTGCGGCTGACGCTGCGGCGCTCTGTGAGGCGCTCTCGACCCTGCCGGGCCTCGCGGGACGCGTAACGCTGCTGCCCTACTCCGCACTGGGCACCGGGCACGGCCTCATCGCGGCACTCAGGCCGGACGCTGTGGAGGTCTCAGGCCGCCGGGAGGACATACTCATCGGGCTCTCCCCCGCGCCGCTCTCGCGCGACGGGGACTATGACGCGATAATCTGACGAAAGGGAGGTAATTTGAAATGTCAGAAAACCGCCTGCTCATAGCGCTGCAAAAGGCGCTGCGCCTTGCGCTGGAGCACCTTGGCCTTGCCGAAGCGCCCATACACTACATCGGCGGCAGCGATACACTGCCCCCGCCCTTGCCGCGCGATGAGGAAGATGCCGCAATCCGCGCCCTCGCCGAGGGTGACGATAAGGCCAAGCAGCTGCTCATTGAGCACAACCTCCGACTCGTCGTCTACATCGCGCGCCGCTTTGAGAACACGGGCATAAACCTTGAGGACCTGGTGTCGATAGGGAGCATAGGGCTCATCAAGGCCATCAACACCTTCAACGCCTCCAAGAGTATCAAGCTCGCTACCTATGCCTCACGCTGCATTGAAAACGAAATACTCATGTACCTGCGCAAGTGCGGCTCCCAGCGTGCGGAGGTGAGCTTCGACGAGCCGCTCAACACCGACTGGGACGGCAACGAACTGCTGCTCTCGGACATTCTCGGCACGGACGGGCAGGAGATAATCCGCCCACTCGAGGACGACGCCGACCGCGAGATGCTGCGCGCCGCCATTTCGCTGCTCGGCGAGCGCGAGCGGCAGATAATCCTCATGCGTTTCGGCTTTGTGGACGGTACGGAGTACACGCAAAAAGAGGTGGCGGACATGATGGGCATCTCGCAAAGCTACATCAGTCGTCTGGAAAAACGCATAATAGCCCGGCTGCACCGCGAGATGCTGCGGCAAATGCAGGTATGAAAAAAGACGCCCGAGGGCGTCTTTTTTTGTGTGAGTAAGGGGGAAACCCCTTGATAGGTTTTCCCCCTTGAACCCCTTCCTGATCTTAATTGAGCATAAAGAGGTTCCGCGCTCTGCGGAGCGCGGCCAGGGGCACCGCCCCTGTACCCCGCCACCTTTGAAAAGGTGGACGAAACTTTCAAACGCGCTTCGCGCCGCGAAGGGCGTTGAGGCTTTCAGCGAGGCGGACGGCGTCGTCGGAGCCAAACTGTGCGGCGTCGAGGGACACGAGCCAGCCGATCGACGCGCCGGGCTCGGCGACATACACGCACCAATACTCGCTCACCGTGCGCTCCGGCTGCTCCGCCACGGCCGAGAGCTCGGCGGCGGTATAGAGGTCGTAGCTGTTTAGCGTCAGATACGCCGGGACGTCCAGGCCCGTTACCGGGCCGAGACACTCGATCTGCATGTGGTTCGAATAGATGAGCACTTCTGCTATCTCGCCGCCCTCCCAGAGCAGAGCCTGCTCCGCGTTGAACTGCGCTATCACCCCGGCGCTCCTGCGCCACTCCGGCGTGCTCCCTGAGCCCTCGTAGGCCTCGGGCTCTATCACCCAGCCGCCCAGCAGTACGTTCTCGTCGTAGTCCGAGAGGCTCAGGCCCTCGGGCAGCGCAAGCTCCGAGCTGTTATTCTCCGCCGAGACTGGGTCGGTCAGAAAGCACACGCACACCGCGGCGCATACGGTCACAGCGGCCAGCATGAGCCATAACGCCGGCTTTTTATAGCCCATAACGCCCTTTATCCGCGCCTTCACGCCCGTCTCGCCGAAGGCCAGCGGGCAGGCCGTCACCGCGGCACGCGGCGAGCTGCACTCCAGCAGCGCGCGTGAGTAAGAGCGCCTCCCACCCTCGTCCAGGCCGCGCACGACGCTCTCGTCGCATGCCGCCTCCACGTCCCGGCAGAACAGCGCGTAAGAGAGCCACACCAGCGGGTTGAACCAGTGCGCGCACAGCAGCAGATAGCCCAGCGGCTTCCACAGGTAGTCCCGCCGCCTGATATGCGCCCGCTCATGCGCCAGCACATAGCCGAGCGCCGGCTGCTCAAGCTGTGAGGGCAGGTATATCCTTGGGCGCAGCAGTCCCAGAATGAAGGGATCCCGCACCCGGTCACAAAAATAAGCGCTCTCCCCCGCCGGAACCGACTCACGCACCATGCGACGCAGCCGCAGCCAGCTTGCGAGCGCATACAGCAGCATCGCCGCCGCCACGGCCAGCCACAGCACCGCCAGCGCGGGTATCACAACCTGCAGCGGGTTCACGCTGTATCCGACATTCGGCGAGAGCCCGGCCACCAGCAGCGGATTAACAGCTTTGTCGATGAGCTCCACCCCGGAGCTGATGTGTGGCACAGCCTCAAGCGCTATGCCCTCAGGCACGGTCTCTGCGCTCGGTATGAGGCTCAGCACGCTCTCGAGCGAGAACGGCCACACCAGCCGCAGACCGACGATGCCCCAGAGCAGGCAGGCGCTCCACTTCGGAGCGCGCCGCAGCAGCAGGCGCAGCGCGCACACGGCCAGTATCAGCCACGAAGCCGAGACCGAGAGATTCACCACGGACAGAAAAAGCTCCGACATCTCAGTCTTCCCCCTCGATAAGGCGCAGTATCTCGCGCTTTTCCTCCTCCGACAGCGGCTTCGAGCGCGTGAAGGCCGCGATAAACGCCGGCAGCGAGCCGCCGAAGCTGTCCTCTACCACGCGCTTGCTCTGCGCGGAGTAGAAGCCCTCCCGGGAGATGAGCGAGGTCACGGTACCCTTCTCGTTTTTGAATATTCCCTTCTCACACAGCCGTTTGAGCACCGTAAAGGTCGTCGTCCGCTTCCATTCGAAGGCCTCCGCGCACAGGCGCACCAGCTCCGACGAGCTCACGGGCTCGTTTTCCCAAATGATGTCCGCAAAGCGTGACTCTATCACGCCCATCTGCATTTCCGGCATAAACAAGCCTCCCCAGAGACTACAACTTGTAGTCTCTGGGGATAGTCTACACTATGTAGTCTCTCCTGTCAAGAGGAGATATTTCCCGGGTCATATCAAGATTATGACGAGGGCGAGTACCAGCGCCGCAGCGCAGGTGCCGAGAAAGGCCCAGGTCTTCCAGGCGTCACGGCGGCGCGGGGGCGTCACCGCGCCGGCATAGGCTCCGGCGGCGCGGCGCGCCTCATCGAGCACCTCCTCCCTGCTGACGCCTCCCGCGCGCCCGGCGTCCTCGCGGACTATGAAAATCGCCTCCTCAAACACGCTTTCCGCGGGCGAGCGGACGATCACAACGCGCCGCGCCACCCCCTTGACCGTCTGTTGTTCCCTCATGCGCGCGCGTCGACCCGGACAGCAAGCACGGTCATGTCGTCAGCCGCGCCGTACTCGTCCGCTGCCTTCCGCAGCACCTCCCTTGCAAGTGTTTTCATATCCTTGTCGTCGGACTCATCGCGCAGCTGTTCGCGGAGCCAGGCATCGTCGTCGCCGGTTATCACCCCGTCGGAAGCGATTACCGCCACACTGCCGGGCTTGAGCCGCATGCGTACCACGTCCGGTGCCGAGCCCTCTCCGCTCATCAGGCCGGCCGCAAGGCTCTCGCCCGTGACGCGGCGAACGCTCTTTCCCGTGCGGACATAGGACGGGGCAGCGCCGTATTTGTAGAAGCTGGTCTCGCCCGTGAATAGGTCCACGCACATGAGGTCCACCGTGGCGAAGCCCCATTCGTCTCCGTTGCGCAGCAGCATGACGGAGTTGAGTATCTTCATCGCCGTCGCCGGTTCTACGCCGGAGCGAAGGAAACGCTCAAGTATCTCCACGGCCTCGACGCTCTCCGCGGCGGCGTCCTCGCCTGTGCCCATGCCGTCCGAAAGTATTACGCACAGTACGCCCGCATCGGTCTTGAAATATGTGCCGCGGTCGCCGGATACGTTCTCGCCCTTCTTTTTCATGGCCGCAATGCCTACCGAGACGGCCAGCGGCTCGGCCTCGAGCAGCGTGAGCCGACCCTCCGCGCCGGAATTAGGTCTGCACAGCCGAACTCCGAGCACGGCCGAGAGCTTGTCCAGGTACGCCGGGTCACTTGTGAGGGCCGAGAGTTTGCCGGACTCGACCACGGCGCGAAGGCGGCCCGTCGAGTCACGGAACACCGCGGCGTCTGCCTCGATATCCTGGGAACGCAGGTAGCGCATCAGCCTGCGTTCGGCCAGCGGGTCCGCACCGTTGAGGCTGCCCAGCTCGCGGGCAACGTCAACAAGTATCTCCGCGAAGTCCTCATACTGGCTCCAGGCGGCGGCGCGGCTCTCCTCCATCCTGGCGCGGAATTGCCTGCGCCCCGCCGTTGCGCGAAGCTCAGCATTCACAGCCGTGATAAAAGCGGCGAGACCCGTGCATTTGTCCCGGAACCATTCGGGTATGTCCTCGGCCTCGAGCAGTCCGCGCTCCGTCATGGCTGCCGTTGCCTGATTGAGCGCGTCAAGAGTTTCCATGTATCCTTTGACCCAGCACTCGTCACGCTTCTTGCAGCGCAGGCAGGCCGCGTCCGCCGCGCGGTCGAATACGCGGGCTATGTCGTTGTCGTTCACGAACTCGCTGTTCCGTCGTGCCACGGCCGACACGTCGTCAAAGGCCCGGGCGATGCCCTCGACGCGGCGGGAGGCGTACTTGCGCAGCCCGCTCTCGCCCATACCCGCGGAGAGGGGCTGGATTAGCGCGCCGACACGCGCAAGCAGGCTCGGCGGCAGCAGCATGAAGCCCACCGAGGCCGCGAACACCTCAAAGAGCGCATCCAGCCGCTCCGTCCAGCTCCAGGCACAGAGAACGGCCAGGGCGTTAGCAAGTATGAAGCTCACAACGAAGCTCAGCCGCCCAAAGCGTGAGAACATACCAGATATCAGCCCGGCGAAGGCGTAGGCCATCGTGTAAACCGGCGCGATGCCCGAGGCGGCGTCCATCGCGAGGCCGAAGGCCGTGCCCGCCCCGGCGCCCGCAAGCGAACCGCCCTTGAGCGCGCAGGTCATCACCAGCAGCAGTGCGAGCACGCGCCCAACCGAGATAACGCCCATTATGTTCAGCCGAGAGAGCGCCATCAGCGCGCAGGCCGCGAATACTATGACGGCAGCGTCGTGGCGCTTGACGGCGGCCTCGGTAGTGCGCTCCGCCGTGCTCAGCGCCTCGTGGAAGAAGCAGACCGCCCCCGCGGAGAGCACGGCCTCCACCAGCGCCGGAACGATGAGCTCCACCGGCTCCTCCCCCGTCGAAAGCCCTCCCAGCAGGCCCGTGGCCGCCATTATCACCGCGGCGCAGACAGGCATGAACCATACGCGGGCACGCACGCGCGAGTCGATGAAGATGAAGCCCACTGTAAAGATGAGCACGCAGGCAGCGGCATAGCGTATGCCCCAGGCCAGCCCGCCGACGGCGAGGTAGCCAAGGCAGGCCCCCGCCAGGGA
>URDK01000112.1 GCA_900546485.1 uncultured Eubacteriales bacterium
GCTGGTGGAATCGTCCAGGATCAGGATCTTCGGCTTCTTAAGAAGGGCTCTGGCAATACAGAGCCTCTGCTTCTGGCCGCCGGAGACGTTCACGCCGCCCTGGTCGAGCCGTGTGTCGAAGCCCTGAGGCATGGCCATTATGAAATCGTAGGCCTGGGCGTTTTTCGCGGCCTGGATGAGCTCTTCCTCGGTCGCGTCGGCGCGGCCCCAGAGCAGGTTCTCACGCACCGTGCCGGTGAAGAGCACGTTGGTCTGCAGCACCATGCCTATGCGGCTGCGCAGCTCGGCGAGCGGGTAGTCGCGCACATCCACGCCGTCCACGAGCACCTGACCGCCTGTCACATCGTAGAATCGGGGGATGAGGTTCACGAGCGTGGACTTGCCGGTGCCGGTGCCGCCGACGATGGCCACGAACTGTCCGGGTTCTACCGTGAGGTCTATGCCGTGCAGCACGTCGTCGCCACTGCCGGTGGCGCTGTACTTGAAGTTGACGTCGCGGAACTCGACCTTGCCGCGGCTCTCAGGCAGCTCAAGGCTGTGGCTCTCGGGAGAATCGGCGATGTCCGGCTCGGCCTCGAGAACCTCGATCACACGGCGCGCGCAGGCTATGGCGCGGGTCAGCATCAGCAGGCACATGCCCACCATGAGTACGCTCATGAGCACCTGGACGATGTAGGAGAAAAAGGCGTAGAGCTCGCCGGGCAGCAGCTCACCCTTGGCGACGAAGCCGCCGCCGAACCACATGACGCCGAGTATGGAGGCATACATTGAGAGCATCATGATGGGGCTTATGAGTATGACGCGCATGACGGCGGAGAGACCGGCGTCGCGCAGCTCGTCGTTGGACTTCTTGAACTTTGCCCGCTCGTGGTTTCCGCGCACGAAGGCCTTCACCACGCGGATGCCTACGAGGTTTTCCTGCACGGTGTTGTTCAGGCCGTCTATCTTTTCCTGGAAGCGAGTGAAGAGTTTCTCACAGCTCCGCATGATGATAAACAGCAGCAGGCACATGACGGGGATGACCACAACGATGACCAGCGTCAGCCGCGCGTTCATCGTGAGGCAGACCACCAGCGCGGAGATGAGCTGCACCGGAGCGCGCACCAGCATGCGCAGGCACATCATGACCGTGAGCTGGATGGTGTTCACGTCGTTGGTCATCCTTGTGATGAGCGAGGCCGAGGAGAAACGGTCTATGTCGGCGAAGGAGAAGTCCTGTATCTTGCTGAACATCTCGCTGCGCAGGTTGCGACCGAGGCCCTGGCTGGCAACGGCGGAGTACTTGGCCGCCGCCATGCCGCAGTAGAGCGAGAGCACCGAGAGTGCCAGCATTCCCAGTCCGGCCTTCCAGATGTAGGCCATGCCCCCGTCGCCGTTTATGCCGTCGTCGATTATCCCGGCCATGAGCAGGGGGAGAAAGAGCTCGCATATCGCCTCGATGGCGATGAACGTGGGTGCTTTGATCGTGTCCTTCTCATAGCCTTTTATGTGTACGAACAGTTTTCTCAGCATTGCGTACCCTCCTTGGCGGCAAGCGCACGGAGATTATCCGTGATGCGCCCGAAATATGCCGAGACGGAGCGCAGCTCCTCGTCAGTAAAGCCGCTGTACATCGCCTCGTCCACCTCGGTGAACACATCGACGTATTTTCGTGCAACCTCGCGGCCCTTGTCGGTTATCCTGATGCGCTTGCGGCGCATATCCTTTTCCTCGGCCTCGCGTACGATGCAGCCCTGCTTCTCCAGCGCTTTAAGCGCCGCCGTGACGGAGGCGGGCGAGACCCTGAGCCGCCGCGAGAGCTCCTTTTGCATAACGAAGCCCTCGTCTGCGCCGAAATGCTCCAGCAAAAAGAGTATGAACGGATGCCCGCAGTCGCGCACGTCGTACTTATCCAGCAGCGCATCCGTCGCCGTGCGGTGAGCAAGGTGCAGCATTCGGAATTGCCACGCAGGCGACGAGAGTACGACGTCGTTTTGATCTATGCAGCAGTTTTCCATAGTTCCCTCCAATAGTTAGCGCTCTAAAAGTTAGAGCTCTAAATATTCACTCGCAAAATAATACAGCGCCGCCTGTGAAAAGTCAACAGGCGGCGCTGTGAACAATTTGTTAAATCGCACAATGGCAGGAAAATGGGACTCAGTTCTTGAACTCGAACTTGAGGTCGCAGTTCAGAGCGCGGAGTGCGGCGCGCATCTTGGGCAGGTCGCACTGATTCATGGCCTGGCGCAGGTCGTCATCGGGGACGAAGCGGCAATAGGTGTGGCAGAAGGCCTCGAAGTTGCTCTTGGTGCTGGGCCCGAGCTTCTTTATGTAGAGGATTATGCCGAGCACTGCGCCTACGAAGAAGCAGATGGTGAGATAGAGCGCCGCAAAGTGAACAACCAAAAAGCCGAGACCGACGCAGATGACAAGCCAGATTATTACCGAGATGGTGTTGAGCCTGTTCGCGCCCTTCGCGGCAAAGAGCTCGCCATTCATGGCCTTGCCGAACTTTGAGATGAGCGGATAAGCCACAGTGAAGTCAAAGATAAGCTGCCTCAGGCAGATGTAGAAGTAAAACCAGCCCGCAACAAAGATGAGCGCACCGTACATGATTTTCATTTCCATAGATCATGACCTCCAAAATTCGGCACTTTTGTAAGTCTATCACCTTTTCGTCGGATTTGCAAGCGGCAGTAGTCCACAAATGGTTTACATAATTAAAAGGCCGCCATTCAAGGTCTAACTTGTCCTGAAGAGGAATAGATTGTCCACATGAGAGACAGTGAAGGCTTTGAAAACGCGGCGGCGCTGCTGCCGCAGGATATGCGCTCGGACGTGATGGCCCTGCCGGAGCAGCTGCGCGCCGGGGCGGAGGAGCTGCGGCTGCGCGCCGGCAGGCGCCTGTCACTGGCCTTGTCGGAGGGCGAGAGCCCGGTTGGCAAGCGCCAGATCACGCCCCGCGACCTCGACACCGTACTTGAAAACGCCACGCGCGCCTCGGCGCACACGGCGCTCGAGAGCGTCGCGGCGGGCTTTGTGACCGTGCGGGGCGGATGCCGGGTCGGACTTTGCGGCGAGACGGTGGTGCGCGAGGGCGGCGTGCGCTCCATACGGCGGCTCTCCTCGCTCGGCATACGCATTCCACGCCAGCACCGGGGCTGCGCTGCGGAGGTCTACGCCCGCCTGCTGGAGCTCGGGTTGCCTGATACGCTCATAGTCTCACCGCCAGGCGCGGGCAAGACGACGCTGCTGCGCGAGCTGGTGCGCCACATCTCCGAAGGCGGACGGCGCGTCTCGCTCATCGATGAGCGGGGCGAGGCGGCGGGGGTCTGGGAGGGCCAGCCGCTCTTCGATGTGGGTCCCTGCACGGACGTGATGACCGGTGCGCCGAAGGCCGAGGCCGCCGCGATGCTCATACGGGCCATGACGCCGCAGGTCCTGGCTATGGACGAGATAACAACGCCTGCGGACGCCGACGCGGCGCGTCTTGCGGCCGGCTGCGGCGTGAGGCTCCTTGCAACGGCTCACGCGGGCAGTATTCGGGAACTGAAGCTCCGGTCGGTGTATCGTCCACTGCTGGAGGAGGGAGTGTTCGGCGCAGCGGTGATGATAGAGCGGCGAGCGGGGGAGCGGCGTTACAGATTGGAGGTGCTCGGCGGATGAGGCTTATGGGAGCGGCGCTGATAGCTGCGGCATTTGCCGCCTGGGGATTTTCAGAGGCGCTTCGGCTGCGCAGGCGGGCGCGGCTCATATCCGCGCTATGCTCGGGCCTGGAGCTGCTGCGGGGAGAGATAGTCTCCCGCCTCGCGCCTATGCCGGAGGCGGCGGAACGTCTTGCCGTAAACGGCCTGGAGCCGACGCGCAAATTTTATGCGGCGGTCTGCGCGGGGCTGGAAAACCTGGGCGGGGCGGAATTTTCTGAGATCTGGCGTGGGGCGCTGGACCTCCTGGACATAGACGATGCCGCACGCGCGGCAATGGAAAACTTGGGCGGCAGCCTTGGCCGTTACGGCGCCGCTGAGCAGGCCTCGGCGATAAGTGCCTGCGAGCTTGAGCTGCGGCGCGAGGCGGAGCGCGCGGCGCAGGAGGCTCAGGTCATGGGCAAGCTCCGCGCAGGCCTCGCGGCGGGCGCGGGGTTGATACTGGCGATAGTCCTGTACTGAAAGGAAAAGGTGGGCGGCAAATGGAGGTCGAACTCATATTCAAGGTCGCGGCGGTGGGCATACTCGTCGCCGTGCTGAACATTCTGCTGACGCGCTCGGGCAGGGAGGAGCAGGCGCTCATGGTGACGATTACGGGCCTCATCATCGTCCTCGTGCTCGTCGTGCAGAAGATCAGCGAGCTGTTCGCGCTCATCAAGAGCCTGTTCATGTTCTGAGATGGAGCTGGCGGCGAAGGCAGCGGCTGCGGGCGTCTGTGCGGCGCTCATGGTACTGCTGCTCAGGAAATCCAACGCGGAGCTTGCGCTTTGCCTCGGCCTTGCGGCCGGCGCGGCGATACTCATAGCCACACTGGGCCTCGCGGAGGACATCATAGGTGCGGCGGAGCGTGCGCAGGAGCTTTCCGGGCTCTCGCCCGCGCTCTTTACGCCGGTGGTCAAGTGCGTGGGCATAGGCATCATCTGCGCTCTGGGCTCCGAGGCCTGCAAGGACGCGGGCAGCGGCCAGCTCGCCTCGGCGGTGGAGCTCGCGGGGGCCGCGGCGGCGCTGGTCTGCGCCCTGCCGCTCATCTCCGCGCTGCTGGACACTGTGGAGGGCATAGTATGAGGCGGCTGGTGCTGGCGCTGTTCGTGTGCATTGCCCTGTGTACGCCCGTACTGGCCTCGGACGCGCAGTCGGAACTCTACGACGCGCTGGACATCGCGGAGGCCGAGGAGGCGATGCCGGACGAGGCCAGAGACATTCTTGGCGACGTGGGGGTAGAGGACGCTCTGGAGCCCGAGGGCATGCTCTCGCGGCTGGCGGATGCGGTCTGGGACAAGCTGGGCTCACTCTGGCGCTCGGCGGCGGGCGCGGCGGCCAAGCTGGTGGCCATAGCGCTGCTCTGCTCCCTGGCCACGGCATTCACGGACGGCTCGACCGGGCGCTACGTTGGTCTCGCGGGCTGCCTTGCCGTCTCGGCCGTGGCGTTTTCAGACGCAGGCAGCTGCATTGAGGCTGGAGTCGCCGCACTGGAGGATCTGCAAACATTTTCCCGTGCGCTGCTGCCCTGCCTGACCGCCGCCGCGGCGGCCGGTGGAGCCGTCACCAGTGCGGCGGCAAAGTACGCGGCTACCGCGCTATTTATGGACATACTCATGACGGCCGCGCGGAACCTGCTGCTGCCGCTGGCCTACATATGCCTCGCGGCACGGACGGCCTCGGCGGCGCTCGACAGCCCGGCGATAGACGGGGCGTCCAAGCTCATAAGCAAGGTGACAGGGATCGCCACGACGGTCATAATGACCGCCTTCACCGCCTGGCTGGGCATCACCGGGGCAGTTACGGGCGCGGCGGACGCAGTGACCTCGCGCGCGGCCAAGACTGCCATTTCTGCGGCTCTGCCCGTGGTGGGCGGCGTCATATCCGACGCGGCATCCACCGTCGTCGCAGGTGCAGGGCTTTTGAAAAACGCCGTAGGCGCCTTCGGGCTCATCGCGGCGGCCTGCGTCTGCCTCGCGCCCTTTCTGATGCTGGGGCTTCGCTATCTGTTTTACAAGGCGGCGGCGGCTCTGGCCGCGGCATTCGCGGACAAGCGCATTTCCGGGCTCATTTCGGAGCTTGGCGGCGTGTTCGGCATGGTGCTCGGTGTAGTCGGCGCCTCGGCGCTGATGCTGTTCATATCCATCATATCCGTGACGAAGGCGGTGAGCGGATGAGCGTGCTGACTGAGTGGCTGCGCGCGCTGGTGGGCGCGGCGGTGTTCTGCGCCCTGGCCCTTGCGCTCTGCCCGGAGGGGCGGCCGAAGCGGGTCTTGCGCGCGGCCTGCGGTGTGGTAATGGCCGCGGCACTGCTCTCGCCGGTAGTGGAGCTGGACATGCAGGCTCTTCCGGAGGCGATAGCGCGCTACGGCGAGGCTGCGAGAGCCGTTGCGGACGGCGCAGAGGAGGAGGCGGACAGGCTGAATCGGACTATCATAGAGCGCGAGTGCGCCGCATATATATTGGACAAAGCGGACGCGCTGGGCCTTTCTGCGTCGGAGGCGTCGGTGACGGCCCGCTGGAGTGAGGAGGGCTTCTGGTATCCCTGGGAGTGCCGCGTGAGCTGTGCGGAGGGAGGACGCGCCGCGCTGTCCCGCGCGATAGAGGCGGAGCTCGGCATCCCGCCGGAGCGCCAGAGCTGGGAGGAGAGCACATGAGCCGTGCGTTGGAGACCCTGGGAAAGTATAAATACCTGCTGCTCCTTTTGCTGCTGGGTCTGCTTTTGATCCTGTGGCCGACTGGCGGAGGGGGAGGAGCGGAGCCGGACGAGGGCCGTACCGAGTCCGAGGCGCGGCTGGAGGCCGTACTGACTGAGATATCCGGCGCGGGCCGGGTGAGTGTGCTGTACTCTGACGAGGGCGTGGCGGTGGTCTGCGAGGGCGCGGAGAGCGCGCGGGTGCGGCTCGACATCGTGAACGCGGTGTCCGCCTACACGGGCTTCGGCAGCGACAGGATAAAAGTGCTGAGCATGGAGCGGAGCGACTAAAATTTGGGAGGCAAGAAACGTGAAAAAGGTAAAACGTAACATCATCATTGCGGCGGTGCTGCTGTTCGTGTGTGCGGCGGTATATCTGAACTGGTCGTACAACAACAGCTGGGGCGCAGCAGACCCGGCCATGGTAAAGGCCGAGGACGAGAACATGGCCTCACTGGGCACGGATACGGACGCTGAACCTGCCTCCGACTACTTTGCCCAGGCCAGGCTGACCCGCCAGACCTCGCGCGACGAGGCGCTTGGGCTTCTCCAGACGGCGGCGAGCGCCGAGAGCGCCTCGCAGGAGACGATAGACAGCGCGATGAACGCGATAGCGGCGATGGCGAACTGGTCGATGCTTGAGACGCAGCTCGAGAACACGCTAATAGCAAAAGACTTCTCGGACTGCGTGGTGTACATATCCGACGAGGGTGTGACCGTTGCGGTGCCTGCGCCTGCGGAGGGCCTGAGCGAGGCGGCTGTGGCGCGCATAACCGAGGCCGTCACAACCAGCACCGATTTTACGGCGGACCAGCTGCGGGTGATCGAGATAAAGTCATCCGGTACTGGTACGACTGACGC
>URDK01000113.1 GCA_900546485.1 uncultured Eubacteriales bacterium
AAATCCGCATGGGCAATTCCGTCCTTGTCGTGTCCGGCTATTTCAAGAAAGACACCACAACCACAGCCGCCGACAAAATGGCGCGGGTACTGGAAGCGGAAGCCGCTGCTACACAGGAGCCGACTTATCCGGCGTGAACCGGGGCATGGAAAAGCGGCCATGCCAGGGAGCATGACCGCTGGAACGAAAATCGGAAGTGCTTTAGCAATTCTTAATCTCATTCTCTATAAAATAATTTGCAATTTCAAAGGCTTTTATTCTTCTCTTTGCCAATGTGATTTGTGATTTATAACGCTCGGAATTATCCTTTGATTCAAATGTTTTTACTGTTTCTCTTAGCTTGTGCAGAGTTGAATCAATTTGCCTTTTGGCCGCGGTTAATTCATCTATTGTATACTTCATGTTTTCTCCTTTAACTTCTGATTTTTTTGTTAAATCAGAGTATACCACGGAGTTATGAACTTTTCTACTGCAAATATGGGACGACAACCCATACCATAAAAATCGGAAAATTGAAAAGCTGTAAAGAAGCAAATTTAACGCTTTTGCCGCTGTACAGCCCCCGCCGTTCCGTGGTACAATGAAACCACGGAATAGTGGGGCTGGCTGTCGGAAACGGAGGATTTTATGTTAAGACAAGCCACCCAAAACCTCATTACCGCCCTTTATCCGAGATTGTCCCACGAGGATGAATTGCAAGGCGAGAGTAATTCCATATCGAACCAAAAAAGGATACTCGAAACCTACGCAAAACAGAACGGCTTTACCAATCTGCGCTGGTACACCGACGACGGTTTTTCCGGCGCGAACTTCCAGCGGCCCGGATTTCAAGCCATGCTTGCGGACATTGAAGCCGGGAAAGTGGGTACGGTCATCGTCAAGGACATGAGCCGGTTAGGGCGAAACTACTTGCAGGTAGGGTTTTACACGGAAATGCTGTTCCCTCAAAAGGGTGTGCGTTTTATCGCTGTCAACGATAATGTGGACAGTGCCAGCGAGGGCATGGACAACGATTTTACCCCGCTGCGAAATCTGTTCAATGAATGGCTGGTGAGAGATACGAGCAAGAAAATCAAGGCAGTGAAAAAGTCAAAAGGCATGAGCGGCAAGCCTGTTACCAGCAAGCCGGTTTACGGCTATGTGATGGACGAGGACGAGAATTTTATTATAGACGAGGAAGCCGCCCCGGTGGTGCAGCAGATTTACCAGCTTTGCCTTGCCGGGAACGGCCCGACCAAGATTGCCCGTATGCTGACGGAGCAGCAAATCCCCACGCCGGGGACGCTGGAATATCAGCGGACAGGCAGCACCCGCCGTTATCACCCAGGCTATGAGTGCAAATGGGCGACCAACACCGTCGTTCATATCCTCGAAAACCGAGAGTACACCGGATGTCTGGTGAACTTCAAAACGGAAAAGCCTTCTTATAAGGTCAAGCACAGCATAGAGAACCCCGTCGAGAAGCAGGCCATTTTCGAGAACCACCATGAGCCGATCATCGACAAGGAAACATGGGAACGGGTGCAGGAGTTACGCAAACAGCGCAAACGCCCGAACCGCTACGATGAAGTGGGGCTGTTCTCCGGGATTTTGTTCTGCGCCGACTGCGGCCATGTGCTGTATCAGCAGCGGTATCAGAACAAAGACCGCAAACAGGACTGCTACATCTGCGGCAGCTACAAGAAGCGCACCCGCAACTGTACGGCGCACTTTATCCGCACCGATCTGTTGACCGCTGGTGTCCTGGCAAATCTCCGGCAAGTGACCGAATACGCAGCCAAGCATGAGAGCCGGTTTGTGAAACTACTTGTCCAGCAGAACGAGATCGGCGGCAAGCGAAAGACCGCCGCAGCCATCAAGCAGCTTGAACAGGCGCAGGAACGCATTTCTGAAATCAGCCGCATTATCAAGCGGCTGTATGAGGACAATGTAAACGGCAAAATCAGCGATGAGCGTTTCATGGAACTGTCGGCTGACTACGAAGCCGAGCAAGCGGAGCTGAAAAAGAGAGCCGCCGCCCTGCAAGCCGAACTGGACAAGTCACAGGCAGCTACCGTCAACGCCGAGAAATTTATGGGCATTGTCCGCAAGCACCTTGCCTTTGAAGAACTGACCCCCACTCTCTTGCGGGAAATGATCGAGAAAATTGTGGTGCATGAGTGCAGCTATGATGAGAACGGCACCCGCAGGCAGGACATTGAGATTTATTACAGCTTTGTCGGCAAGATTGACTTGCCCGAATAACCGCCCGACCTATCCGACACAATGGCCAAGTGTCGGATAGGAACGGCAAAATTTTTTGCACTTCTATTGCTTCTTTATCACACATAAGCAAAGTCGCAGGGCATGAAACAGCTCATGGCGGGCGGCGGCGTGGCGCTCATCGGCATGACGCTGGTGCCGCTGCTCTCAGGGCTGTTCGGCTGATGGTGGCAAAATTCTTGCCCCGCGGGGCAGGAGGTGATGGCGCATAGATTTCATCAAAAACGCGCTGACGGACTGGATAAAGGAAATACTGGCCGGTGGGATAATCTCCAATCTCACCGGCCTCTTTGACAACGTCAACGAGAACGTCTCTGGCATATCCGGGCAGATTGGCCAGACTCCGCAGAACTGGAACTCGGACATCTTCAACATGATAGAGACGCTCTCCGAGACGGTCATCCTGCCCATCGCGGGCGTCATCCTCGCCATCGTCATGACGCTGGAGCTTATACAGATCATCACGGACAGGAACAACTTCCACGAGATAGAGACCGCCGTCTTTTTCAAGTGGATGTTCAAGTCTGCGTGTGCCGTCCTCATCGTCACGAACACCTGGACGATAGTCATGGGCGTATTTGAAGCGGCGCAGAGCGTCGTGGCCGGTGCAGCGGGCGTGGTCGTAAACGACGCGACCGTTGACGTCTCGTCAATCACCGAGGGCTTGGAAGAACGGCTCATGGAGATGGACATCGGCCCGCTTATAGGGTTGTGGATCCAGTCGTTGTTCGTTGGTATAACGGCGTGGGCCGTGGCTATCTGCATCTTCATCGTCATCTACGGCAGGATGTTGGAAGTCTACCTCACCGCCTCCATAGCCCCAATACCCATGGCGACGATGATGGGGCGCGAATGGGGAGGCATGGGCCAGAACTACCTCAGAAGCCTCTTTGCCCTCGCGTTCCAGGCGTTTCTCATCATCGTCTGCGTTGCCATCTACGCCGTGCTGGTGCAGAACATAGCTCTCGACAAGGATGTATCCAAGGCCATCTGGACGTGCATGGGCTACACGATCCTGCTCTGCTTTACGCTGTTCAAGACCTCAAGCATGGCGCGGAGCATCTTCGCCGCGCATTGACATCTTGCAATCAGTAAATAATTCTGTTAGAATAATCATAGAATTATACAGGAGGTGTTGCCTGTGATCATCAAGTCCTCAACCGCTCTGCGCAACGACTATGGCACAATATCTGACCTGGCCCACGCGGAGGCAGAGCCCATCTACATCACTAAAAACGGCGAGGGAGATTTGGTCGTCATGAGTATCGAGGCCTTCGAGCAGCGTGAGGAGACGCTGAAGCTGCGCGCAAAGCTGGAAGCGGCTGAGCAAGCCCGCCTTGCCGGAGCGCCGACATACACACTGGAGGAATCCAGAAAGCGGCTGGAGGCGATCTATCAGGGTGGCTAAGCTCATCATTCTTGAGCCGGCGCAGCGAGAGCTGGAGGAGATAGCGTTCTTGCATTTGAATCTTGTGGGGCCAAACTCGGCCCGAAAGATAACAAATCTCATCCTGGACACGCTGTCTCGTCTTGAGCTGTTCCCTCTTTCGGGGCACATCCCTCGGGACAAGGAGCTTAGGCTCGGCGGCTACCGTTATGTCATTGCCGGAAAGTACATCTGCGTGTACCGCGTGGTTCTGGACAATGTCTTTGTCTACCACATCGCACACGGAGCCAGCAACTATCCGAGCCTGTTCAAGCGGCTACTAAAAGAAGAAAACGAATGAGTAAAACGCCTTTCCAATGGAAGGGCGTTTTTTGTTAAGCCGCGCATTAAAAAAGCCGGACTTTCGTCCGGCTACGCGCTTGTGCTTCTGTTTTGATCTGCGTCGTTTTTGGCGAGCAGATAGAGGCATGGGCCAGAACTACCTCAGAAGCCTCTTTGCCCTCGCGTTCCAGGCCTTCTTGATCATTGTCTGCGTGGCCATCTACGCAGTGCTGGTGAAGAACATTGCGCTCGACGAGGACGTATCCAAGGCCATCTGGACTTGCATGGGCTACACGGTGCTGCTCTGCTTTACGCTGTTCAAGACCTCAAGCATGGCGCGGAGCATCTTCGCCGCGCATTAAGAAACGAAAGGAGCATTTACAATGCCATACATACCCGTACCCAAAGACCTCACGAGGGTCAAGACCAAGTTTCTGTTCAACCTAACAAAGCGCCAGCTCGTCTGCTTCGGCGGCGGGGCGCTCGTTGGGGTTCCGCTATTTTTCCTGCTCAAAGGGCCGCTGGGGAATTCGTCGGCGGCTATTTGTATGATCGTCGTTATGATGCCATTCTTTCTGTTCGCGCTGTATGAACGAAACGGCCTGCCGCTGGAGAAGTACCTGCTGTACTTTGTCCGGGCGTGCTTCATACGCCCCAAGCAGCGGCCTTACATGACGAACAACTTCTATGCAGCCCTTGAGAAGCAGGACGAGCTAGACCGGGAGGTGCATAGAATCGTCCACCGCAAAACTTAACCGCAGCCAGCGCCGGGAAGTTCGCACGGCCATCGCAGCCGCGAAGCGCCCGGCAAACGTGCTCTCCGCGCAGGACAGCATACCGTTCGAAAGAATGTTCCCCGACGGTATCTGCCGGGTGGAGGGCAATTTCTACTCCAAGACCATAGAGTTTCAGGATATCAACTACCAGCTGAGCCAAAGCGAGGACAAGGATGCCATCTTCGACGGCTGGTGCGAGTTCCTCAACTATTTCGACGCCTCGGTGCGCTTTCAGCTTTCGTTCGTCAACTCCGCCTCAAACAAGGAGACGTACCGCGACCGCATCGTCATTCCCCTGCGCGGCGACGCTGACGACAGTCTGCGCATCGAGTACAGCACATTGCTCCAGAACCAGCTTGAGCGCGGCAACAACGGCCTCGTCAAGAACAAGTACATCACCTTCGGCATCGAGGCCGAGAGCTACAAGACCGCGAAGCCACGCCTTGAGCGCCTTGAGACGGACATCCTCAACAACTTCCGCAAGCTCGGCGTCAAGGCCGAACCGCTGGACGGCAAAGCCCGCCTTGCCCTGATGCACGGTATCTTCCACATTGACGGACAGGAGCAGTTCAAGTTCGACTGGAAGCTGCTCGCGCCCTCCGGCCTGAGCGTCAAGGACTTCATCGCGCCGAGCAGTTTTGCTTTCACGTCGAGCCGCCACTTCCGCATGGGCGCGAAATACGGCTCCGTGTCCTTCCTCAACATCATCGCTCCGGAACTCAACGACCGCCTTTTGGCAGACTTCCTCGAGATGGACAGCTCGCTCGTCATCGGTATGCACGTCAAGCCCCTCGACCAGATGAGCGCCATCAAGACCGTGAAGCGCAAGCTAACCGAGCTGAATGCGACGAAGATTCAGGAGCAGAAGAAGGCGGTCCGGGCCGGTTACGACATGGACATACTGCCGAGCGACCTCTCCACCTACGGCAGCGAGGCTCAGAAGCTCTTGCAGGAGCTGCAAAGCCGAAACGAGCGTATGTTCCTGCTCACTTTCACCGTGCTCAACACGGCAAACAGCCTGCAAAAGCTCGAAAACACGGTGCTGCAGGCCAAGGGCATTGCGCAGAAGCACAACTGCCAGCTTGTGCCGCTGGACTTCCAGCAGGAGAACGCGCTTATGAGCTGCCTGCCTCTCGGACTCAACCGCATAGAGATACAGCGAGGCCTGACCACGTCGAGCCTCGCTATTTTTGTGCCTTTCACGACGCAGGAGCTGTTCCAGCGCGGCGCGGGCGCACTCTACTGCGGCGTGAATGCACTCAGCGGCAACCTCATCATGGTAGACCGGCTGAGACAAAAGAACCCCAACGGTCTTATTCTCGGCACTCCTGGCAGTGGCAAATCCTTCACAGCTAAGCGTGAGATGATTGCCGTCTATCTGCTCACGAACAATGACATCATCGTTTGCGACCCGGAGGCCGAGTATTGGCCTCTCGTCAAGCGCCTGCACGGGCAGGTCATCAAGATTTCACCGACCTCGAAGCAGTATGTGAACCCGATGGATCTAAACCTGGACTACTCCGATGACGACAACCCCCTGTCGCTCAAGGTGGACTTCATCCTGAGCTTCTGCGACATCGTCGTCGGCTCGAAGGAGGGCCTTAAGCCCGTGGAAAAGACCATCATAGACCGCTGCGTCCGGCTCGTCTACCGGAACTATCTCGCCGACCCAAAGCCAGAGAATATGCCCATTTTGCAAGACCTCTACGACTGCCTCCGTGCGCAGGACGAGAAGGAGGCACAGTTTCTCGCAACGGCGCTGGAGATCTACGTCACCGGCAGTCTTAACGTCTTTAACCACCGCACCAACGTGGATATACAAAACCGCGTCGTCTGCTACGACATCAAGGAGCTTGGCAAGCAGCTCCGGCAGCTCGGGATGCTGGTCGTGCAGGATCAGGTGTGGAACCGCGTGACCATAAACCGTGAGGCGGGCAAGACCACCCGCTACTACGTCGATGAGTTCCACCTGCTGCTGCGCGGCGAGCTGGCGAGCTGGAGCGTGGAGATATGGAAGCGCTTCAGGAAATGGGGCGGAGTGCCGACGGGAATCACGCAAAATGTTAAAGACCTGCTCGCAAGCCCCGAGATCGAGAACATACTCGAAAACTCGGACTACATCTGCATGCTCAACCAGGCCAGCGGCGACCGACAGATACTTGCGCAAAAGCTCAATATCTCGCCGCATCAGCTCAGCTACGTCACTCAAGCCAACGAGGGCGAGGGGCTGCTGTTCTACGGCAACGTCATTGTGCCGTTTGTGGACAGGTTCCCCAAAGACACCGAAATGTATAAGCTCATGACCACAAAACCTAATGAAAAGTTTTTATAAATGGAAAGAGTGATTGTAATTAGCTGTCTATAAA
>URDK01000114.1 GCA_900546485.1 uncultured Eubacteriales bacterium
GAAGTCTCCAAGCTGGGCGAGGAGGCCAAGGTGGCTGTGCGCAACATCCGCCGCGACGCCATGGACAAGTTCAAGGCGCAGAAGAAGGCCTCCGAGATCACCGAGGACGACTACAAGATAGCCGAGAAGGACCTGCAAAAGCTCACGGACGACTGGATAAAGGAGATCGAGAAGATCGCCGAGAAGAAGGAAAAAGAGCTCTTCGAGATATAAGTCGCCATGGCCATATTTAAAACCAGAAAGGCGGAGGAGACGGGGAATACCCGCCTCCCCCGCCACATTGCCATCATACTGGACGGCAACGGCCGCTGGGCAAAAAAACGCGGCCTGCCCCGCACGGCGGGACACGCGGCGGGCGCGGAGACCTTCCGCCGCATCGCCACCTACTGCAAGAACATAGGCATCGAGTACCTCACAGTGTACGCCTTCTCCACGGAGAACTGGAAACGCCCGCGCGAGGAGATAGACGCCATCATGAACCTCCTCGGCAAGTACCTGCGTGAGTCCGTGGAGACAATGGAGCGCGACCACATAAAGCTTAAAATACTCGGAGATCCCGCCGTCCTCTCGAGCGAGCTGCGCGAGCTCATCGACGAGACGGCGGACATTTCCACGCGCTACGAGGGCTTTCAGGCCAACGTCTGCCTGAACTACGGCGGACGGGACGAGATAGTCCGCGCCGCCATGCGCTACGCGGAGGACTACAAGGTCGGAAAGGCCGGGCCGCTCACCGAGGAGAGCTTTTCAAGCTACATGTTTTCAGCCGGGATACCCGACCCCGACCTGGTGATACGCCCCGGCGGGGAGATGCGGCTTTCAAACTTCCTCATGTGGGAGTCCGCCTATTCGGAGCTCATCTTCACGGACGTGCTCTGGCCGGACTTCACGGAGCGCGATATCGACGCGGCGCTGGAGGAATACCGGCGGCGCGACAGAAGGTTTGGTGGGATAAAGAAATGAAGCAGAGACTCATAGTTGCGGCGGTCGGCATACCCGTGCTGCTTTTGATACTGCTTGCGGCTCCCGTTTGGGCTACGGCGGCGATGTGCGCGCTGCTCTCGGCCGTGGGCTGCTACGAGCTCATGCACGCCGTGGGCGGAGAGGAGTGGAAGCGCCTCTGGATAATGCCGGTGTTCGCGGCGCTGATGACGCTGGCCGTCGGCCTGGGTGAGGACCTGATACCGGAGGTGGGGCTTGCCATAGCCGCAGCGGCCTTCCTGGCTGTCGTCTGCGCCTTCGGCATTGCGGTCGGAACGCACGGCAAGCCGGGCGCGGTGAGCTCGCGTACGGTCATGGCGGGCCTTTTTGCCGCTTTCGGCCTGGCCTCGGGCTTTGCCTGCCTTGTGATTTTGCGGGATATCTCGCCTGCAATCGTGCTCACGCCTTTCATAGGCGCGTTCATGAGCGACACCGGCGCATTTTTCGCAGGCCGGGCCTTCGGCAAGCGCAAGCTGGCTCCGGCGGTCAGCCCCAACAAGACCGTTGCCGGCTGCATAGGCGGCTTCATCGGCAGTATCGTTGGAATGGCGATCTTCCACCTCGTGGTAAAGACCTGGTTCCAGCTTGACCTCGGCTGGGGCAACATACTCATAATGGGCGTCATGGGCAGCCTTTTCGGCCAGCTGGGCGACCTCAGCTTTTCCGTCATAAAGCGCGAATTCGGCATAAAGGACTACGGCACGATCTTCCCCGGCCACGGGGGAGTGCTCGACAGGTTCGACAGCGTGCTCTTCGTCGCTCCGGCGTATCTGCTGTACCTGTTTTTTGTTTTAGCCTGAGGTGGGATTAAATATGATAAAAAGCACTGTTATCCTCGGCTCTACCGGTAGCATAGGCCGCCAGAGCGTCGAGGTCTGCAAGCGCCTCGGAATACGTGCCGCGGCGCTGACTACGAACAAGAATATAGACCTGCTGCTTGAGCAGACTAAGGTTTTGCACCCATCTTACGTCGCCGCCTTCGATGCGGACGCCTCGGAGCGCCTGCGTGCCGAACTGCAGGGTACGGACGTGATCGTCGGCCCGGCCGGGGAAGCCGGACTTATCGAAGCCGCTGTGCGTGAGGACGCCGAGTGCGTTGTCACCGCCGTCTCCGGAGCAGTGGGCCTCAGGCCCACGCTGGCCGCAATAGACGCGGAAAAACGCATTGCCCTTGCAAATAAGGAAACGCTTGTCTGTGCCGGCAGCGTGGTAATGGCGCGCGCAAGGGAAAAGGGCGCTGAGATAGTGCCTGTCGACTCGGAACATTCCGCCATTTTTCAATGTCTAACGGCCAGACGCGGAGAGCTCAGAAAAATACTGCTAACCGGCTCGGGCGGCCCCTTCCGGGGCTGGAGCCGCGAGCAGACGGAGCGCGTCACCCCCGAGATGGCCGTCAAGCATCCCAACTGGTCCATGGGCGCGAAAATAAGCGTCGATTCGGCCACGATGATGAACAAGGGCCTCGAATTCATTGAGGCCATGCACCTCTTTGCGGTTAGACCCGAGGACATTGAAATTCTCATACACCCGGAGAGCGTCGTCCACTCGGCCGTGGAGCTCATTGACGGCACTGTGATAGCCCAGCTGGGCGTGCCGGACATGTCTCTTCCCATCCAGTACGCGCTCACCTGGCCGGAGCGGCGGGAGTCGGCCTCTGAAAGACTGGACCTCACGCAGCTTGCCGGACTGCATTTTTTGAAGCCGGATTTCGACGCATTGCCCTGTCTCGCGCTGGCTGTGGATTGCGCGAAACGCGGTGGAACGGCTCCTACGGTGCTCTCGGCGGCGAATGAGGCGGCAGTGGCGCTGTTTTTGTCGCGCCGGCTTGGGTATAATGAGATATATGACTGTGTTGCCGCGGCTCTCGGCAGCATAGATTTCATTGCGGAGCCATCCCTTGAGGACATCCTCGCGGCGGATGCCGCGGCCCGCGCATTTGTAAGGGAGCGTTTTTCCTGATGTATATTATCCTCGCAATCATCTTCTTCGGCGTGCTTATCGCCATCCACGAGTTCGGCCACTTCTCGGCCGCAAAGCTGCTGGGCGTCAAGGTCAATGAATTCGCCATAGGCATGGGCCCGGCCATATTCAAAAAGCAGAAGGGCGAGACGCTGTACTCCCTCCGCTGCCTGCCCATCGGCGGTTACTGCGCCATGGAGGGCGAGGACGAGGACACCGGCGACCCGCGCAGCTTCACCATCCAGCCCGGCTGGAAGAAATTCATCATCCTCGTCGCAGGCAGCTTTATGAACTTCCTGCTCGGCCTTGTAATCGTGCTCATCATCTACTCGAGCGCGCAGGGCTTCTATTCGCCGGTCATATCCGATTTCGTGGACGGCTGCCCCTACGAGGGCGAGAGCGCCCTTCAGGTAGGGGACGAGATATACAAGATAGACGGCCACAGGATATACTTTGCCTCCAACGTCTCGACCATCCTCTCCCGAGGCGGCGAAACGCACGACATCGTCGTCATACGAGACGGCGAGAAGATAGAACTTGAAGATTTCGCACTCACGCCGCAGGAGTATGAAGGCTACTCTTCGCCCATGTACGGTTTCTCCTTCGCTGTGGAGGACGCCACGTTCTGGAACACGCTGAAGTATTCCTGGTACAACACCCTCGATTTCGTGCGGACGGTCTGGTTCGCGCTCGCCGACCTCGTTGCGGGAGCGGTGGGCGTTGACGAACTCTCAGGCCCCGTCGGCATCGTGAGCCTCATAAACGACGTCGGCCAGAGCGCGGAGTCGGCCAAGATGGCCATCTCCGACATAGCCTACCTCGGTGCGTTCATAGCCGTAAACATCGCGGTCATGAACCTGCTGCCCCTGCCCGCGCTCGACGGCGGCAGGGTGTTCTTCCTCATCCTCAACGGCGCCGTGCACCTCGTCTCCAAAAAGCGCATCCCCGCGCGCTACGAGGGCTATGTCCATGCCACAGGCATGGTGCTGCTGCTGGCGCTCTCCGCATATGTCATGTACAACGATATTGCGAGGCTGATAAGATGACAACCAGAGACAAGACAAAGAGAATATACGCAGGAGGCGTCGCCATTGGAGGCGGCGCCCCTGTTTCCGTTCAGTCCATGTGCTGCACCAAGACCCAGGACGTGGACGCCACGCTCAGGCAGATAAGTGCCCTGGCCGCCGCGGGCTGCGACATAGTACGCCTCGCTGTGCCGGATATGGACGCCGCCCGCGCCATCTCCGCCATAAAGGAGCGCTCGCCCCTGCCCATCGTGGCCGACATACACTTCGACTACAAGCTCGCCATCGAGGCGGCGCAGCGCGGCGCGGACAAAATACGAATCAACCCCGGCAACATCGGCGGCCCGGACAAGGTCGCCGCCGTCGCACGGGAATGCAGTTTACATAACATTCCCATCCGCATAGGTGTCAACGGCGGCAGCCTGGAAAAGCCGCTGCTTGAAAAATATGGACACCCGACGGCTGAGGCGATGCTCGAGTCCGCGAAGGGGCATATAAAGCTGCTCAATGACTGCGGCTTTGACGATATCTGCCTCTCGATGAAGGCCTCGTCCGCGGCGCTGACCGTGGCGGCATACCGTCTCGCGGCCGAGGAGCTGCCCTATCCGCTGCACCTGGGCGTGACGGAGACGGGCACGGCCTATAACGGCGTCATCAAGTCCGCCGTCGGCATCGGCACGCTGCTCATGGAGGGCATAGGCGATACCATACGCGTCTCGCTCACCGCCGACCCCGTCGAGGAAGTGCGCGCGGGCGTCGCCATACTCAAGGCCGCGGGGCTCAAAAAGGGAGGCATACGCTTCGTCTCCTGCCCGACCTGCGGGCGCACGGAGATAGACCTCATCGGCCTCGCCCACGAGGTGGAGGACAAGCTCCAGGGCATTGACCGCGACATCACCGTCGCCGTGATGGGCTGTGTCGTGAACGGTCCCGGCGAGGCGCGCGAGGCCGACTACGGCGTCGCGGGCGGCAAGGGATGCGGGCTGCTGTTCAAGAAGGGCGAGATAGTGCGCAAGGTCCCCGAGAGCGAGCTCTGCTCCGCGCTGATGGAGCTCATAGAAAGCGGGGAAGGGGCATGAGCGCAGGCAGCATAGGCTTCCTCGAGATATTTCCGGACTGTGCCGCGCTGGGCGACATGTGCGGCGGCCTGGACAAGGCCGAGGTCAGCTCCGTCGTGGTGAACCGCGCGGAGCGGACGATGGAGATAGACGCTCACTTCACCCGTGCCCCCGCCCCGGCAGAGCTCACCGGCCTGGAGAACGAGCTGCGCGAGGAATACGGCCTTGCCTCCGTGCACATAGCGGCGGATTACCCCCGACAGGGGGCCGAGCGCAAGGGAAGCTCCTCCCGCGTACTCTACGGCAAGGCGCTCAAAGAGCCGAAGATCGTGGAGATGTCCACTCTAAACCTCGAGAGCGGCAACGTTGTCGTCAAGGGCGAGGTCTTTGCCGTCAACAACCGTGAGATACAAAAGCGCGGCGCCTCGGTGCTAAGCTTCGACATGACCGACTATACCGGCAGCGTCCGCATCAACAAGTTCTTCGATAAGAGCGAGGACGCCGCCGTCCTCGGCAAGATAAAGACCGGCGCGACGCTCATCGTCCGCGGCCGGACGACCTATAACAAGTTCGACAACGACATGGTCATCGAGCCCTACTCGATAATCGAGTCCGAAGCGGAGATCCGTCCGGACACTGCGGAGGAAAAGCGCGTGGAGCTCCACTTCCACACGCGCTACTCGACACTCGACGCGCTGACCGACCCGACAAAGGCCGTGCAGCGCGCCGCCGCCTGGGGCCACAAGGCCATAGCCGTCACAGACCATGGCACGGCCCAGGCCTTCCCCGAGATGAGCAAGGCGGGGAAGAAGTACGGCGTCAAGATACTCTACGGCATCGAGGGCTACTACGTCAACGACGTGGAGGAGCGCCCCGCCGTGCGCGGCAATTGTGAGAACCTGCTTGACTGCGAGTTTGTGGCCTTCGACGTGGAGACCACGGGCCTCTCGGCGGTGACGGACCGCCTCACTGAAATAGGCGCAGTGCTTTTCAAGGGCGGCGAGGTACGCGACAAGTTCAGCACCTTCGTCGACCCGAAGATGCCCATACCGGCCAACATCACGGAGCTCACCGGCATACGCGACAGCGACGTCGCCGGTGCGCCGAGCGAGGCGGAGGCCATGCGCGCCTTCCTCGACTTCGTGGGCGACCGACCCATAATAGCGCACAACGCGAGCTTTGATACCGGCTTCATGGCCGCCGCCTGCGAGCGGAGCGGCATATACTTCGAGCCCGTGGTGCTCGATACGCTGGTGCTTGCGCAGCGCCTACTGCCGGAGCTCAAGCGCCACAAGCTGGACATCGTCAGCAAGCACCTCGGCCTGCCCGAGTTCAACCACCACCGTGCTTTTGACGACGCCGAGGTCGTTGCGCGCATGATGGAGAAGTTCATCCCCATGCTCCAGAGTCACGGAGCGGAGCGCGTCTCGGACATAGACGGTGTGCTGCGCAAGCTCTCGGGCGCGGGTACGCGCAAGGTGCGGCACATAAGCCTGCTGGTGCGCAACAAGGTGGGTCTCAAGAACCTCTACAAGCTCATCTCAGCTTCTTACCTCAAGCACTACAACCGCAATCCCATCATCCCGCGTAGCCTGCTGGAGCGGCACCGGGAGGGGCTGATCCTGGGCTCCGCCTGCGAGGCGGGCGAGGTGTTTGACGCCGTGCTGCGCGGCGCGCCGAACGCGGAGCTCAAGAAAATCGCCTCCTTCTATGACTACATAGAGGTCATGCCCATTGCCAATAACCGCTTCCTCGTCGAAAACGGCACCGTGCGCGACGACGAGGGCCTGCGTGACCTGAACCGCCGCGTGGCGCGGCTTGCCGCCGAGCTTGAAAAGCCGCTCGTTGCGACCGGCGACGTCCACTTCATGGACCCCAAGGACGAGATATACCGCCGCATACTC
>URDK01000115.1 GCA_900546485.1 uncultured Eubacteriales bacterium
CTCCTCCGTGCCCCGGGCCGTCAGGCAGGTGACGCTCCGCACCACCTGGGCCATCTCCCCGCCGTAGGCGCCGGCATTCATATACAGGCCGCCGCCAACCGAGCCGGGGATGCCGTGGGCGAACTCCAGGCCCGAGAGCCCAGCCTCCGCCGCAAACACGGCGAGCTTCGCGAGCGAGATGCCCGCCCCCGCCCTCACGCGGTCCCCCGGCAGAAGCTCGGCCCCTGATATGGCCTCGCCCAGTCTCACCACCACGGCGTCAAGCCCCTCGTCCGCGACGAGGAGGTTCGTGCCCTTGCCCATGAGCTCCACGGGCGCGTCCGCCTCCCGGAGCAGGCGCAGCAGCGCCGCGGCCTCCGCGCCCGAGGCGGGGCAGGCCATCAGCCGCGCCGGGCCGCCGATGCGGAAGGAGCAGTGGGCGCTCATCGGCTCGTTTTCGTGCATTTCCAGCCCCGGCAGGGCGGAGCGGATATCATTTATGAGTTTTTCGGTGACGCGCAAAGCTCAGTACCTCCCGCCGTTGTCTATCATCTTGTCGTGCTCCTGCGCGAGCGTGACCGCGGCGTTATAGCCCATCTTCTTCTGGCGGTTGTTCATGGCTGCCAGCTCGAGGATGACGGCCAGGTTGCGGCCCGGGCGGACGGGTATGGTCACACTCGGGATGTTGACGCCCAGGATGCTGGTGTACTCGGTCTCGAGGCCGAGCCGGTCGTAGGCCTTATCGTCGTCCCAGAGCTCGAAGTTCACGACGAGGTCGACGTTCGACTCGGGCTTCACCGCGCCGACGCCGAAGATGTGCCTGGCATTTATGACGCCGATGCCGCGCAGCTCCATGTAGTAGCGTATGAGCTCAGGGGCCGTCCCTATGAGCGTCTCGCGTGAAATGCGGCGTATTTCCACCGCGTCGTCCGCAATGAGGCGGTGGCCGCGCTTGATGAGTTCTAGGGCGGTCTCGCTCTTGCCGACGCCGGAGTCGCCCATGATGAGCACGCCCTCGCCGTAGATCTCCACGAGCACGCCGTGAAGCGTGACGCGCGGGGCCATGGCGTTGCGGAGCATGCTTATGAGGTCGGCCATGAAGGTGGAGGTGTCCTCCTTGGTGCACAGGAGGTTGCGGTCGTACTTTTCCGCGAGCTCCATCAGCTCGGGCATGGGCTGTGGGTCGTGGCAGAGGATGAGCGCGGAGATGTCGAAGCGCATGAAGCGCTCGAGCGCGGCGCGGCGCGCCTCGTCGCCGAGGGTCTGGAGGTAGGTGCTCTCGACGCGGCCTATGAGTTGGAGCCGCTTGGGGTCAAAGTAGTCGTAGAACCCGGCGAGCTGGAGCGCCGGCCGGTTGACGTCCGCGGTATGCACTCTGGCGGTGTCAAAATCCTTTGCGGCATGCAGGACGCTCAGGCCCTGCTCCTCGACTATGCTCTTGAGACTGACGGAATATTCGTCGCGCTCCATTTTACGCGGCCTCCTTAACAATACTATGGACCTATTTTAACCACATCGCCCCGGTTTGGCAAATACTTTTCAAAATCGGACGGAATGCGAAATTTCGGCTTGCAATTGCGGGGGGCTTCTGCTATTATAGTAAAGCTGTTCAAATACTTAAGAGAACGGAGGTGCTTCAAACATGGCAAAGTGTGAATTCTGCGGCAAGGATATGGCCTTCGGCATCAAGGTCAGCCACTCTCACAGGCGTTCCAACCGCACCTGGAAGCCCAACGTCAAGCGCGTCAAGGCCATCGTCGACGGAAGCCCCAAGCACGTCTACGCCTGCACTCGCTGCCTGCGCAGCGGCAAGGTCACCCGCGCCGTCTGAGCGCCGCATCAATGCCCGAAACAAGGCCCGCCTCCCGGCGGGCCTTTTTCGTATCGTCATCGGAGAAGGCCCCGCCGAAAGGCGGGCTTTTTTATTTAGGCTGCCTGTCGCGCAGTGCGAGCAGCTCCATATATTTTTTCAGCTCAGTCACGGACTCATCGCTCAGCCCGCGCGGGAGCTGGAGAACGCCCCGTCTGTGCAAAGGCAGCTCCTCGTCAATGGCGCCAAGCAGATAATCGAGCGAGATGTTGAAAAGCTCCGCTATTCTGAGCTTCGTCTCGTCGTCCGGCTCGTTGACGCCGCGCTCGTAGGCCGAGATCGTGCTCGCCGCCAGCCCCAAACGCTCCGCCAGTTCTCCCTGACTCAGCCCCATGTCCTTCCTGAGCTCCGACAACCGTTCCCCTATCACTGCTCACACCGCTTTCAAAATCATTTCTGGTGCAAGTATATAAAATATCCCGTCGCAGACGTAAAATTCATATATATCATGTTATTTCATATTGATTTAACATGTATCGTCGTATATAATGCCTTTAAAAGGAAGTGATACCGATGTCAAACTGCCAACAGCTCTATTTAAAAATGTTCAACGCTGCAACCGACGCCATAGAGCTCATTCGTATTGGAAAATCATTTGCCGCTGTTGAGCGGCTTGTTTCTGCACAAAAAGAATGTGAGCAGTTATACATTGACGCCGAATTTGATTCCACAAAAAATCCGGAAGGCCGTTAACAATGAAGTGAGCCGGTCCCACTCAGGGCCGGCTCACTCAACCTATGTTTCATTTTCGCCCCTCACTCGAGATTCAGCCTCTTGCCCAGCATGCGGGCGGTCACGAGGTAGAGGACCACGCAGTAGACGGCGTTGAGGGCTATGCCGCCTATGAGGAGGGCATGGCCGAACTGGGCCAGGGTCTCGAGGTTCAGCACCGTCACAAAACCGCGCAGGGAGTAGCCGGTTATCACGGCCAGCAGCATGGTCAGCACCTGCGAGAGCAGGCCGAGGCCTATGAACACGCCGAGGGAGGCCAGCAGCTTGTTTCTCGGCAGGCTGTGGCCTATCGCCAGCGAGGCATAAAAGAGCAGGCAGGACGAGACCGCGCCGAGCAAAAGCAGCACGCAGAGCTCCGCCACCACGCTGATGAGCTCGAAGGCGCCTATGCCGTAGGCCAGCGAGAGCCGCTCAAAGAGCGCGCCGAGCTCCGAGAGCACCTGCGCCCACACCTGGGCACGGAACGCCACGGCAAAAAGGCAGCCGTAAATCGCGACGCTTGTCACCGTAAACCAGCACACCGCCACGATAAGCTTCGACCAGAGAAGCTGGTGCACCGTCACGGGCAGGGTATGCATGAGATAGCCCTCTTTGTCCAGCAGGTTCTTGTAAAAGCGGTACACGATGACGACCACCGTCACGGCCGCCAGAGCCATTACGCTCAGGAAAAACAGCACGACGAAGATGGCCGCGAACACGCTTGCCACCCGCCCCGCGTTCGGCGAGCCCAGCACGCGTATGCTCAGGCCCGCCGCCGCGCTCGCCAACAGCAGCACGACAAGTATGGGCAGGATATAGCGCCCCGTGGCGTAAAACTCGTATTTGAGCAGCTTTCTCAGCATCTGAACACCTCCCGGAAGAGCTCGTCAACGCTCTTGCCCTCCCGCTCGCGCAGCTGTGCGGCCGGTGAGGCGAGCCTGACGCCGCCCCGGTCAATAAACACCACGTCGTCGAGCATGGGCTCCACGTCCGTGATGAGGTGCGTGGAGATGAGCACCGCGGCCCCAGGCTCGCGGCTTTCCATCACCGTATCCAGCATCAGGTCCCGCGAGGCCGGGTCCATGCCGCCGAAGGGCTCGTCCAGCAGATAGAGCTTTGCCCGGCGGCTCATCACCAGCGAGAGCTGCACCTTCTGCCTCAGGCCCTTGGAGAGCTGGCGCAGGCGGCTCTCGCCGTCTATGCCCAGGCGCGAGAGCAGCGCCGCGGCCCGCTCGCGGTCAAAATCCGCGTAGAAGTCCGCGAAAAAGTCCACGAGCTTACGCACCCGCGTCCACTCGGGCAGCTCCAGCCGCTCCGGCATGTACGCGACGGCCGCCTTGGTCTCCGGCCCCGGCGCGCGGCCGCCTATAAGTATCCGGCCCGAGCTCGGCTGAAGGAGCCCGTTCGCCAGCTTGATAAGCGTGGTCTTGCCGCTGCCGTTGGGGCCCAGCAGGCCCACGACGTGCCCCGGCTCCACAGCGAGGTCAATATTTTCAAGCGCCTTCACCGAGCCGTAGCTCTTGCTCAGGCCGATGCATTCGAGTATCGCCATCCGTTTCCCTCCTTCGGGGATATGATTCCTTACCTTATTCAATAACAGCGCAGGCCCCCTGTCAAGAGGGGGCTTTACTTTTTAACGCCGCGTGCTATAATTGACAAGTCAATCATTGATATGTCAATCATAGGAGGCACAGCATGGAGCGAAGATTCCACATGAAGATCTTCCGGCTGTTTCACGCCCAGCGCTCGGAGCTCCGGCGCGAGGGCGCCGCGCTGGGGCTGGGCGCCGGGCAGCCCAAGCTGCTCAGTTACCTGACCACCCACGGCAGCTGCATGCAAAAGGAGCTGGCGGATTATTTCGAGGTAGACCCGGCCGCCATATCGCGCATGCTCTCCGCGCTCGAGCGCGGGGGCTTCATAACCCGCGACGCCGGAGCGCCGCGAAAGCGCTGCGGCCTGGTGGAGCTCACGGACAAGGGCCGTCAGGCCGCGCAGGACTGGGCCGAGTGCTGCGAGCGCTTTGACGAGCGTCTGCTGCGCGGCTTTTCGACGGCGGAGCGCGAGCAGTTCGCGGACTTTCTCGGCCGCGCCTACCGCAATCTCAGGAGCGAGGGAGGCGGTGAGGGATGAGGGAACTCAAGCGGCTCTTCGTCTGCCTGCACGAGTACCGGCGCGACCTCATACTAGGCATGGTGCTGGTGCTGGCGGAGACTTTCTTCGAGCTGGTCATCCCCGTGCTCATGGCCGACCTCATAGACGTCGGCGTGGCAAACCGGGATGTGCACTACATACTCATGAAGGGCGCGCAGATGGGCGTCTGCGCGGTGCTCGCGCTGGCGGCCGGGCTGCTCTACGCGCGCTTTGCCGCCCGCGCGGCCTACGGCTGGGGCGCGAACATCCGCGAGGCGGAGTTCCGCCGCGTGCAGAGCTACGCCTTTTCAAACCTCGACCACTTTGAGACCTCCGGTCTCGTCACGCGCATGACCACGGACGTGACGGTCATCCAGAACGCCATGAGCGGCGGCTTGCGTCCCCTGGTCCGCAGCCCGCTGATGCTGGTCATGGGCATCGGGCTCTCGATAATGATGAACGCTCGGCTCGCGCTGGTGTTCCTGGTCTGCGCGCCGGTACTCGCGCTCATCATGTTCTTCATCGTCCGCAGCGTCGCGCCGCGCTACTCGGTCTTGCAGCGCGCGGTGGATAAGCTCAACGCCGTCGTGCAGGAGAACCTCACGGCCATCCGCGCGGTGAAGGCCTTCGTGCGCGGCGAGTATGAGGAGGAGAAGTTCAGCTCCGCCAACGGCACGCTGATGGAAACCAGCGCCGGCACCTTCCGCCGCGCAGTGCTCAATCTCCCCGCCCTCCAGTTTGCCATGTACAGCTCCATCGTGGGCATCATGTGGTTCGGCGGGAACATGATAATCGGCTCCCAGCTCAAGGTGGGCGAGCTCACGGGCTTCCTCAGCTACGTTTTGCAGGTCATGAACTCGCTGATGCTCATCTCCAACGTCTTTCTGATGCTGACCCGCTCCCTTGCCAGCGCGCGACGCATAGGCGAGGTGCTCGACGAGGCCCCGGCGCTCTCCTCCCCCGACGGGGCGGTGACCGAGGTCGCGGACGGGAGCGTCGATTTCGAGGGCGTCTCCTTCAAATACCGCGCGGACGCGGCGGAGTACGCGCTCTCGGGCGTGGACCTGCACATAAATGCGGGAGAGACGGTGGGCATACTCGGCGGCACGGGCTCAGCCAAGAGCACGCTGGTGCAGCTCATACCCCGGCTCTACGACGCGACGGAGGGCACGGTGCGCGTCGGCGGGCGCGACGTGCGGGAGTACGACCTCGCCGCGCTGCGCGACGCCGTGGCGATGGTGCTGCAGAAGAACGTCCTCTTCTCCGGCACGATACGCGAGAACCTGCGCTGGGGCGACCCGGAGGCCGACGACGAAGCGCTCATGGCCGCCTGCCGCGCCGCCTGCGCCGACGAGTTCATAGAGCGAATGCCCCGCGGGCTCGACACCGACCTCGGCCAGGGCGGCGTCAACGTCTCCGGCGGGCAGAAGCAGCGCCTGTGCATCGCCCGCGCGCTGCTCAAAAAGCCGAAGGTGCTCATCTTCGACGACTCCACCAGCGCCGTGGACACGGCCACGGAGGCGAAGATACGCTCCGCCCTCGCCGCGCTCCGGGGCGTGACTAAGATCATCATCGCCCAGCGCATAAGCTCCGTTATGAACACGGATAAGATAGTGATACTCGAGGACGGGCGCATCCACGCCGTCGGCACCCACGCCGAGCTGCTCGCGTCCGACCCGATATACCAGGAGATCTACGCCTCGCAGATGAGAGGGGGTGAGGCCGATGGCCAGGCAGCTGAGCAGTAAGAAACCCAAGAGGCTGGGATATACGGTCAGGAGGCTGCTCTCCTACATGGGACACTACAAGCTGCTCTTTTTCGCCGTGGCCCTGCTGGTCACGGTCAGCGCCGCGGCCAATCTCGCGGGCACCTATATGATACGCCCCGTCGTGAACAGCCTCGACGGCGGCACCTGGCAGGACTTCGTCTCCGGCGTAGTGCTCACGGCCTGCATCTACGGCCTGGGCGTCCTCTGCGCGCTGGGCTACACCCAGTGCATGGTCTCCGTGGCGCAG
>URDK01000116.1 GCA_900546485.1 uncultured Eubacteriales bacterium
CGGTTCAGGAAGGGGAAGGTCGCGGTCTTGCCCTCGTCGTCGGAGTCGGCGTCGCTGTTCTCGATGTCCATCAGCCCGTCGGCGCTGCCGAGGGCCTCCATCATCTCGTTGGTCAGGCCGTCCAGCTCATCGTCCGAGAGGCCCATCTTGTTTATCACGTCGTCCACGGGCTTGATATGCAGCTCGCGGGCGCACTTGAGGCAGAGGCCCTCGTTCTTCGACTGGCCCCCCTCAAGTCTGGTTATGAATATCACGGCTACGTTCTTCTTGCAGCGTGAGCAAAGCGTCGGTTGCATAATTTGGTCTCCTGTTAAACAATAGTCTGCGAATGGTGCGGAAAATAAATTAGCACTCTTTTTCTTCGAGTGCTAATTTATCACCAAGTCAGGCGCTTGTCAACACCGGCGGGCCGGAATTGACATTTTGTTCATATATTCTGCCTCAGATACCGAGACCGGCGGTCACGAGGTCGAGCTTGAGGAAGAGCCGGCCGAGGAGGGTGCTGCCGAGGGTGTCGAGACCGATAAAGAGACCCATGAAGCGCAGCGCCCAACAGAGCAGGACGCAGTAGGTCATGCCGTTTACGAGGCCCATAGCCGCGCCTCCCGCGTCGTTGAGGATATCGGCGTTGGGTATCCTGAAGGAGAGGTTGGGGATGTTGGCTATGGTCAGCAGCGCGATGAGGAAAATGAGGAACAGCAGCACGACGCCGGCGACGTAGGCGATGCGCGTGCAGAGCGTCTCTACGATTGCCTCCTCGATGGTGCTGCCCTGTTCGTCGGCATAGGTCTCGGCCTCGGTGGCCATCTGCTCGGCGGCGTCGTCATAGATGCCGAAGGTCTTGTAGCAGGTGGCGCAGAACTCGTGGCGGAGCTCCGGGTCCTGGGCGAGGATATCCTCATAGGAGAGCTCCGTGTCCGCGATGCCCATGTCCTCAAGGACCTTCTCCTGCATCTGGCTCTCGACATAGCCGCTGGCGAAGGGACGCAGCGCGGGTACGACCTCATATGAGAAGGCCGAGGACACCAGCGAAGCCGCGTACAGCGACACGATTATCGCCACCAGTCCGGCGATGCCCATGATGAAGCCCTTCTTGTAGCCCGACCAGATACTGATTATTATTATGGCGAGAAGGACGAGATCTATTACAGTTCTCAAGTGTAAATCCTCCTTTGGGAGCGTTTTCTCTAAACGAGGCCGTACCTCACCGTGCCGGGGAAGACCGTGACGGTCTCTCCGTCGGCGCGCAGCAGCAGCGCCGCTGCGCCGGAGGCCTCCGTACTCTCTCCGCGCTCCGTTAGGTTCTTATTATATACCGCCGCGCCGTCGGAGTAAAGCACGGCAATTTTACCTTTTTGCACATCGAGGCTCCGAAGGGCACGCGGAGTGCTCATACTGCCCAGTTCTTCGCCTGCGGCGTCCAGCGAGACGAGCCGCGTCCCGTCGCTCCCGGAAAGGGCGAGCACGGTGCAGCCGCCGTCGATGGCGTAGTCCGCGAGCCGCTCGGAGCCGAAGGCGCGCTCCCCCGTCAGGGCGCAGGATGCGTCGAGGAACACGGCGCGGCTGTCGGAGACCAGGCAAAGCCCGCCGTCCGTCCAGCCGAGGTCGAAGAACACCTCGCCTGGCGCCGTGAAACGCGCGAACTCCTCCTCGCTCGAGAGCGAAAAGAGCCGCAGCTGCCCGCCCTCCTCCGAGGCGGCGAGCACGGCGAGGCTCTCCCCGTCGGGAGAGAGCGCTGCGGCCAGGGGCCAGACCGTGGCCGCGTACCAGCGGTACACTGTCCGGAGCGACGCGTCGTATACGGTGACGAGTCCGCGATAGCCCTCGCAGCCGCTCGTGACCGCGAGCATGCCGAGCTCGTTTGCCGAAACGTCCGTGACCGCGCCGGCGGTCTCCAGCTCGGAAGCCTTGCCCTCCGCGTCGAGCACGAGGAGCCCGGCTTCGCCCGCGCTCCATACGGCAAGGGCGGTATCCGAGGCCGCAAGGCCCGGATTTTCCGCGGAGACGGCCCGCGTGAGCGTATTCCGTCCGTTTTCGTCAAACACCTGCAATTGTGTTGACGAACAGACGGCAAAAGAGTTCCCGAACACGGCAAACACCTCGCCCGCGGCCGACTCATAGACGAGCCCGCCGTCTCCTCCGACCTGCCAGCGCAGGGAGAAGATGGCGACGGCCGCCGCCGCGATGGACAATACGAGCAGCGCGAAAGCCGCGCGGCGCGCCGTTAGACGTATGGTGCCTGCCGGGTTTTTCATTTATGCCTCCTCCGGGTAATCCTCCCGCATCATCGCGCCGACCTCGCCCTCGTACCAGACCCGGCGCAGGTAGAGCCCCTGCGGGGGCATGGTCGGGCCGGTGAGTCTGCGGTCGCCGGTCTCGAGCAGGTGCGGGATGTCCTCCGGCTCGAGCTTGCCGTGCGAGGCGTAGACCATCGTGCCCACGATGGCGCGAACCATGTTGTAGAGAAACCCGTCCGCGCACACGGCGACGCTTATCATATCGCCCTCGCGCCTGGCCCGGCACCAGTGCACGGTGCGGACGGTCGTCTTGGTCTGCGTCCCCACGCTGCGGACTGCCTTGAAGTCGTGCCTGCCCTCGAAGGCGAGGCCCGCCGCGCGCATGCGCTCTATGTCGAGCGGCGCGGGGTAGAAGCAGACCCGTTTTTGCAGAAAGGGGTCGCGTATGCGGGTGTTCATTATCCGGTAGACATATTCTTTCTGTATGCAGCTTAAAATCGCGTTGAAATCCTCGGGCGCCTCGCAGGCGTCGAGCACGGCTATGTCGTCTGGCAGGCGGGTGTTCACCGCTAGGGGCAGCCTGTCCACGGGTATGCGGCTCTCCGTGCGGAAGTTCGCGCAGTAGGAAAGCGCGTGCACGCCCGCGTCTGTGCGGCCGCAGCCCGTGACCTTTATCCGCTCGCCGCAGACCTTTGAAAGGGCCTTTTCCAGCGTCTCCGCAACGCTGATCTCTGTCTTCTGCACCTGCCAGCCGTGATAGGCGGTGCCGTCATAGCGGAGCTTTAAGGCGATGTTTCTCATAGGCCGTATACGTTCATGACGATGGTGGCCGCGAGCACCGCCGCGCCGAGCAGCAGCGCGATATAGTCGCGGCTGTGCATGTGCAGCTGCTTCATGCGCGTGCGGCCCTCGCCGCCGTGGTAGCAGCGGCTCTCCATGGCGACGGCCAGCTCGTCCGCGCGGCGGAAGCTGGAGACGAAGAGCGGCACCAGGAGCGGCAGCAGAGCCTTGGCACGCTCCGTGAGCTTGCCGGTCTCGAAGTCCGCGCCGCGGGCCTTCTGCGCGCTCATTATCTTGTCCGTCTCCTCGATGAGGGTCGGGATGAAGCGCAGCGCCATGCTCATCATCATGCTCATCTCGTGCACGGGCACCTTTATCTTCTTGAGGGGCCCGAGCAGTATCTCCAACCCGTCCGTGAGCGCTATGGGGCTGGTGGTGTAGGTCAGCAGGAAGGTGCCGGTTATGAGCATCATGATGCGGACTATCATGAGGAACGCCCTCTTGACGCCCTCTGTGGTGACGGTGAAGATCCACCAGTCGACGAGCACCGTCCCGCCCGTGGTGTAAAAGAGGTTGAGCACACCGGTGAGGACGATGATGAAGATGAGGGGCTTGAGACCCTTCAAAATGGTGCGGAGCTTTATCTTCGAGAGCGCCACGCACGCGGCGGTGACAGCGAACATCAGCGCGTAGGAGAACCAGTTGACGGCGGTGAACAGCGCCGCGATGTAGACGATGACGAGGATGAGCTTCGTCCTCGCGTCCAGGCGGTGGACTATGGTGTCGCCCGGGAAGAACTGGCCGAGGGTGATGTCCTTCAGCATCCGGAGCTCCCCCCCTTCCTGAGCCAGGCGAGCACGGCGGCGTGGAGCTGCTCCGAGGTGTATATCGACTCCGGCAGCTCGGCGCCGCGGCGTCTGAGCTCCGCGGCTATGGCGGCGGGCTGGGGCACGTCGAGGCCCATCGCCGTGAGCTCCTGCGCGTGGGAGAAGACCTCCTCCGGCGTGCCGTCCATGGCGATGCCGCCCTCGTGGAAGACGATGAGCCGGTCGGCTATCCTCGCCGCGTCATCCATGCTGTGGGTGACGAAGAGGATGGTGGAGCCGGTCTCGCGGCGGTAGTCGGTGATGTTTTTTATTATGCCCTCGCAGCCGCCGGGGTCGAGCCCGGCCATGGGCTCGTCCAGGATGAGCACCTTCGGCCGCATGGCGATGACGCCCGCGATGGCGATGCGCCGCTTCTGCCCGCCCGAGAGCTCGAGCGGGGACTTTTCAAAGAGCTCCTCGCCTATGCCGACGAAGTGCGCCGCCTCGCGCACGCGCTCGTCCACCTCGGCTTCCGAGAGCTTCATGTTCTTTGGCCCGAAGGCGATGTCCCGGTAGACCGTCTCCTCAAAGAGCTGGTACTCCGGGTACTGGAAAACGAGCCCGACCTTGAACCTGACGTCGCGCGTGGCCTCCTTCGTGGCGAAGATGTCCTCGCCCTCGCAGAAGACCCGGCCCTCGTCGGGGCGGAGCAGGCCGTTTAGGTGCTGTATGAAGGTGCTCTTGCCCGAGCCCGTGTGGCCTATGACGGCCACCAGCTGACCCGGGTATATCTCAACGCTGACGGACCGTATCGCAGCTTTTTCAAAGGGCGTGCCCTTGCTGTATATGTGCGTCAGGCCCTCGGCTTTTATGACCGCGTCCATAGCTTATCCCTTTTCTGACTCAGATTGCCGCCATGATGGCGTCGGCGCACTCGCTGACCGTGAGCGCGCTCAGCGGCAGGTCGTAGCCGTCTTTTCGCAGCTCGTAGATGAGCTCCGTGGTGGCGGGTACGGCCAGGCCCTCGCTGCGGAGCAGCTCCACCTGGGAGAAGACCTCCCTCGGCGTGCCGTCCGCGGCTATGCGGCCCTCGGACATGACGATGAGCCTGTCCGCGCCGACGCATTCCGCCATGTGGTGGGTGATGAGCATGACCGTCATGCCCTTCTCACGGCAGAGCCGCGTGACGGTGGAGATGACCTCCCGCCTGCCCACGGGGTCGAGCATGGCCGTCGGCTCGTCGAGCACGACGCAGCGCGGCTGCATGGCCAGCACTCCCGCGATGGCGACGCGCTGCTTCTGTCCGCCCGAGAGCAGGTGCGGCGCGTGGAGGCGGTATTCGTACATGCCGACGGTGCGGAGCGCCTCGTCCACGCGGCGGCGTATCTCCTCCGAGGGCACGCCGAGGTTCTCGGGCGCGAAGGCCACGTCGTCCTCCACGACGTTTGCTACTATCTGGTTGTCCGGGTTCTGGAACACCATGCCCACGGTGCGGCGCACGTCGAGGAGCCGCGCCTCGTCCGAGGTGTCTATGCCGTCCACATATACCTTGCCGGAGGTGGGCAGCAGTATGGCGTTCATGAGCTTTGCGAGCGTCGATTTGCCGGAGCCGTTATGCCCCAGCACGGCGACAAAGCTGCCCTCGGCTATCTCGAGGTCAAGCCCGTGCAGGGTCTCGGCCTCGTCGCCGGGGTAGGTATAGTGCAGGTCCTCTACCCTGATTATAGGCTGCATTTTCGTCTTATTCACTCCCCGCGCTCCCAGCGGCAGGCGGCACCGCAGGGGAGGCACAGTCCCGTCGCCGTGACGGGCAGGCCCAGCTCCCGGCTCTCCGAGTGTCCGCCGAAGCGCTTTGTAAAGATGCTCTCGCTGATATAGGTCAGCACCGAGGGCGAAAGCCCCGTGGTGTAGGAATTGATGATGACAAAGAGCGGGTCGTCCGACAGCACGCCGGAGACGAGCTGGACGAAGCCCCAGAGGCTCTCTTCGAGCTTCCAGACCTCGCCGCCGGGCCCGCGGCCATAGCTCGGCGGGTCCATTATAATCGCGTCGTAGCGCCTGCCGCGTCGAATCTCGCGCTCTACGAACTTTGCGCAGTCGTCGACTATCCAGCGGACGGGCCTGTCGGCCACGCCGGAGGCCGCGGCGTTCTCCTTGGCCCAGGCGACCATGCCCTTGGCCGCGTCCACATGGCAGACGGAGGCCCCGGCGGCCAGCGCCGCGACCGTGGCCGCGCCCGTGTAGGCAAAGAGGTTCAAAACGCTTATCTCACGGCCCGCGCCCCTTATTTTGCGCATTATGTAGTCCCAGTTCGCGGCCTGCTCCGGGAAGATGCCCGTGTGCTTGAAGTTCATGGGCTTTATGTTGAAGGTGAGCTCCCCGTAGCCTATCTGCCAGCTCGCGGGCAGGCGGCGCTTGTCCCAGGCTCCGCCGCCGCTCTCGCTGCGGGTGTATTTGCCGTCGCTCGTGCGCCAGCGCCCGTCGCGCCGGGGCGTGTCCCAAATGGCCTGCGGGTCAGGCCGCACCAGGGTATAGTCCCCCCAGCGCTCCAGCTTCTCGCCGCGAGAACAGTCGATAAGCTCAAAATCCCGCCACTTGTCAGATACCCACATAGCCATGCTCCTTGAAATTCATTGAATTATGATTATAACATGCATCCTTGCCCCGGTCAACAAAACCACGGCGGCCAAAGCGTCAAAAAAGGCGGCTTACGCCGCCTTTTTACATATAAGCGTGGGCGGCATAATCCGAACCCGTTTTTGAGCGCGACCACCGCCCCATGGCATCGCCGTCGCCGGTTGAAGGGCGACAGTCCGTCTGCCCGCCGCCGTCATCGCCCTGAGACGGTGGGCGCACTCAAAAATCTCC
>URDK01000117.1 GCA_900546485.1 uncultured Eubacteriales bacterium
TGCGCTACGGCGACAAGAGCGGCAGCCTGCTGGGCATACTGGACTTTACCAAGACTCCCATGGGCGGGCGGCTGCTGCGCTCCTGGGTGGAGCGCCCGCTGCTCTCGGCGGCGGAGATAGGCCGCAGGCACGCGGCCGTGCAGGAGCTCTTCTCCGACAACATGCGCCGCGCGGAGCTCATCCGCGCCATGACCGGCATGGGAGACATGCTCCGCATACTCGCCCGCGTCTCCAACGGCACCGCCAGCCCCCGGGACCTCAACGTCCTCATGCGCGCCGCCGAGCGCGTGCCGGACATGCTCGCACTTTTGCAAAACAGCAGCTCCGCGCTGCTTCGGAACGCCGCCAAGATGGACAGCCTTGCCGACGTCTGCTCCGACATCAGCTCCGCCATCAGCGACAAGCCGAACCTCCTCGTCCACGAGGGCGGCATACTGCGCGAGGGCTACTCTGAGCAGGTGGACCGTCTGCGCACGGTCCGCGACAAGGGCACCAAGCTCATAACCGAGATGGAGACCGCCGAGCGCGAGCGCACGGGCATAAAACGCCTCAAAATAGGCTACAACAGGGTCTACGGCTACTACATCGACGTGCCCAAGACCTTCACCGGCGAGCTGCCAGAGGACTATATCCGCAAGCAGACGCTCGTCGCCAACGAGCGCTACTTCACCGCCGAGCTCAAGCAGCTCGAGACCGAGCTCACCACGGCGCAGGAACGGGTCTGCCAGCTCGAGTACAAGTACTTCTGCGACCTGCGCGACTCCATAGCCGACCGCGTGGAGCGCATCCAGGCCACGGCCGAGCAGATCGCCATCGTGGACACGCTCTGCTCCCTCGCTGAGGCCGCCGTGCGCTACAACTACTGCCGCCCGGAGTTCGACCTCTCGGGGACCATCGACATCAAGGACGGCCGCCACCCGGTGGTAGAGCGGCTGCAGAAGGACACGCTCTTCGTGCCCAACGACGCGCACCTCGACCAGTCGGACGAGCGCGTGCTCATCATAACCGGCCCGAACATGGCCGGCAAGAGCACCTACATGCGCCAGACGGCGCTCATAGTGCTCATGGCCCAGATAGGCTCCTTCGTCCCGGCGCGCAGCGCCACTCTGAGCGTTGTGGACAGGGTGTTCACGCGCATAGGCGCCTCGGACGACCTCTCGGCCGGGCAGAGCACCTTTATGGTGGAGATGAGCGAGGTGGCGGGCATACTGCGCTCGGCCACGCGCAACAGCCTCATACTCCTCGACGAGATAGGCCGCGGCACCTCCACCTACGACGGCATGGCCATAGCCCGAGCCGTACTCGAATTCTGCGCCGACAAGCGCAGGCTGGGGGCCAAGACCCTCTTTTCCACCCACTATCACGAGCTGACCGATCTCGAGGGCCAGATCTCCGGAGTCTGCAACTACTATATAACCGCGCGCAAGCAGGGCGGCAGCCTCATCTTTTTGCGCAAGGTGGTGCGCGGAGCGGCGGACGAGAGCTACGGCATCGAGGTCGCCAAGCTCGCCGGGGTGCCGGACAGCGTCATAGAGCGCGCGAAAAAGTGCCTCGACGAGCTACTCTCCGGCGCCGTGGACCTCAGCGCGCCGCGCGCCGCGCGCGTCGACGACGGACAGCTCAGCCTCGGCGACGCCGCGGGCGAGGAGGTGCTCGAGCGGCTGCGCGCCGTTGCGCTTGACACGATGTCGCCCATCGAGGCGATGAACCTTTTGTATGAGCTCAAGAGAAAGCTGGAGGGCTGATGGATAAGCGACCCATACCTTATGCAAGCGAATTTGAAAACCAGATGACCCGGGGCGAGATCATCGCCGCGGCGATATACCTGCCCATACACGCCGTGGGCCTGCCCCTGATCCTGGGCTGGATGGCCGGGCTCGTGCCCGCAATATCGCAGCTTACAAATTCCGAGCTGAATATCCTCTATTACAGCATCGGACTCGTCTATATGCTGCTGTTCCTCCGCCGCTTCCTGCGCCGGAGCTTCGACACCGCACTCGACGCGAAGGGACGCTTCGTTTTGAGCATCATCGGCGGCTACGCCGCGGACCTCGCGCTCAGCTTCATCCTCAGCTCGCTGATACTCATTGCCGGACTTGAGCTCGGCAATTCGCCGAACAACGTGGCCATCATGTCCGAGGCCTCCACGGACTATACGCGCATCGCCGTGCTTTCCATCGCGCTTGCGCCCATGGTGGAGGAGCCGCTCTTCCGGGGACTGCTCTTCGGCTGCATCCGGCCCAGGAGTCGGCTGCTGGCCTACGTCGTCTCCGCTGCGCTCTTTTCGCTCTACCACGTCTGGCAGTACGTGGCCGTGACCGGCGATCTCTCGCTGCTGCTCTACTGCCTGCTGTACCTGCCCGTGTCCGTCGGCCTCGCCTGGGCCTACGACCGCAGCGGCAGCATCTGGGCGCCCATGGTGATGCACGCCATCATAAATGCCATGAGCCTCTCCATCCTCAACAGCGGTGCGCTGGGAGTATAATCAAATCTTTCTGCGAATTTACACAAAGTTCGTTGTATCTTCATCCGCCGGGTGCTACCATGTTCGTATATTTTAAGGAGGAATCGCAATCATGGGCGACTTTTCACGCGAATACCTGGAGCTTCTGGCCGAAAAATACCCGAATGAGGCGGCCGTGTGCTCCGAGATAATAAACCTCAGCGCCATCCTCACCCTGCCCAAGGGCACGGAGCACTTCATAAGCGACCTGCACGGCGAGTACGGCGCGGTGAGGCACATACTCAACAACTGCTCCGGCGTAATACTCGAGAAGGTCCGCCGGCTCTTTGAGGACACGCAGGGCGAGGCGAAGTGCCGCGCGCTCTGTTCCGTCATCTACTACCCCATAGAGGAGCTTGCCTGCCTGCGCGAGCGCGGCGAGCTGGACAACGCCCGCCTGCGCGAGATACTCGAGCAGCTCTGCCTGCTGGCTGAGACGCTCTCGGGCAAGTACACCCGCGGCTATGTGCGCCGCCAGATGCCGGCCGACTGGGAGTTCGTGCTCGACGAGCTGCTGCACATCCAGCGCGACGAGGACGCGAATCAGCACCGCTATCACGACGCCATACTCGACAGCGTCATAGCCACCGGCGCCGCAGACAGCGTAATAGCTGCGCTCGCAGAGCTCATAAAGCGCCTCGCCGTGGACAGGCTCCACGTCGTCGGAGACATCTTCGACCGCGGTCCCGAGCCCGCGCGCATCGTGGACATGCTCATGCAGCACCCGAACCTCGACATCCAGTGGGGCAACCACGACATACTCTGGCTGGGCGCGGCGGCGGGCAGCGCGGCCTGCGTCTTCACCGTGCTGCGCATCAGCGCCGACTACGGCAATACCATGACGCTCGAGCGGCGCTACGGCGTCTCGCTCCGGCCTCTCTACGAGTTCTGCGAGCGCGTCTACGGCGACTCGGAGAAAAAGACCGTGCACCAGGCCCTTTCCGTCCTCGGCTTCAAGCTCGAGGGCCACGTCATCATGCGCCACCCCGGATACGAGATGAACGACCGCCTGATGCTCAACCGCATAAACTACGACGACTGGACCGTGGAGCTCGACTCGGGGACCTATCCCCTCAACACCGACCGCTTCCCGACCGTGGACCCGAAGGACCCCTACCGGCTCACGAGCGAGGAGGGTGCGCTGGTGGAGGAGTACGTCTCCGCCTTCAAGGAGAGCCAGCCGCTCAGGCGCCACCTCGACTTTATCTACCAGAAGGGCAGCACCTACCTCTGCTGCAACGGCAACCTGCTCTACCACGGCTGCATCCCCATGACGCCGGACGGCAAGTTCGCCAGCGTGCGCCACGGCGGCCGCTGGTACTCCGGGCGGGAGCTGATGGACTACGCCGACGCTGTGGTCAAGAGCGCCTGGGCGCGCGGTGACGAGTCCGCGCTGGACATGATGTGGTACCTCTGGTGCGGCAACAACAGCCCCTTCTCAGGCAGGGTGTTCCACACCTTCGAGCGCGCCGTTGTCGACGACAAGAGCACCTGGGTCGAGCCGAAGAACCCCTACTTCAGCCACTGGGAGGACGAGGAGGCCGTGAAGATGATCCTCGCCGAGTTCGGCCTGGACCCGGAGCGCGGCCACATCATAAACGGCCACACGCCCGTGAAGGCCAAGAAGGGCGAGAGCCCCGTGAAGGCAGGCGGCAGGCTGTTTATCATCGACGGCGGTTTCTGCAAGGCCTATCAGGCCACGACGGGCATCGCCGGCTATACGCTGATATACAGCTCGCACGGCATCCGGCTCAAGAGCCACCGCCCCTTCGAGGGCGTGGCCAAGGTGCTCAGCGAGAACGCGGACATGGAGTCCGATTCCGTGCCCGTTGAATTTTTCCCGACGCGGCGGTATATAGCCGACACCGACGAGGGAGAGCGCCTGCGCCGGAGGATAGAGGCACTGAACGCCCTGCTGGCGGCCTACCGGACGGGACAGCTGCAGCAGCAGAGATAAGAAAAGAGAGGGAGACTGGACATGAGCGGAGCGTTTGCGGCCCAGGAGACAGGGGAGGTGTTCTGCCCGCACTGCGGGGCGGCTGTCGCCGAGGGCGACAACTGCTGCTGGCACTGCGGCGAGCGGCTGCCCAAGGGCCGGAGCTGGTGCCCGGAGTGCGGCAGGCGTTTTGCAGGAGGGCAGGAGAAGTGCCCGAACTGCGGCACGGCTACCCTGCCGGGCGAACCGCCCCAGGCAAAGCGGAGCGAGCCGGAGCCCGAACCGGAGCCGCAGCCGGAACCCGAGCAGTTCGAGCCCCGGCGCGGTCAGGAACGGGCGCGCGTCGAGCCGGACATGGGGGCGGGCTACAACTACGACGAGCGCCGCCGTTACGAGGAATACCGGAGCTATGACCGCGGCTACGACAGCGGATACCGGCGCGGCTGGGACGAGGCGAGGCGGCGCGGCATGCGCTCCGAGAAGGACTGGCTGGTCGCGCTGATACTCTCTGTGGTGGTGGGCGTGCTCGGCGTGCACCGCTTCTACGTGGGCAAGATAGGCACGGGGCTGCTCTGGCTCTTCACCGGAGGCTGCTTCGGCATAGGTTGGCTCGTGGATCTCATAATGATAGCCTGCGGCAAATTCCGGGACAAAAAAGGCTTTGTGCTGACGCCCCGGTGAGCTCAAAAAATAAGTGTTGACACGAGAGCCGGAACATGCTATTATAATAAGGCTCTCATATCGCGGGGTGGAGCAGTCCGGTAGCTCGTCGGGCTCATAACCCGAAGAGGTAATTGCTGTGGTCTACATTCAGTTCGAGTCTGAACACCGTGAAAATTAGCGATACGGTCTCCATATCGCGGGGTAGAGCAGTTGGTAGCTCGTCGGGCTCATAACCCGGAGGTCGGAGGTTCAAGTCCTCCCTCCGCAACCATCTTGAGTGGATGTAACTGATTTCAGTTACATCCGCTTCTTTTTTACCTGAAAGTATTGACACGGGCATCATTCGTGAGTATACTATGATGATTTAGCGAGAAACGCTGAATGGGTGGCATTGGAAGAGAAAGGATTCATAATATGAAACACGATTTCAAGTTCATATCCAAACATTCCCCACAGGTTAAGTCTGCCTATTCTGACCTTATGGAAATTCTCAGTCTTGTTCATGATGACTTGCGGAAGCAATACACTTTTCAGCATGAGCCTGTTGGCAGTTACTCTCGAAATATGATAACCTATGATGCAAAATCAAATATCGGTTTCGATTTTGACATCAATATTTATCCCAACGATGAAGAAAATTGTTTCACTGCAAAACAGATTAAATTACTGTTCAAGCAATCATTGGATAAATTTGCGCATCGGTATGGCTACGACTTTGCCGAAGACTCAACTCGCGTCTTAACCATCAAAGTTAAGGACCGAAAAAATTCCCGTATACTTCACAGCGTTGATTTTGCTTTTGTAAATGACTATGAAGACGACGATGGATACGATTGTCAGGAGTACATTCACTATAACAAGAAGCAAAATGCTTATTCATGGTCAGAACAGTCTCAAGGATTCTATATGCTTCCGGAACGCTTTCAATGGATAAAAGGCAACGGGCTGAAAGACGAACTGGACGCGCTATACATCCGCAAGAAAAATAACAACGATGATCCAAATAAGCATTCCCGTTCATTATTCGCCGAAGCGGTTAATGCTTGTTATAACGAGAATTGTGATGAATAGGTTTTTGTGTACGGAGCCGGTCACGCCTGCTCCGTTTCTTCCTCAAAAAAATCTTCAAAAAAGGCCTTATGACATTTTTCGCGGTCAGAATTACTAAGCACAGCGAGCTGGACGGCGACTATCGCATGCTGTTGCGGGGAAGTTCTCTTTATGCTACGACTTCACCTTTTACTCGCAGGAGGGGAACGACGGCTTCGGCAGCGACATCGGCTGGACGTGTCCCTCCGGCTCCCAGCTGACGCAGGAGATATGGGCGTGGCAGGGTCATACGGATAAGCCCGCTCTGGCCACTCTGGAGCTGCACGCCAACAGCAGTCAGGAGGACTATTGGGGCGCGGCGACCTTCACCTGGTGGTACGAAAGTGACTTCGTCACACCGGAGGAGGTCTATGAAGGCGAATGGGGGCTGACCGCCAACGGGGAATACTCCGGCGTACTGATGCT
>URDK01000118.1 GCA_900546485.1 uncultured Eubacteriales bacterium
AACCAATTATATAATATTTCCGCGCCGATGCAAAGGCTTTTTGCCGTGCGAAAAGGGGGACCCGGCCGGGTCCCCCCTTTAGCAGTTTTATCAGAAGTCCGCGGAGCCCCAGGTGCGCGGGTGCGGAAGCACGTCGCGGATGTTCGAGACACCGGTGAGGTACATGATGAGCCTCTCGAAGCCGAGGCCGTAACCCGCGTGGCGGCAGGAGCCGTAGCGGCGCAGGTCGAGGTACCACCAGTAATCCTTCGGGTCGAGCCCCAGCTCGGCCATTCTGGCCTCGAGCACGTCCAGCCTCTCCTCGCGCTGGCTGCCGCCGACGATCTCGCCGATGCCGGGCACCAGGCAGTCCGCCGCGGCGACGGTCTTGCCGCCGTCGTCCAGGCGCATGTAGAAGGCCTTGATCTCCTTCGGATAGTTCGTCACGAAGATGGGCTTCTTGAACACCTGCTCGGTGAGGTAGCGCTCGTGCTCGGTCTGGAGGTCGGAGCCCCAGTCGACCTTGTAGTCGAACTTGTCGTTGTTCTTCTTGAGTATCTCGACGGCCTCGGTGTAGGTCACGCGGCCGAAATCGGAGCTGGCGACGTGGTTGAGGCGCTCGAGCAGACCCTTGTCGACGAAGCTGTTGAAAAACTCCATCTCCTGCGGGCAGCGTTCCATGACGCGGTTGATGACGTATTTTATCATCGCCTCGGCGTTGTCCATGTAGTCCGAGAGGTCCGCGAAGGCCATCTCGGGCTCTATCATCCAGAACTCGGCCGCGTGGCGCTGGGTGTTCGATTTTTCCGCGCGGAAGGTGGGACCGAAGGTGTAGACATCTCCGAAGGCCATGGCGAAGTTCTCGGCGTTGAGCTGGCCGGAGACGGTCAGGCTCATGTGCTTGCCGAAGAAGTCCTGGCTCCAGTCGACGGCGCCGTCCTCGGTGCGGGGAGGATTCGCCACGTCGAGAGTCGTGACGCCGAACATCTCGCCCGCGCCCTCGCAGTCGGAGCCGGTGAGCAGCGGCGTGTGGACGTAGACGAAGCCGCGGCTCTGGAAGAACTCGTGTATCGCCGCCGCCGCGACGCTGCGGACGCGGAACACGGCGGAGAACAGGTTCGTCCTCGGCCTGAGATGCTGGATGGTGCGCAGGAATTCCACGCTGTGGCGCTTCTTCTGCAGCGGGTAATCCGGCGTGGAGGCGCCCTCCACCGCTATTTCCGAAGCCTTGAGCTCAAAGGGCTGCTTGGCCTCGGGCGTGAGCACGAGCGTGCCCTTGACTATAAGAGCCGCGCCCACGTTCTGCCGCGCGATCTCGTCGTAATTGGACAGATTCCCCCTCTCGAGCACTACCTGCAGGCTCTTGTGGCAGGAGCCGTCGTTGAGCTCGACGAAGCCGAAATTCTTCATGTCCCTTACTGTCCTGACCCAGCCGCAGACCGTTATCTCACGGTCCGCAAACGCGGCTGCGTCGGCATAAATTCCCGAGATCCTCTGCCGCTCCATATGGCGCGTCCCCTTTCGTTTTCCGTTTCAGCGACCCGGTTGACCTTGCTTTGGCCGCTTCTCTGTATTATACTCATAGTCAAACGAATTTTCAACACAATTTACAATTGGAGGCGGCATATGGCTAAAATATATTCGGACATCACCGAGCTCATAGGCGGCACCCCGCTCATCCGGCTCTCCCGCTTCGCCCCGGGAGCGAGCATCCTCGCGAAGCTTGAGCGCCAGAACCCCGCCGGCAGTGCGAAGGACCGCGTGGCTCTCTCCATGCTCCGCACGGCGGAGGCGGAGGGCAGACTCAAAAAGGGCGGCGTCGTAATCGAGCCGACCAGCGGCAACACGGGCATAGGCCTCGCGGCCCTCGCCGCGGCGCTCGGCTACAGGGCCGTCATCGTCATGCCCGACAGCATGAGCCCCGAGCGCATAAAGCTCATCGCGGCCTACGGCGCCGAGGTGGTGCTCACGCCGGGAGCCGAGGGCATGGCCGGAGCCGTGGCCAGGGCTGAGGAGATAGCCGCTGCGAATCCCGGCAGCATCATAGCGGGCCAGTTCTCCAACCCCGCGAACCCCCGCGCGCACTACGAGAGCACCGGCCCCGAGATATGGCGCGATACGGACGGCGACGTTGCCGCCTTCGTCGCGGGCGTCGGGACCGGCGGCACGATAACGGGCGTGGGCCGCTATCTCAAGGAGCAAAACCCCGCCATCCGCATCGTGGCCATGGAGCCCGCGTCCTCTCCCCTGCTCACCGAGGGCCACGCCGGGCCGCACGCCATTCAGGGCATAGGCGCGAACTTCATCCCCGAGGCACTGGACACCTCCGTTTACGACGAGGTCGTGACCGTCACGGACGAGGACGCCCTCACCGCGATGCGTGAGCTCGCGGTCAGCGAGGGGCTCCTCTGCGGCGTATCCTCCGGCGCGGCGGCCTTTGCGGCGCGGGAGATAGCGAAGCGGCCGGAGTTTAAGGGCAAAAACATCGTCTGCCTCCTGCCCGACACCGGCGAGCGCTATCTGAGTATAATGTGAGGGTAAGATATGAAGAAACTCTTTTTTATAATCAACCCGGTTGCGGGCAGGGGCATGTACAAGCAGGGCCTGGGCGAGGCGCTTTATACGCTGCACTCGGCGGGCTATGAGCCGACGCTGCGTTTCACCTCCCGCGCGGGCGAGGCCGTGGAGCTTGCGCAGCTCTCGGCGGGTTATGATATCGTCTGCTGCCTGGGCGGAGACGGGACGCTCTCGGAGGTGACCTCCGGCCTCATGGCGCTGCCCCCGGAGGAGCGGCCGCCGATAGGCTACTTCCCCCTGGGAACGGCCAACGACGTTGCCACCACGCTGAAGCTGCCGAAGAACGATCCGGCGGCGGTCGCCCGGCGCATAGCCGAGGGCAGCCCCAGGGCCTGGGACGTGGGCGTGTTCGGCGGCGACAGGTACTTCACCTACGTTGCGGCCTTCGGTGCGTTCACGGACGTGAGCTATGAGACGCCCCAGCAGTCGAAGCAGGCGCTGGGACACCTGGCCTATCTGCTCGAGGGCATGAACCGCCTGCCCAAACTGCCGCACTACCGCACGCATGTGGAGCTCGACGGCGAGGAGCTCGAGGGCGACTACATCTTCGGCGGCGTGACGAACTCGACCTCGGTCGCGGGCCTTGTGAAGCTCGACCCGGACATGGTCGCGCTGGACGACGGCGAATTTGAAGTCGCGCTGGTGAAATACCCCGCCACGCTGGCGGACCTGAACGCCCTTGTGGCGCAGGCTGTGTCGAAAAACTACAACGGCGAGATGATGTCGATACGCAAGGCGCGCACGGTCCGCTTCACCTTTGCGGACCCGGTGCCCTTCACGCGCGACGGCGAGCCCGGCGGCGTGCACACGGACGTGAAGATAGAAAACGCCCGCGCCGCGGTGAGAATAATCGTGTGAATACGGCAAAACCGCCCGTTCCATGCTGGGAACGGGCGGTTTTTGTGATTGCGGATAGTCCCGCGCGCAGTTCGGGCATAATAAATCCACCCCCGCGCCGCGAGGGGGGAAAGCGGCACGGGGGCGTATATGAACACCTGCAGAAGGTGGCGCATCTGGTCTGCCCCTTCAGGGGGGATCTTTCCCCCCTCGGCGGGCAGGTCGCCGTTTTTTGGGCTTATAAGCTGTATTGCCGGTACGTCAGGTACGTTTCTTTGTGTATCAGCGTATTCAAAATAACAGTCACTTATGAACTGGCTGTTAACCGCGGGTGAACTTTCTCAGACATTTCTGCATCATGCGGTGAGAAAAAAGCCCGGTTTTTGGCAGAAAAGAGGCTTGACCCGGAGACTGGAGTGTGTTATACTTCATTTTACCTGTCGGCCGGACGGGTTTATTTTCGCGCGCGCATTTTTCCGCGCTGTCCGGCGCGCTCAGGGAGGCAACAGGCCGCATGAGCGGCCAAGTATTACAAGGAGGTGCCGAATAGAATGGCTGTTGGCGCAAGAGTAAAGGTCATACTCAGGTGCAGCGAGTGCAAGGAGCGCAACTACTTCACGGTCAAGAACAAGAAGAACACTCCCGACCGTCTCGAGATGAAGAAGTACTGCCCCCGCTGCCGCAAGTACACGGTCCACAACGAGACCAAGTAAGGCGTTCTGAAAGGAGCAAGCATAATGGCAGAAGAGAACAAAAACACCGCACCGGTGAAGGTCTCCACGAACGCCGTCAAGAAGAACGAGGGAAAGCTCCCCTTCGGTAAGCGCGTAGCCAAGTGGTTCCGCGAGATGCGCAGCGAAGCGCGCAAGGTCATATGGCCCACCCCGAAGCAGACCCTCAACAACACCGGCGTGGCCCTCGCGATGATGGTCGTTTCCGCGCTGGTGCTCTGGGGCTTTGACACCCTCGCCAAGCTGGGCGTTCAGACGCTCATCGATCTGGTGTAAGACTGATGGCGGAAGAAGCAAAGTGGTATGTGGTCCACACATACTCCGGCTATGAGAACGCCGTGGCTGCCGCTGTCATGAAGGCGGCTGAAAACCGCAAAATGCAGGACCTCATCCAGGAGGTCAATATACCGCTCGAGACCGTCACCGAGCACACCGACTCCGGCGACAAGACCTATGAACGCAAGGTCTTCCCCGGCTACGTGCTCGTCAAGATGATAATGACGGATGAGAGCTGGCACCTCGTGCGCAACGTGCGCGGCGCCACCGGCTTCGTCGGCACGTCCAACAAGGCGATACCGCTGACGGACCAGGAGATCTATGACCTCGGCGTCGAGCGGCACGAAATCGTCCTCGGCTACGAGGTGGGCGACACCGTCAAGGTCACCGACGGCCCGCTGGAGGGCTTCCTCGGCACTGTCGAGGAGCTCGAGCCGGACAAGGACCGTGTGCGCGTTGTCGTCTCCATGTTCGGGCGCGAGACCCCCGTGGACCTCGAGCTCGATCAGGTCGAGCCTGTCAAGGATTGACGGCCGGCCAACTAAACTGTTATTGAAAGGGTGCTTAGATAAATGGCACAGAAAGTTGTCGGATATATAAGATTCCAGGTGCCGGCCGGCAAGGCCACCCCGGCGCCCCCCGTCGGCCCGGCCCTGGGCCAGTACGGCGTAAACATCGGCCAGTTCACCAAGGACTTCAACGAGCGTACCAAGGCCGATATGGGCATGATGATCCCCGTCGTCATCACGGTGTACTCGGACAGGAGCTTCACCTTCATTACCAAGACCCCGCCCGCGGCCCTGCTCATCAAGAAGGCCTGCGGCATCGACAAGGCCTCCGGCGTGCCCCAGCGTGACAAGGTCGCCACCATCAGCAAGGAAGACCTGCGCAAGATCGCCGAGCAGAAGATGCCCGACCTCAACTGCACCACCGTCGAGGCCGCCATGTCCATGATCGCCGGCACCTGCCGCAGCATGGGCGTTCTCGTCGGCGACTGAGGCAGTTCCAAGGCAAGGACCAAGCTGCCCCAAACGTGGGAGGAGTGAGCCCACGCGGCTCAACATCTCCGACGAACCACATTTTAGGAGGAAAGCAAATTGTTCAGAGGTAAGAATTATAAAGAGAGCTCCAAGCTCATAGATAAGCAGATGCTTTACGATGCCAAGGACGCCTTCGACCTCGTCTGCAAGGCCTCCAAGGCCAAGTTCGACGAGACCGTCGAGCTGCACGTCAAGCTGGGCGTAGACTCCCGTCACGCCGACCAGCAGGTCCGCGGCGCCATCGTGCTGCCCAACGGCACCGGCAAGACCCTCCGCGTCCTCGTCTTCTGCAAGCCCGAGCGCGAAGAGGAAGCCAAGGCGGCTGGCGCTGATTACGCCGGCGGCCAGGATCTCGTTCAGAAGATCCAGACCGAGAACTGGTTCGAGTTCGATACCGTCATCGCCTCCCCGGATATGATGGGCGTCGTCGGCCGTCTCGGTAAGGTCCTCGGCCCCAAGGGCCTCATGCCCTCCCCCAAGGCCGGTACCGTCACCCCCAACATCACCCAGGCTATTCAGGAAGCCAAGGCTGGTAAGATCGAGTACAGGCTCGACAAGACCAACATCATCCACTGCCCCATCGGCAAGGTCAGCTTCGGTGCGGACAAGCTCGTTGAGAACTACAACGCTCTCATCGGCGCCATCATCAAGGCTAAGCCCGCCGCCGCCAAGGGCCAGTATATAAAGAGCTGCGTCACTGCCTCCACCATGGGCCCCGGCGTCAAGATCAACGCCAACAAGCAGCTGTAACTCCTTTGTGAGTACATGAAAAGCCCGCTCGTCCGAAAGGACGGGCGGGTTTTTGTTTTATAACATACATTG
>URDK01000119.1 GCA_900546485.1 uncultured Eubacteriales bacterium
CCCTGCCACCTTTGAAAAGGTGGACGAAACTTTTAAACGCGCTGCGCGCAGGTATGCTTTTATACGCCCTTTACCGCCTTCACGTAGCAGAGAGGCATGAGGGAGGTGCCGAGAGTCTCGCGCGCGGTGATGTCGAAGCCGGCGGTGGTCACGGTCTCGCAGAGACCGTCGGCGTCGTAGTTGTGGAAGACCTTCAGGCCCATGAGCCGGATGAGCCGGGTACGGAGCTTGTTGCCGGCGCTGACGCCCTTGACAAAGGTCGGGGCAAACAGCACTCCGCCCGGGCGGAGCACCCGCTTCACCTCGGCCAGCGCGAGCTCGGGATGCGGCATGATGTGCAGGGCGTTTGCCATGACAACAACGTCAAAGCTTGCGTCAGGATAGCCTATCGCCGTGGCGTCCTGCGGCTCAAAGCTCAGGCTGGCGGGCCAGGGCCCCTTGCCGCGCGCCCGCAGAAGCATCGCCGTGGAAAAATCCGTCGCCACCCAGCGCTTTACCGCCCCGGCGAGCGGGTAGGTGAGCTGGCCCGTGCCGCAGGCCAGCTCCAGGACCTCCATGTCCGAGCCCAGCTGGGGACGTATCATCTCGCAGAGCGCCGCGTATGTGGGGTCCGCGCCGGACATGAACTTTGTGTATATTAGAGACATGCGCTGCCAGAAACTGCGGTTGTCGCCTTTCAAGCTGGGCGCCTCCTTATATGAATATCTCGGGCTCCTTGCGGCCGGAGCAGGCCTTTTTCAGCCCCGCCTTTGCAGCGGTGAGCATTACGGGGTTAAGGCTGCGGGCGTAGTGCGGGCAGACGGTGACACAGCGCATGCAGGTGATGCACTTGTCCTTGTCCGTCTTGGTCGGGTCCGAGGCGGGGATGGCGCCTACGGGACACTCGGCCGCGCACTTGCCGCATTTGCCGCACTTTATCCGGCTGGCGGAGGGGTGCAGCGGCACGCCGTCGTATTTGCGGAACTCGCGGTTGCCGGGGACTATCGCTGTCGGCAGGCTGTCGGCCGAGGCGACGAAGTCCAGCCGCTCGCGTATGCGGCGCACAAACTCGTCCATCTTGAGGTAGTCCGCCGCGTCAGGCCGGCCCGCGCCGAACTCCGGCGCGATGGAGTGCCGCGCGATGAAGGCCGCGGCGGCCATGACCTTGAAGCCGCGCTCCTCCGCCATGCCTCGCAGCTCCAGCAGCGCGTCCTCAAACGCACGGTTGCCGTACACCGCGACTATGGCCGCGGGCGTGCTGTGTGCCTTCACGTGACTGAGCCGCTCCGCCACCGGCGAGGGGACCCGCCCGCCGAAAACGGGGACGGAGATGACCACAAAGTCATCCGCACCGAATTCCAGCTCCGGCGCCTTCACCGTGATTTCCAGGAACTCGGAGCGCTCGCACACGCCGGCGGCGATGTGCTCGGAGATCTTCTTTGTCCCGCCCGTGGGCGAGAAGCTTAGCGAATATGCTTTCTTTATTTCCATGCCCAAAGCCTCCTTTTCCCCGATTTTACAACAGCGGCGCCGGCATTGCAATAGTGGAAACAATGTGGTAAAATTCCTTAGTTAAGACCCACAAACCTTAAACGAAACACTCAGAACGGAGGCAAGCCTTGAAAAAGACCCTATCAATCGTCATCTGCTGCGCCCTGCTTATCGGGCTGTGCTCGGGCTGCGGTGAGATAAGCATACCGTTCATCGGCGGCGGGGACGACAACGAAGTCAAGCAGAACGAGCTGCCCGCGGCCGAGATATCGCTGAGCTCCGTCAACGCGGACGAAAACGATCTGCACGCCGCCGTGCTCTACGACGGCAGCGCGGGTACCGGATACTGGGAGGACACCTATTCGCGCCTCTGCCAGCCCCTGCTGCTCGGCTTCGAGGCCGAGGCAGTGGATATCTCGCAGGACTACTCCCTCGAGGGTTACGACATTCTCTATCCCGACGAGAGCATAATGACCGCTGCAAATGCGGATACGCTGCGCGAGGAGATAACCGCCTTCGCCCAAAACGGCGGCGGCGTGTTCCTGACCAACGGCTTCTACGAGTTCTTCGACAAGGACTTCATCGGCGCCAAGAGCTTTCACGAGCTCGAGGACTACCCGTACAACATGGAATATCCCGAAGTCAGCGATGACCTGCAGGAGCTGCAGGACATCACTCGCGACTTCTACACGCTCTACGAGGCTTATTCGGACTTCCCGGAGCTCGAGGGCCTTGAGCGCGGCGTGGGAATGAAGCCCTCCACCGCCGTGGCGCTCTGCACCCGCGTGGGCCTGGCCATATCCACCGTTAATATGTACGGCGAGGGCTACGTTTTCTTCGCCTCGGGCCTCCTGCCCAATCCCTACTGCATCAGCGGCACCATGCTGGAGCAGCGCGACGACTCTCAGCGCTACCTCTCCGACACCGCCATGAGCTCGGCTCGCCTGCTCGAGAACGCCTTCGCGTCCTTCTACCTCAAGCGCACGGTGGGCTATTCCGTCTCGCGCGTTTACGGCTCCTTCGGCAGCCCGGCCATGAGCTGGGAGCTGCACTTTGAGGAGCTCGGCGGCTTTGCGGACGGCTCCGGTGTGGCTTTCGCGGAGCTCTGCAAGGAGTATTCGCAGATACCCTCATATACCCTGGTGCGCAACAGCTATACCTGGTTCGCCCGTGCTGAGACGGTGTCCACACTGCTGGGCGAGAGCTCGGACGAGCTGGTGTTCTCCATGGACTACTATGAGAACGCCTACTCCTCCGGCGCGCACGTCGCCGCCGGGGACGAGTGGCTGACGATAGTCACCATGGACGACGGCGGCAGCTACTTCGCGGACTACCCGGAGTACGACCTGCGCGCCTATCCGGAGGTGTACGACCTCGACGGCGACGGCAAGCTCGATATCATCTGCGGCTCGTCCGACGGTCGGCTCTACTTCTACAAGGGCAAAGGCTACAAGTCCCGCCTCGTCACCGAGGAGGCCGCGGCGCTGACCGATGCCGATGGCCGGCAGCTCTCGGTCTCGAGCTATTCCGCGCCCGTCATCTGCGACTACAACGGCGACGGCGTGGAGGACATCCTCTGCGGAGCGGGCGACGGCAAGGTCTATCTCTTCCGCGGTCTGGGCGACCTCTGCTTCGAGCCCGTGGGCGCGCTGGTGAACACCGGCCTCAGCGGCCAGGTCCTGCCCGACTACGGTGACCTCGGCGACGGCATCAACGACCTTGTCTGCGGCTCCAACGAGGGCAGGCTCCTCGTGTTCTACGGCACGGAAGGCGGGATAACCTCCGCCGAGTATACCGAGATAAGCGTCTTCGGCGTGGACGGCGACTGGATCGCCCCGTGCATATACGACATAGACGGCGACGGGAAAAACGACCTGCTGCTCGGCACCTTTGACGGCTATATCGCCAAGCTGCTCAACGGCGGCCGCGGCAACTTCGCCTCTGCAGGCTTCATAGAGCTCAATGAGCGAAACTACAAGGGCAACTACAACGCCAAGTTCGGCAACAACTGCGTGCCCGTCATCGCCGACATAAACGGCGACGGCAAGGACGACCTCATCTGCGGCAGTCTGGAATATGGCATGAGCTACCCCATAGACAGCGAGTATTTCCCCTATAAGTCAGAGCTCATGGAGCAGATAAAATACTTCGTGGACAACGGCATCTACGTCGGCGCTCACTTCTACACCACGGCCTACGCCTCGGCCGAGAGGGAGGAGTATGAGCTGCAGCAGCATCTCGAGTCACTCAAGCTCTACGGCGTCGTGTCCAACAAGATAGGCGCGAACCAGCACACCTGGTACACCAGCAGCCTGAGTCAGACGCAGACCTTCCTCTCCCTTTGGGACGCGGGCTTCCTCTGGAACACGGGCTACGCTGCCCCCGGCGACCTTGACCCCTATCCCCAGGCCAGCGCGCGCAACGTCATAAGCCTGCCCTTCTTCCTGACGCAGGACGGCGAGTGGACGATACTGCTGCAAAACTGCTGCACGATGCTCTACGGCACCGACAGCTGGACGGACATCTCCGCCAGGTACGACATGCCCATGTGCGTCTATTACCACTGCGATTTTACCGCCCAGGACGATACAGAGGCCATCGAGAGCATTGAAAAAGTGCAGGCCTTCCGCGAAAAGTACGGATACAGCTTCGTAATGGAAAACCAGCTGGCCTCCGCCTGCGCCGCGGCGATAAACCTCACGCTGGACATCGTGGGCAACAGCGAGGAGATCTTCGACGTCGAGCTCGTGGGTGCGGGGCAGTCGAACCGCTTCCCGCTCTATTCGGGCAATTACCAGATCTCCACCGGCGTGCGCATCAGCTTCGGTGAGGCCATGCAGGAGCTCGATATCCGCACCGACGCCGACGTCTGGTACTGGGACGGCAGCGACCTCTACGTCGGGCTGAACCGGCCTGTGCGTGTCTATGAGGCCTCAGAGGGCTCCTCGGCCGAGCAGACCGACCACATCGAGCGCATAAATCTCCCCGCCACCATCTCCACGCACCAGGGCGGGGCCTCCGTCAGCTTCCTCGAGGGCGGCTACATGGAGGTCGAGACCTCTACCCCCGCCACCACGCAGTCGTCCGGCTGGACAGCGACGCAGCTTGACGACGGCGGTACGCTCTTTACGAAATACGGCGCGGCAAGCGCGCTCATCATAAGCTACGGAGAGTGAGAGCATGAATTCAGTCATATGCCTGCTGGAGCGGGCCGCGGCGCTCTGGGGTGACCGCACCGCCGTATCGGACGAGCACCAGAGCCTTGACTATGCCGGGCTGCGCGCCCGTTCCCGCCGCGCGGCGAGCGAGCTGATGCGGCGGAGCTCCGGCCGCGAGCCGGTCATGGTCTGGCTGCCCAAGAGCGTGGAGATGCTCACGGGCTTCAACGCCGCCATGTACGCCGGACGGCCCTATGTTCCCACGGACGCGGCCGCGCCCGTGGAGCGCCTGCGCAGGATAATCTCAAACCTGCACCCCTCCGCCGTGATAACGAATGCGGAGCTGGCGGCGAAGCTCGGGGATGTGGACCTCGGCGGCGCGCCGGTGTTGCTCATAGACGAGCTCGCGGCCGCGGCAGAGGACGCCGCCGCCGTGGACGCGGCCGTGGCCGACGTTACGGATTCGGAGCCGGTGTACGTCATGTACACCTCCGGCTCGACGGGCGAGCCCAAGGGCGTCACCATCCCGCACCGGGGCGTCATGCTCTTCGCCCGCTGGGCGGAGGAGACCTTCGGCTGGAGCCCGGAGACGGTCATTGCGAACCAGGCCCCGCTCTATTTCGATGTCTCGGTCATGGACGTATACGGCGCAATGCGCTGCGGCGGACACCTCATCCTCACGCCCGAGGTGCTCTTCCGCTTCCCCGTGAAGCTGCCGGAGTTCCTCCGCGAAAACGGCGTCACCAGCATCTACTGGGTGCCGACCGTGATGATAAACATCGCCAATTCGGGCGTGCTCGACACCGTGGAGCTGCCGAAGCTGCGCAGCATCGCCTTCGCGGGCGAGGTCATGCCTAACCTGCAATTGAACGTATGGCGGCGCGCGCTCCCCGGGCGCATCTTTGCGAACCTCTACGGCCCGACTGAGACGGACGTCTGCACGGCCTACGTCGTGGACCGCGAGTTTTCGGATACCGAGCCCCTGCCCATAGGCAGGCCGCTCCCCAACATGCGCGCGCTGCTCATCGGTGAGGACGGCAGGCCGGTGGGGCAGGGCGAGACGGGCGAGATCTGCGTCGCGGGCTCGGGCGTGAACATCGGCTACTGGAACCAGCCGGAGCTCACGGAGCGCGCCTTCTATGTGAATCCCGAGGGCCTGCCCTATGCCCCGAGGTATTACCGCACGGGCGACCTCGGCTGGTACAACGAGCGGGGCGAGCTGATGTTCGCCGGCCGCCGCGACGGGCAGATAAAGCTCCGCGGCAACCGCATCGAGCTCGGCGAGATAGAAAACGCCGCCCGCATGGTCGAAGGCACGGAAAACGTCTGCGCGCTCTTCGACGCCGTGAGGCAGGAGATAGTCCTCTTCGTCGAGACCCAGGGCACGCTGCCCATGCGGCAGTATAACCGCGAGCTGAAGAAGTATATCCCTTCGTATATGCTGCCCCACCGCCTGGTGACGATGGAGAAGCTCCCGCATAATGCAAATGACAAGATCGACCGCGTCGCGCTCAAAAAGCTGCTGGCGGAGTGACCCGCTGCGCGCTTCGCGCGCGTTTGAAAGTTTCGC
>URDK01000120.1 GCA_900546485.1 uncultured Eubacteriales bacterium
TGCTTGATGCTGTCGATGATGGTCTTATCCTCTTTACAGAAAATAATATTGCTGTGCTTGCCCATGATTTCCACAATCAGCTTCTTCCGGCAAAGATCCCCCAGTTCATCCAGATGTTCCAGCTCAAACTCAATGATCCGCTCCAGCCCAGGTTGGCTGATTCCCACAATCCGCGCGCTTCCGATGTGCTTGCGCAGCAGCATGCAGAACATCGGCGGCGTCTCCGGGTTCTCATAGCGCCCGGCGGTGAAATGCAGCCGAGCCATGCCTACACCCGCGGAGATGAGGAGCTTCTTCGCCCCCTGCCTCGTATACAGCGAAAGGAGCAGCAGGTCCCTCGCGGGCTGCTGCACCTTGTCTATGTGAGCGCCCTCAAGCTGGGGCACAAGTTCGTTTACAAGTGCCGTGAGGCACACTGCGTCAAGCGGCATCGTAGTCCTCCGTGATATATCCGAACAGCTCCCGCGCGCGCTCATGCTCGCCGCGGAGCCAGAGCCAGCCGAACACCGCCTCCACGGCTGTTGCCGCGTGGTACTGCCCCGGCGTGGAGCCGTGGGGCACGGTGTTGACGTGGCTGTTGCGGCCGCGGCGGTACACGTCGTGCTCGGCCTCGGTGAGGTGCGGCAGTATGACCGCCGCCGCCTTCGCCTGGGCTGTGGCCTTGACGCGCGCCACGGTCTCCCGATGGAGCTGCAAAGCCGTCGCCACGCCGCGCTCGGCCAGCAGCGTCCGCACCAGCAGCTCATACACCGCGTCGCCCACATGCGCGAGGGCGAGTATGCTCAGTTTTCCCAGTTCTGCGTCCGTCATGTCACTCCGTGTCCATGTCGGAGTCCGTGCCGAACTCCATCTCTGTCTGGAAGCGCTCAGTCGGCGCGGCGCCGTTCATGAGCTGCATCTCCTGCCACTGCTGCTTTGTTATGAGCACCTGCCTCGGCTTGGAGCCCTCAAAGGGCCCGACGATGCCGAGCTGCTCCATCTGGTCCACCAGCCGCGCCGCGCGCGAATAGCCCAGCTTCAGCCTGCGCTGGAGCATGGAGACGCTCGCCTGCTTGGTCTCGAAGATGACGTCCACCGCCTGGGGCAGCAGCTCGTCGAACTGCGACTTCGCCTGCGGCTCCTCGGCCTCGCCGCCCTTAGCGGAGCCGTTCGCGGGCTTGTCCTCCGCGGCCTTTTCGATCTGCTCGAGGATGTCCTCGGAGTACTCGGGCGCGGAGCTGCGCTTTATGAAGTCAATGACGTCCTCGCGCTCCTCGTCGGAGACGTAGGCGCCCTGCACGCGCATGGGCTTGCCGCTGCCAAGAGGTGAATACAGCATGTCGCCCATGCCTATGAGTTTTTCAGCGCCGGAGGAGTCGAGGATGATGCGCGACTCCATCGCGCTCGAGACAGCGAAGGCGATGCGGCTGGGGATGTTGGCCTTCATGAGGCCGGTAATGACGTCGGCGGAGGGTCTCTGCGTGGCGATTATGAGGTGCATGCCCGCGGCGCGGCCCATTTGAGCCACGCGGCAGATGCTCTCCTCCACGTCCTTGGAGGCGACGAGCATGAGGTCGGCCAGCTCGTCCACAACTATGACGACCTGCGGCATGGTCTCCGCGCCCTGCTTCTTCTGATGGGCGTTGTAACCCGCGAGGTCGCGCACGCCCACCTCGGAAAAGAGGCGGTAGCGCTTGAGCATCTCGACCACGGCCCACTGCAGAGCGCCGGCGGCCTTTTTCGGGTCGGTGACGACGGGGACGTAGAGGTGCGGGATGCCGTTATAGATGCCGAGCTCGACCATCTTGGGGTCTATCATGATGAGCCTTACCTGCTCCGGCGTGGACTTGTACAGCAGGCTCAGCAGCAGCGAGTTGAGGCAGACGGATTTGCCGGAGCCGGTGGTGCCTGCGATGAGCATGTGCGGCAGCTTTGCGATGTTGCCGACGACGCACTCGCCGCTTATGTCCTTGCCGATGGCGAAAGACAGGCTCGAAGGCGCGTTTTTGAAGGCCGGAGAGTCGATGATGTCGCGCAGATAGACGATGCTGACTATCTTGTTCGGCACCTCTACGCCGACAGTGGATATTTTGTCCGGGATGGGCGCTATGCGGACGTTCATGACGCCCAGCGAGAGCGCGAGGTCGCTGGAGAGGTTGGTGAGCTTCGTGAGCTTCACGCCCGCGTCGAGCTCAAGGTCGTAGCGCGTGACCGTGGGCCCGCGCGTGACGCCGACTATGTTCGCCGCGACGCCGAAGCTGTGCAGCGTGGTCTCCAGCCTGTCGCGGTTGAGGGCAATCTCGTCACGGCCGTCGACAGCGGCAGTCGTGCCCTTGCGCAGGAGGTCTATGGGTGGGAACTCATATTCAGGCGTCGTGGAAGCGGCGTTTTCTATCTCGGCTGTGACGGCCGCTGTCTCGGCCGCGACCTCAGCGCGGCTGGGCTTGGCAGGCTCCGCGGGCTTTACAGGCTGCGCGGCGGGCACGTCCACGGGCGCGAAGGCGGGCTCGTCGAGCGGCTGCTCAAAATCAAATATCGGCTCCGGAGCGGGCGCGGGCTTCTTCTCAGGCTTGGCGCGGCGGGTCCCCGCCTCCTCCTCTGTGAAGTAACTGACCTTCACACCGCCGTAGTCCACATCCTCGTCTGGCTCGTCGTCCACGGGTATGTCGATGACGCGGTTCTTGGGCTTTTTGGCGGGCTTTGCCGGCTCCTTGGCCTCCTTGCGGGGCGCGCTGACACGCTCCGGCTCAGGCTCCGGCTCGTACTCGTACTCCGCGCGCTCACGGCCCGAGAGCCAGCGTGCGACCTTGCCGATGCTGAGGTTCACGGAGTACATGAGGAAGAACAGGAAAAGCGCCAGCAACAGTGGGAAGACCCCGTAGACACTGAACATGGACTCCAGCGCCATGGAGAGCAGCCCCGCGATGAGACCGCCGCCCTGCATGAGCTTTCCTTCGGCATACAGTCCCTTGACCAGCTCGCCGAAGCTGCCGCCCAGCTCCAGGGCAGTGCGAGAAAACAGCAGATGCGCCATAGCGCCCATGATGATAGGCAGCATGACGCAGCAAAACAGCCTGAATGCCACGGGCCGGCCGCGGTGGAAGGCAAGGGTTATGGCCGCAAGCAGCAGCGCGGGCGGGAACAGATAAAAGCCCCAGCCCAGCAGGCCCTTTATGAAGCCGCAGAAGAAGTCTATAAACCAGCCGTCAACGTCAAAATAGCCGATAAAGGAGAAAATGGCCAGAAAGGCGCAAACGGCCGCGCCGACTTCCCTGCGGATGGGCTTCGGCGCGTTTTTGGTGCTCCTTGTGCTGTTTTTCGCGGCGGTCTGGCTCTTTTTGGCCGTTCCGCCGCTTTTCTTGGCAGTACCCGACGAGCTGGAGCTCTTGCGGCTGCCTGTGGAATTCGCCATGGTGTCAGTCCTTTCAGAAGATGAGGCTGAAGATTATCGTCAGTACGCCGGCGCCCCAGCAATAGTAGGCGAACCAGCCGAACTTGCTCTTTTTGGCAATGAGCTTCATGAGCGATATGGCCGCGATGCCGGAGAGCATGGCGGCGAGCATGCCGAGGAGATATGCCGGGATAAGCGAAGCGTCGATGCTCTCCTCTCCTATCGCCTTGATGAAGCTGAGCAGGTTGGCGCCCAGCACTGCGGGCAGGCTCATAAGGAAGGAGTACTTCATCGCAAAATTCCTGTCAAGGCCCGTTGCGATACCTGCGGTGATGGTGGTTCCGGAGCGGGACAGTCCGGGGATGGTGGCCACGCACTGGCACAGTCCGATGGTGAGCGCGTCGCGGAAGCGCATGTTCTTCTCCGTGCGCTTGCCCGGTGTCATTTTATCCGAAACGAACAGCATGCAGCCCGTCAGCAGCAGCGCGACGCCGATGAAGGGGGTTATGTAGTAGAGCTCCTCCACCTTGTCGTTTATGGGCAGCACGAGAAAGAGCGGCAGCGTGCCGACGACTATCATCATGAAAAGCCGCGCGGCGCCGAGATTTCCCTGCACGGGAGTACCGTCCGCACGGCGTCCGCCGCGCAGCACGATGAACACCTCTCGCACCATGGCCACGATGTCGCCCCAGTAGCAGATGCAGATAGAGATGAGTGTACCGAGGTGCAGCAGCACATCGAAAAACAGGTGATCTTCGCCCGCGGAGAGGGCAAACAGGTTTTGCAGTATGGCAAGGTGGCCAGAGCTCGATATGGGCAAAAACTCCGCTACGCCCTGCACGATACCCAGTAAAATGGCCGAAGAGATGGTCACAAAGCAGTCCTCCAGCTAAGGATTTCGCAGCGCCTGACCGGCGCGCACTGACTAATTATATTAGCACACTTTTTCCAAAAGAACAAGCAGTAGTTGCCACGCGGTGCGGTAGAGTATAGGAGAATGGGGATCCCCCGGCGGGGACCCCCATTCTCTCTTTGAATCCGCTCAGCAGTAGGCCTGCTTGGCCGCGTAGGCGGCGAGGACGCACTTATAGGTCATATAGCAGTCGTACTTCGCGACTATCTCGAAGGGCGCGTGCATGGAAAGCACGGGCACGCCCGCGTCGATGGTGGCGATGTTGCGGTTGCCCATGTACATGGCCACGGTGCCGCCGCCGCCCTGGTCGACCTTGCCCAGCTCGCACATCTGCCACTGCACGCCGTTCTCGGCGCAGATGCGGCGCATATAGGCCACGAGCTCCGCGGGAGCATCGTTGGTGCCGGACTTGCCGCGGGCACCGGTGAACTTGTGCAGGCCAACGCCGTAATTGAGGCGCGCGGTGTTCAGCTTCTCGCTGACCTCGGGGTAGTTCGGGTCAAAGGCCGCCGTAACGTCCGCGGAGACGCAGATGCTCTTCGCAAAGCAGTCGCGCAGGTCGACGCCCTGGGTCTTGCACATGTCGCCCACGAACCACTCGAAGGCCTCGCTCTTCATGCCGGACACGCCGTCGGAGCCGGTCTCCTCCTTGTCCGCGAGGATGCACACGCAGGTCTGCTCCGGGTCCTTAACGTCGAAGATGGCCTTGAGCTCGGCGTAGGCGCAGACGCGGTCGTCATGGCCGTAGGCGCCGATCATGCTGCGATCCAGGCCGATGTCCGTGGCCTTTACCGCCGGCACCGCCTCCAGCTCCGCGGAGGTGAAGTCATCCTCTGTGATGCCGTACTTTTCGTTCAGCAGCTTCATCACCGCCAGCTTCACACGGCCGGACTCCTCCGCGTCCCCGATCGGCTCGCTGCCCAGCAGCAGGTTCAGGGTCTCAGCGGGGATGGCCTCCGCCAGCGGCTTCTTGTTCTGCTCCGCGCCCAGGTGGGGCAGCAGGTCCGTGATCACCAGCCGGGGATCGTCCGCGCCCCCGCCGATGTTCACCTGTACGCTGGCGCCGTCCCGCAGGGCCACCACGCCGTGGAGCTCCAGGGGAATGGTAACCCACTGGTACTTGCGGATGCCGCCGTAGTAGTGGGTCTTGAAATAGGCCAGTTCCCCGTCCTCATACAGGGGGTTGGGCTTCAGGTCCAGCCGGGGGGAGTCTATGTGGGCGGCAGCGATCTGAACACCCTCCGCCAACGGCTTCTCCCCGATGTGGGCCAGCAGCACGCTCTTGCCCCGGTTACAGAGATAAACCTTGTCTCCCGGCTTCACCGCCGCGCCCCGGACATAGGGCCGGTAGCCGGCCTGCTCTGCCAGGCGGACGACCTCTCCTGCGCAGAGCCGCTCGGTCTTGCTAGTGTCCAGAAATGCCTTGTAGTCCGTGCAGTACGATTCCATGGCGCTCCGCTCCGCCGCGTCCATCCGGTCGAAGCCGTTGCGGCGGCAGGAGAGCAGCTGCTCCTTCAGCGCCTTAAATTCCTTGCTTTCCATGTGCTTTTTCCTCCTTGATGGTGTCGATCAGCCGCTGGAAAAACTCCCGGGCCTCCATTTCAAAGGCCGCGGCGGTATCGGCGGCGTTATTCAGCTCACAGTCGCACTTGCCCCGGTAGTACTCGTCCGGCTGCTGGGCGGAGATCCGCAGGCGGGCGTACTGCTCCGTGATGTTGTCCCGGGCCATGATCCGCCGGATGCGCAGTTCCCTGGGGGCCAGTATGCCCACTATCGCGCCACAGGTCTCCCCCAGGCCGCTCTCAATGAGGGCGATGGCGTCGATGGCCACGGCGCTCCGCCCC
>URDK01000121.1 GCA_900546485.1 uncultured Eubacteriales bacterium
CACGCGTCGAAGCCCGGCCGCACGCAGCTCCCTAGCCAGCTTGGGCAGGAGCAGGCCGTTCGTGGTCATGCAGACCTCCTCCACGCCGGGAGCAGCTGCCGTCCGGGCGCAGATATCCACTATGCCTCTCCGAACAAGCGGTTCGCCGCCCGTGAGGCGTATCTTTCTTATGCCGCAGCGTCCCGCGGCCTCGGCTATCTCCTGAAGCTCCTCGACGGAGAGTATGTCCTCATGCCGCCGTTTCTCAACTCCGTCCGCCGGCATGCAGTAGACGCAGCGCAGGTTGCACAGGTCCGTCACCGACAGCCGCAGGTAGCTGATATCTCTGCCGTATCCGTCCCGCATTATTCCCCAAGATCCGCAGAACCGCCAAAATCGGCTCCGCTAAGCTCGTCCAGCGTCTGCCTCAGTTCGGCAATAAAACGGCATGCGTGAAAGCCGTCGCAGGCGGCGTGATGTACCTGTATTGCAAGCGGAAGCGTAAAACGGCCCTCATGCTCCGTATACCTTCCAAAGGTGAAGGTAGGCAGCATGAACTCCCAGCCCTTCTGCAAATTGAGATTGAAGCCCTCAAAGCTTTCCCAGGGCAGCATTGAGGCATAGTAAATGTTTTTTGGCACATCCGGCTGGGGCTCAAAGCCTTCCACACTTCCCCAGCGCTCGATGTCGCGCTGATACGCGGCATAATACTCCGCCTGGTCCTCCATATACGGCGTCCAGAGGCATGAAAATGTCTCGGTGTCCTTGTGGAACACCGTGTAGCTCGTGTGCAGTTCATCCCACACGCCGGGGCGGCCCGCTTCGTCCAAGAACATGCGGAATTCATCGTGCCTGTTGGCCACCTTACCGCAGGCATAGAGCAGCGCAGGGTATATCTTCGCGCCGCTCCTGACCAGCTTTGTCACATCCAGCTGCACGGTCATGCTCCAGGTACACGGGGTGTTCTTAAAATAGGCCTCAAAGTGCTCGCGCCTCGGCCAGTTTTCCATGTCTATAAGCCTGAAACCCGCGTTCATCTGAACACCTCCATATTGGAGTCGTAAGTCTCAAGCCGCGTGAAGCGGGCAAAATCCGGAGCCAGCTCCGGCGCGTGTTCCCTCAGCGAGGAAACCAAAAGTTCCGGGTTCACGGTCGGCTCCTGCGCCGAAATGAGGCACTCGAGCCTCACCAGCCCCGGTTCAGCCGACCAGCGGGCCTCGCGGAGGTTAGGTGCGAGGTCGAACTCGCCCTCTCCCCTCTTGGTACGGCGCGTGACTATGACCTCAGGCGCAGCGAAGTACGCCTCAAGTCCCGGAAGCAGCGCCGAGGCGTCGCGTTCGTCGTACTCGAACTCACATTTCACACGCAGCCACTTTATCAGCGCCGCCTTGCGCGCAGGCTCATAGGCTTCGAGGAAGCGCACGCCCTCGGGGGAGACGGCGTTCAGCTCCCCGGGCAGGGCCGCGAGGTCCACATCACGCGTGACACGGAAGTCCATCAGCTCGCACTCGCTTGCCATGCCCACCGAGAGCGGCAGGCAGATGGAAATGAGCGCGTGAGGGTTGAATCCCTCACTGTACTTTATTGGCGTGCCCGCGCGAAGGAATATGCGCTGTACCACGCGCATGAGGTCCAGGTGGGATATGTAAACGGCCTTGCCGGTCTTTTGAAATCTCAGTCTAAGCTTATCCATCACATCTGCCCTCCGTCAACAGCGCCGCCGCACCGCAGGCCGAGCAGGCCGCGCGGCAGTCCGGCGAAAGCTGCGCCTCATAGGCCCTGTGCCGCTCACGCAGCAGCAGCTCCTTTCGCACGCCCATAGATATGCGGTACCAAGGCAGTACCTCGTCCTCACCGCGCTCGCGCGAGGCGTAAAAAGCCGGGTCCAGGCCGCAGTGCTCAAATGCGCGCATCCAGCGCTCAAACCGGAAGTAATCGCTCCAGGCCTCCATACGGCCGCCGTCACGCCAGACAGCCTCGATGACGTCCGCAATCTTTCTATCGCCGCGAGAGAGCGCCGCCTCGATGAAGCTGGTGTCCGGGTCGTGCCAGTTGTAGCTCACGTTCTTGGCCGTGATGCTCTCGCGCAGGAGGTTGACGCGGCGCTTGTACTCCTCCATCGACACCTGGCTCTCCCACTGGAAGGGGCTGTGCGGCTTGGGTATAAAGCACGACGTGCTGACGGTTATCCGCACCCCGCGCTGCTTATTCGGCGAATATTGCCTCCACACGTGAAGCACTTTGGAAGCGAGGTCGGCTATGCCTTTGACGTCCTCATCCGTCTCGGTGGGCAGGCCGAGCATGAAATATAACTTTATGCCGTTCCAGCCGCCCTCAAAGGCGATATGGCAGGTGTTCAGCAACTCCTCCTCGGTGACGTTCTTGTTTATGACGTCGCGGAGCCTCTGCGTACCGGCCTCCGGCGCAAAGGTGAGGCCGCCGCGGCGCACCTTCTGCAGGCGGCTCATCAGCTCCATGGAGAAGTTGTCCGCGCGAAGGGATGGCAGCGAGAGGCTGATATTTTGAGGCTCGCACCAGTCGAGCAGCCCGTCGCAGGCTTCTGTCAGATGCTTATAATCGCTGCTCGATAGGCTCAGCAGCGTGGCCTCCTGACAGCCGGTATTTTTGAGGCTTTCCTTGCCTATCTCAATAACCCGCTCCGCGCTCCTGGCACGTATGGGCCGGTAAGCATAGCCAGCCTGGCAGAAACGGCAGCCGCGCACGCAGCCGCGGAAAAGCTCTATGTTCACGCGGTCGTGGACTATCTCTGTGCTCGGCACAATAGGCGCAGTAGGATAGTAAACCTTGTCGAGGTTTGAGATTATGCGCTTCGTCACCGTCTCAGGCGCACCGTCTAGCGGACGCAGCTCACGGAGCGTGCCGTCGTCGTTCCATCTCGGCTCGTAGAGCGAGGGAACGTAGACGCCCTGTATCTTCGCGGCCTCAACAAGGAAGCGGCGCTTCTCCCAGCCCTCGTCGCGCGCTTTCTGAAAGAGGCGCAGGACCTCTACGTCGACCTCCTCACCTTCACCCAGGACCATGAGGTCGAGGAAAGGAGCCATGGGCTCCGGGTTGCAGCAGCTTGTCCCGCCCGCAAAAACGAGCGGCACAAGGTCGGGCCGGTCAGCCGAGCGCAGAGGTATGCCCGACATGTCCAGCATGTCGAGCACCGTGCAATATGCCATTTCGTAGCCGAGCGAAAAGCCGAGGACGTCAAAGTCTGAGACCGGGTCGCCGCTCTCAAGGGCGTAGAGCGGGATGTTTTTCTCGCGCATTTTCTCCGCCATATCGCCCCATGGCGCGAACACGCGCTCGCACCAGATATCCGGCTCGGCATTTATGCAGCCGTAGAGTATGCGCATGCCGAGGTTCGACATGCCGATCTCGTAGACATCGGGGAAACAAAAGGCCATACGCAGCTTGACGTCGGCCTTGTTTTTGATTATCTCGTTATATTCTCCGCCCGTGTATCGGGCAGGCTTCTGCACGCTGGGCAGTATGCGTTCAAGGCGTTTATCCATTGGATCATGCTCCTAATCACAGATAAAAGCATTTTATATCATTTCCCCGGCAATTACAAGCCCGTCGGCGACTGTCTCCCACATCTCAGGCTGGGCAAACGGAGCGTTTGTTGCGAGTTTTGGCCGGAGCTGATAGAATATGGGCAGCAAAACATCCAGGGGTGGCAGAATGGACACACGCAAGACCGGACAATTGATAGCCGCGAGGCGTAAGGAGCTTGGCCTTACACAGAAACAGCTGGCCGGGCAGCTGAACGTGTCGGACAGGGCCGTCAGCAAGTGGGAGCGCGGCGCGGGCTTTCCCGACATCGCACTGCTGGAGCCGCTGGCCGACGTGCTGGGCCTCACCGTGCTCAGCCTGCTGCATGGTGAGGCGGACGAGCCGCAGCCGCCTGACGACACCGTGCGCGAGCTGGTCGGCACCGTATATGGCGAGACCCGGCGCGGCCTGATGCGAAAGGCTCGCACCGTGCTCACCTGGCTGTTCTTTGCCGCGGTTATCGGGCTGCTGATGTTCATGCTCCTGGACATAGCCGGAGCCTTTGACCGACCGGTCGAGCTGACGGTACCCGTCGGCATCTATGTGGATGGCGAGCTGGCCGAAGAGAGCAGCGTGCACATCTCAGGCATGCGGGATGTTCTCAACAACGACAGCTTTGACGGAGTTTTTGCCATTGAGTATATAGAAGAAACCTGCCGCGACGGCGCCACGGCAGGCATAAGGTGGAACAAAGACGGCAACTATCAGTCGATAACCTACATTTATAAGGGCACCTTTCTCGATACCGGCCTGGAGTCGATGCTTTACATCAGCCAGGATATGCAGAATTTCGGCCTTAGGCTTGAGGACGGCACGATCATTGCAACGGACGCATTTTACGCCAAAATACTTGAATTGAACGGCTACTATCCCCTGATACGCTTCTGAGCGCCAGGCTATACGTTCTTCACCAGCAGCAGCGCGCCGGCAAGGAACAGTGCGATGCCCTGGCCTGAGATGAAGGCTGCAAATCCGATGAGAAATACCGCTGAGGCCGTCAGCAGCCCCGCTATTTCCGCGGTCTTGTCACCGAAGAGCACCTGCACTATTCCTCCGCCGTCTAGCGGAGGCGAGGGCAGCAGGTTGAACACGGAGAGTACGGCGCTCATTCCCGCGGAACACAGCAGCAATCCGCTTCCAAGCTCGCCGCCTATGAGCGAGGCCACGATTGCATATATAAATCCCGCAGCCGGTCCGGCCGCAAGGCATATGAGCTCCCAGGCCGGTCCCGCACCTCCCCGCCGCTCAATCACAGCTCCTCCGGCGTCAGCCGTGAAGCCGCGTATACGGCAGCCGGCCGCCCTGAGCGCGGCGAGGTGACCGCACTCATGCGCGGCCGCGGCCAGCATCAGAGCGATAAAGTCCCGGGTATCCATGAAAAAATACAGCGCCGCGAGCAGCAGTACGCCCCCGGCGCTGATGTTGATACGATACTTTCTCATGCCAGCCAGAACTCCGGATTGTAGAATGTACCGTCCTTGCGCAGCTCGAAGTGCAGGTGCGGCCCCGTGACTTCTCCCGTGGCGCCGGATTTGGCTATGACATCGCCCATGCTGACGCTCTGTCCGCTGTATACAAGGATCTCAGAACAGTGGGCATAGAGAGTCTGCCAGTCGTTTTCATGCTCGACAATGACATAGTTGCCGTATCCCGCGTCCCAGCCGACAAGCGCGACCGTGCCGTCTGCAAAGGACTGGATATCCGTACCGCTCCAGACGGCGAAGTCGGTGCCGTAATGGAACTTCACCTCGTTTTGCAGCGGATGGAGCCGATAACCAAAGCCGGAGGAGGTATAGCCCGACACCGGGCTTGCATACTCGAAGGGCAGGCGAGGCATTTCGTAGCTGACGTTAGCCGGTACGGCATAGTCGGCAAACTCGGCCTGGGCCTCGAGAAAAGCGGCCACGGAGGCAGGTGTCTCAGACGGCGTGGGCTCCGGCTCAGGAGTAGGTTCCGGCGTAGGCTCCGGAGTGGACTCTGCCGCAGGCTCCGTGGGCGCAGGGCTGTCCGGGATAAGGTACTCCGCCTCTCGCCTGAGATCGTCGATGGTCACAGGCTCGTATACTGCAGGCTGAACACCTGAATCAGTCTCGTGCCTGAAAAACAACGCGACCGCTTCTCCAGCACCGTCAGATAGCTTTTCACCGAGGTCCTCAAAAACAGCGCTGTAATCTGCATCGGTGCTGACAGCTTCCTTTAGCCGGGCACGAAGCCCAGCTGTCTGCTCCGGGAACAGCAGCTTGACCGCCGTGAGCACGATGAACAGCACGGAGGCTAGGATAATTTTATAATTGTATCCATATTTCGTCTTCATGCTGACAGTATATTTGGACAAGACCGCAAATATGCAAGAAATGAAATAATTCCTTGACAACGGGCCAGAAGCTCATTATAATGATAAAGCTGTCTCGGGGTGTAGCGCAGATGGTAGCGCGCATGGTTCGGGACCATGAGGCCGCGAGTTCAAGTCTCGCCACTCCGACCATGCGGAGTATCATTAAAGGATCTGAAAAGGTCTGCTGATGATACTCCGCA
>URDK01000122.1 GCA_900546485.1 uncultured Eubacteriales bacterium
GTGTTGTATACTCTCTTCAGGTACTCGTTTGTCAGCATTTGCATAACCTCACTTTCTGAACATTACTCGGCGAAAACTTCCTTGAAAGCGGGGAGGGAGCGCTCTATCATCTCCTTGGAGACGCAGTAGCTCAGCCTGAAATAGCCGGGGACACCGAAGGAATCGGAGGGTACGATGAGCAGGTTCTTTTTCTTCGCCTTCTCGGCAAAGGCCATGGCGTCGCCGCCCGGAGCCTTGACGAAGAGGTAGAACGCGCCCTGGGGCTTGGCGCACTCGTAGCCTATCTCGGTGAGGCCGTTGTAGAGGAGGTTGCGGTTGACGTCGTAGGCCTCGAGGTCGGGCATGATGGCGCAGCACTCGGCGACGGCGCGCTGGATGAGCGAGGGGGCGCAGACGTGGCCCAGCATGCGCGCGGCGCCCGCGACGGCGGCGAAGAGCTCCTTGGAGTCGGTCACGTCGTCGGCGACCATGACATAGCCGATACGCTCGCCGGGGAGGCTCAGGGACTTCGACCAGGAGTAGCAGACGATGGTGTCCTTGTAGACGTTCGGGATGAAGGGCACCTCAACGCCGTCATAGACCAGCTCGCGGTAGGGCTCGTCGGCGATTATGTAGATGGGGTGGCCGTACTTCTCGGCCGCCGCGCCGAGGATGGCGCCGACCTTTTCAAGCGTCTCCTGGCTGAAAACGACGCCGGAGGGGTTGTTCGGGGAGTTTATGATGATGGCCTGAGTGTGCTCGTTCACGAGGCTCTCGAGCGCGGCGAGGTCAATCTGGAAGCTGGTCGTGTCCGCGGGGACCATGACGAACTTGTTGCCGGAGCTCTCGATGAAGGGCTTGTACTCGGGGAAGAAGGGGGCGATGGCGATGACCTCGCTGTCCTCGCAGGCGAGGGCGGTGAGCGCGGTCATGAGCGCGGGGGCCGCGCCGCAGGTGAAGAAGAGGTTGGCGGGGCGGATGACCTTGCCGAAGCGCTCGGTGAGGTTCTTCGCGACGGCCTCGCGGATGCAGTCGTCGCCCGGGCCGCTGGTGTAGCCGTGGACCTTTATGCTGCTCTCAGTCTTGAGGGTGTTGATTATGCTCTCGTTGACCTTCTCGGGCGCGGGGATGGAGGGGTTGCCGAGGCTGTAATCGAAGACGTTCTCCTCGCCCACGATCTTCGCCTGCTGGCGGCCGTACTCGAACACCTCGCGGATGTAGGAGCGGACGCTGCCCAGTCCGTATGCCGTTTTGTTAAACATGCTGTTTGCCTCCTTTAATTTCTCATATCCGGGACCATTTGTAAGATGTGCACAATCACCCGCCCGCACCTCCGGGGCCGGGCCCTGGCAATTTGTCCTTATCTCTATTGTAAACTCTACAACTGATATAAAGTCAAGAGCTTTTTGTAAATTTTACAACGCATGCAGAGTTTGCCTGGGCGATAAAAACCCGCCCGGCGCGGCGCAGAGCCGTACCGGGCGGGGGAGAGATCAGCCTATTTTCTTGAAGAGCCAGTTGAGGACGTCGCGGTAGACCTCGTCCTTGTTCTTCTCGTTGAGCAGCTCATGGCGGCAGTCGGAGTAGAACTTGTAGAAAACGTCGTGCATGCCGGCGCGCACGAACATGCTGTACACCTTGGCTACCTGCACGCCGTTGCCGCCGACGGGGTCCTTGTCGCCGCTGATGAAGAACACGGGCAGGTCCTTGTTCATCTTGGCGATGTTGCTCCTGCGTCCGATGATGGAGAGACCGAACATCATGTCGCGGAAGAGGCTGGTGGTCGGCGTAAAGGTGCAGAGCGGCTCGCGGGAGTAGGCGTCCACAACGGCCTCGTCGCGCGTGAGCCAGTCGTACTTCGTGCGCTTGGGCTCAAAGCCCTTGTTGTAGTTGCCGAAGGCCATGTTGGAGATGGTCTCGCTGCGGTGCATGGGGCCGTTTTTGAGCATGTCCCCGTCGCAGAGGAAGCGGCCAGCGGCCACCACCGGCTCAGGCGGCTGACCCGTGCCGGAGAGTATGACGCCCGCGAGCGGAGCCTCGGGATAGCGTATCATGTATGTACGGGTGAGGAAGGAGCCCATCGAGTGGCCGAAGATGAAATAGGGCGCGTCCGGCCACTTCTCCGCCGTCATGCAGCGCAGAGTCTCGATGTCCGCAACGACCTTGTACCAGCCGTCGTCCATGGCGAAAAAGCCGAGGTACTCCGGGCCGAGCACGCTCTCGCCGTGGCCGAGGTGGTCGTTGCCCACGACCACGAAGCCCTTGGAGGCCAGAAAGCGCGCGAAATCCGCGTAGCGGCCTATGTACTCATTGATGCCGTGGGAGATCTGGACCACGCCGTTTATGTCGCAGTCCGGCACCCACTCGCGCACATGTATCGGCGTGGCCCCGTCCGCCGAGGTGAAGGTGTAATTATTTTCGGTGATTATGGGCATTTTCATTTACCTCCTCATGTGTTATTCTTTATAAGAGGATTTTAGTCCAATTCGGCACTTAAGTCAACACAGGATAAGGAGGCCCGCAAGTGAAAGGCTACGTCATCGCCCTTGACCAGGGTACGACCAGTTCCCGCGCCATCGTGTTCAACCGCAGCGGCGAGATAGTCTCGATAGCGCAGTACGACTACCCGCAGATATACCCCCGGCCCGGCTGGGTCGAGCACGACCCGGAGGACATATTAGGCACGCAGATCAAGGCGCTAGCGGACGCCTTTGAAAAGAGCGGCGTCGAGGCTGCGGACATCGCCGGCATAGGTGTCACCAACCAGCGTGAGACCACACTCGTCTGGGACCGCAGCACCGGCAAGCCCGTCTATAACGCCATCGTCTGGCAGTGCCGCCGCACTGCGGCCTTTTGCGACCACCTCGCCGCCGAGGGCGTCGGCGCTTACATAAGGGACAAGACCGGCCTTCTCATCGACGCCTACTTCTCCGGCACCAAGATACGCTGGATACTCGACAACGTCGAGGGCGCGCGCGAGCGGGCCGAGCGCGGAGAGCTCATCTTCGGCACTGTGGACTCCTGGCTCATCTGGAACCTCACCGGCGGGCGGGAGCACATCTCGGACTACTCCAACTGCTCGCGCACCATGCTCTTTGACATAGACCGCCTGCGCTGGGACGAGGACCTCTGCCGCGTCATGCGCGTGCCCATGAGCATGCTGCCCGCGCCGGTGCCGTCCTCGGCGGAGTACGGCCGCATCGCGCCGGGCATAAAGGGGCTCGAGGCGCTGGCGGGGGTGCCCATCTGCGGCAGTGCGGGCGACCAGGCCGCGGCGCTGCTCGGCCAGGGCTGCATCCAGCCCGGCGAGGCCAAGAACACCTACGGCACCGGCTGCTTCACACTCATGAACACCGGCGACCGCAGCGTCCGCAGCCTCTCCGGCATGCTCACCAGCGTCGCATGGAGCCTGAACGGGCACACCACCTACGCCCTGGAGGGCAGCGTGTTCAATGCGGGCAGCTCCATACAGTGGCTGCGCGACGAGGTGGGGCTCATCGCCTCCGCGGGCGAGAGCGGGCCGATAGCCGCGTCGGTGCCCGATAACGGCGGCGTCTACCTCGTCTCGGCCTTCACCGGCCTCGGCGCGCCGCACTGGGACATGTACGCCCGCGGCACGATGGTCGGCCTCACCCGCGGCACCACCCGCGCGCACATAGTCCGCGCCGCGCTCGAGGGCATAGCCTACCAGGTCAAGGACCTGCTCGACGCCATGGAGCTCGACTCCGGGCGCACGCTCTCCGTACTGCGCGTGGACGGCGGCGCCTCGGTCAGCGACTTCCTGATGCAGTTCCAGGCCGACATCCTCAGAAAACCCATAGACCGCCCGAAGATGGTGGAGACCACGGCCTTCGGCGCGGCCTTCCTCGCCGGTCTTGCCGCCGGGCTCTGGACGGAGCTCTCCGAGATAGCCGGGCTCAGGCAGTCGGAGAAGGTGTTCGCGCCCGCAATGGACGAGCAGGCGGCGAAAAAATATCACAGCGAATGGCTCCGCGCAGTGGAGCGCGCTAAAAAGTGGGAGAAAGCATAAATGAGCGAAAGCATACTCGTAGTCAAAACCGAATACCTCGCCCCCTATATCGCGGGCAAAAACGGCCTCATCCGCGGCCACGACGCGGAGATACTCGACATCGTCACCGAGCGCCACGAGTTCCGGCCCCGGCCCGAGATGGAGGAGGACCCGTCCTACCGCCAGATCATCCCCTACGTCGTGCTCACGCGCGGGGAGGAGGTGCTCGTCCTCCGGCGGCTCAAAAAGGGCGGCGAAGCGCGGCTGCACGGCCTGCTCTCCATCGGCGTCGGCGGGCACATCAACCCCGTTGACGACGCCGTGCGCGGCGAGGCGCTCATGCGCGGGCTGCGCCGCGAGGTCGAGGAGGAGGTCGAGGTGGAGCGTGAGCTCTCTCTCGCTCCCGTCGGCGTGATAAACGAGGAGACCAACGACGTCGGCAGCGTCCACCTCGGCTTCATGTTCACCATGGAGGTTGAAGGCGAGGTCCGCGTCCTCGAGACCGAAAAGCTCGAGGGCTCCTGGGTCAAAAAATCCGAGCTCCCCGCGCTCGCGGAGCAGATGGAGGGCTGGTCGAAGATAGCTATGGAGGCAATAATATGAGAGTATTCACACCCGCGGATATCCTCCTGCCCCGCGCGGAGGACATGACAAAGTGGAGCTGCATCGCCTGCGATCAGTTCACCGCCGAGCCCGAGTACTGGCAGGAGGCCGAACGCATAGTCGGCTCCGCGCCCAGCACCCTGCGCCTCATGCTGCCCGAGGCCTGGCTCGGCGTGCGCGACAGCGCCGCGGAGACCAGGAAGATATACGCGGCTATGCAGGATTATGTTAACCGCGACGTGTTCCGGACGGTGGCCGAGAGCTTCATTTACGTGGAGCGGACGCTGCCCTCGGGCGCGGTGCGGCGGGGTCTGGTGGGCAAGCTGGACCTGGAGTGCTACGACTGGGCGCCGGGGAGCGCGACGCCGGTGCGGGCAACGGAGGGTACGGTAGAGAGCCGGCTTCCGGCGCGTGTGGAGGTACGGCGCGGCGCGATGCTGGAGATGCCGCATATCATGGTGTTCATAGACGACCCGGAGAATACGGTGATACCCTCGGCCGCGGGCGGGGAGGAGCTCTATGACTTCGATTTGATGCTCGGCGGCGGGCATCTGCGCGGGAGCCGGGTGAGCGGCGAGGCCGCGGCGCGGCTGACGGAGGCGCTGGAGGCCCCGGAGGGGGCGGTGCGCTTTGCGATGGGCGACGGGAACCACAGTCTGGCGGCGGCGAAGCGCTGCTGGGAGCAGATAAAGCGGAATCTCCCGGAGTCGGAGCAGGAGACGCATCCGGCGCGGTATGCGCTGGCGGAGATAGTGAACATCCACGACGAGGCGGTGACCTTCGAGCCGATACACAGGGTGCTGCTGGAGACGGTGCCGCGCGGGTTCATCGAGGAGGCTGCGGCGCGGCTGCCGCGGGGCAAGGGCCAGGCGGTGACGCTGCTGGCGGGCAAGCGTGAGATGGAGATAGAGACGGGTATGCCGCTGGGCGCGCTGGTGGCGCTTGTGGATGAGCTGCTGGGCGACTGGCGGCGCGAGCACGGCGGTGAGCCGGACTATATCCACGGCGACGATGAGGCGCGCGCTCTGGGCGGAAAGGCCTCGTCCGTGGGTGTGCTGCTCCCGAGGCTTGAGAAGGCGGAGCTGTTCCCGTATATCACGGAGCACGGCCCCTATCCCAAGAAGAGCTTCTCCATAGGCCATGCGAAGGATAAGCGCTATTACCTCGAGTGCCGCTCCATCGTGACAAAGGCCTGAAGGCATCAAAGACCAAGTCTGAAAGTTTCGCCCGCCTTTTCAAAGGCGGCGGGGTGCAGGGGCAGAGCCCCTGCCCGCGCTCCGCAGAGCGCGGAACTCCCTTCTTGCTCAAATGAGATCAGGAAGGGGG
>URDK01000123.1 GCA_900546485.1 uncultured Eubacteriales bacterium
ACGGTCTCGTCGGAGAGGACGAAGACGGGCACGCGGTACTTGTCCGCGAGGTTGAAGGCGCGCAGCGTGAAGTCGAAGGCCTCCTGGACGGAGGAGGGGGTGAGGGCGATTATCTCAAAGTCGCCGTGGCCGCCGTAGCGGGCCTGCATGACCGCGTCCTGGGCGGTGCAGGTGGGCTGTCCGGTGGCGGGGCCGCCGCGCATGACGTTGATGACGACGAGGGGAGTCTCGGTCGCCGCGGCGTAGCCTATGGCCTCGAGCATGAGCGTGAAGCCCGGACCGCTGGTGGCGGTCATGGCCCGCGCGCCGCCCCAGCTCGCGCCGATGACGGCGTTTATGGAGGCGAGTTCGTCTTCCATCTGCATGAACACGCCGCCTGCCTCAAACATCTTGGAGGAGAGGTATTCCGGTATCTCAGTAGCCGGGGTTATGGGGTAGCCCGCCATGAAGCGGCAGTCCGCCGCGAGGGCCGCGGCCGCGCAGGCTTCGTTGCCCTGCATCAGCTTGTGGCCGGAGTCGTCGAGTTTCTTGACTCTCATAGCTTTTACAACGCTTCCTTTCGAGTTAAAGATAAAAAATCCGGCAAAAAGCCCCGGGCACACGCGGAAATCGGGCCGCGGCTGTTCCCTTCGGAGATTTTTGCCGGATGCATATATCTTCCGCCGCACGGGTGGCCGCGCGGCCGATATATGGAGAGCAATTTGATTTTTCCGCCTCAGTTAAGCGTCAGCACGCCGAAGCCGGGCCAGAAGCGGATACAGAGCCAGCCGACCAGCGTAACCGTGATTATAACGAGCACGCTGTTGACGATGCCTTTCTTGAACATATACTTCGGCTCGAGTCCGTGGCCGATGGGGATGGCTCTTATGGATGTCGGCAGCGTGTAGGAGATGTTGTAGCTCGCCGTCGCTATCCAGAGATAGGGTATGACCGGGAGGTCCAAACCCTGAGCGATGCCTATGACTATGGGTATGGTCACGGCCGCGCAGGCGGTGTTGTTGATGACGTCGGAGAGTATGACGTTCGCCGTCACGATAATGAAGATGAGCACCAGCTCGCTGTCGAGCTGCATCTGCGCTATGAGCTGGGCGAAGACCTCCGCTGCTCCGCTGCCATTCACCAGCGCGCCCAGCGCCGTGCCGCCGGCGAAGAGGAAATAGAGCCCCCACATGAGGTTCTTCTCCGCGTACTCCCAGGTGACGACGTTTCTCTTCTCCCCGTCCTTCAGGAAGAACATCAGCATGCCGAAGATGAGGAAGATATAGCCCGGCTTGAGGTCCGGCAGCCACTGCTTGTAGAGCTCGCGAGCAAAGGTGAGCGCCGCGGCAGCTATGAAGGCCGCCAGGGACAGCACCTCCTCCCGCCTTATGGGCGGCATAGCCTGGTGCATCTCGCGGAAGTACTCGCGCGAACCCTCCAGCGTGCGCTGTTCGCACTTCGTCAGCAGCAGTACCAGCAAGGTCACCACGGTTATCGCGATGCTCATCGGCAGCAGCTGGATGACCCAGTCGGTGTAGATGAACTCCGCACCCGTCAGTTCCTCGATGTAGGAGACGGTGACGAGGTTCATTGCGCCGCCCAGCGGAGTCATGAGCCCGCCGTTGTTCGCGCCCCAGACGATGGCCAGCAGCACCAGCGGCGCCACGCGGCTCTTTTTCAGGTCGCCCTCGTTCACGAACTTGAGCATGGACATTGCAATGGAGCAGAGTATGGCGGCGACGACGGTGTTCGGCAGGAAGGCCGAGAGCAGCGTCGCGGCCAGGAACCAGACGGCTATCTGCTGCTTGACGGAGGTGCCGACAAGGCTGAGCATCATCGAGGCCACGCGCTTGTCCACACCCGTGCGCTCCCAGGCGATGGTGATGAGGTTGGCGCCGGCAAGGAGGAAGACGAGCTCGGCCGCGTAACTGCTTATTATCTCGTCCATTCCCGCAAGTGAGAAGACGGCGTTGACCGCGACCGGAAGGAAGGCGGTTATCGCCGGGTCCACCGGCAGTCCGACCCACCAGATGCCCATCCAGAGCACCGTCCCCAGGGCGGCCCTGACCTTGATGTCAAGGCCGCAGGGGATGAGTACAAGCAGCAGGAACAGCACTGGCCCCGCCAACAGGCTTACGCGCTTTGATTTTGTATGATTGATAGCCAGCGCCTCCTTTTCGTGTATTTTTCAGCTTATCAGAGTATTCCTATGATCGGGAACCAGACCAGCACGCTGAAGATAAGTCCGATGACTATGAGGATGGCGAGAGGTATCGCGCCCTTGAGCTCCTGGGCCACGGTGAAGCGGTCGGTGGCGTAGAAGATCAGGTTCGGGGCGCTGTTGAAGGGCAGGAAGAACGCGCCCGCGGAGATGGCCATGACGGTCAGCAGGCCCATGGTGTAGACGTCGAAGCCCATGGCCGCGGCGAGGGTCATGCTGACGGGGACGATGACCGCCTCCATGGCGTTCATGCCGGCGAAGATGACGTGCAGAGCCACGACGAAGGTCAGCCAGATGATGAGGAAGGTCGTGGTGCTCATGCTGGTGAAGAAGGAGTTGCCGACGAAGAGCATGTCGACGACCCACTGGAAACCGCCGACGTCGCTCACGCAGTTGGCGAGGGACATAGCGAAGCCGAGCTGCAGGAAGGCGGGCCAGGCGAAGGTCTTGTTGACCTCCTTGAAGCTGCACACGCCGATGCCGGGGCAGAGCATGAGGAACACAGTCACGAAGACTATGTAGTCGGGGGCAACGCCGTGCAGGCCGTTGGTGCAGAAGGCGATGAGCGTCAGCACGAAGTAGAGCGCGGCCTTCTTTTCCTTCACGGTCATCTTGCCCATGGAGGCGAGCTTTTCCTTGGCGAAGCTGATATCGACGGCGCGGCGTCCGGAGCCCTTGGTGCCGTAGAGCTTGTGGCAGAACCAGGGGATGAAGAGCAGTATCAGACCGGCGGGGATGAAGGTGGCCTGGAGCCAGCCCGTCCAGGAGATGCTCTTGCCGGTGGCCTCGGTGACGAGGGCCATGCCTATCGCGTTCGCGCCGACGGCGGTATAGAACAGCCAGGTGTTCGTTGTGTTCGTAAAGAGGTTGGAGAGCATAATGGCGGCGTCGCCCTTGTGCTCACCGCGCTTGTAGCCCATGCCCTCGCAGATGCTGTCGCACATGGGGCTGACAACGGCGCCGCGCGCCGTGTTCGAGGGGATCATCAGCGAGAGAACGGTGTTTGCGATGTTGGTGGCGTAGTTGGCCATGAGCTCGGTCTTGCCCATCTTGACGAGTATCCAGTAGGCGATGCGCTCGCCCAGGCCGGAGTACTGGATGACAACGCCGATGAAGCCGGCCCAGAGACACAGCCACCAGCCGGAGCTGCTGAAGCCGGACACGACGCGCGTGCCGCTTCCGAAGAAGATAGCCAAAATCGCGGCGGAGATTACGCCGATAAGGTACTCAGGTATCGGACGGACTATCCACATGATGATGGCCCAGATAAAGACGATCATTACGCCCTTGCCCTGCCCGTCCAGACCGTTGAACGGAACAAGGGCCAGCAGTGCGCACAGTACCGTCAGTACCGCTGCCACTATGAGGCGGGTGTTCCCTTGTTTCTTCACATTCTACACTCCCTTTTTTCTGTTTCCGGCGCCCTCTTGCGCCGGGGGTCAAATCGGCCTATCCCGGGCCGTATATGCGCGCCGCAACTTATACGGCGCCGCCTTTATACTTTTATTATCACCCCCAAAAAGACAAAAAGACCAACCGCATGTTCAATGCAGTTGGTCTTGAAAAGTCGATCCCGTCTCCGGAAGGAGACGCTGACAGTCAAACAACTCATGTATTAACTTGTGTGGACTTACCGTCCCATCCTTGGCTACAAGCTATCACAATCGCACAGGAATAGTCAAGGCCAAGCGTTTAATTTCAGCGGAGTACCCAATATGCTCGGCACCTTTTGTGCAACGAGTTCAGTATTTCGAAAAAGTTTGTTAAATATTTGTTGGTTTTTTAGCCTCACCTCTGAGGTAGGGGCCGTTTTTGCTCATATAGTCGAGATAATTGCGCCTGATGTCGCCCATGGCCTTTATCAGCGACTTCTGCGCATTGCCCTGATGGCGGAAGGTTATCTCCTCAACGATGTCGTCAAAGTCCGTCAGCAGATTGCGGCCCACGAAATAGCTTTCGACCATACTTGATGCCAGCTTGGATATCAGGGTAACGGAAACGCCCTCTATGGTGGCGGTCTCAAGATGTATCTTCATGCCAAGAGTCAGCATACCGTTTGCGACAGTGGTAGCCAGCGCCGAAGGCAGCTTGGCGTAGCCGCAAAAGTACGCGGTTTCGTATTTCAGCATTGTCCCTGCTCCTTTCATATCCTTTTTGCGGCGATCCTGCGATTTTCACACGAGGTAAAATGGGCGCGATTATACAGGCGCTGTCAGCGGACAGCGCCACGAGCAGGATAGGACGGCGCAAATTCACCCGTATATATTATATAACAAGTTTCCGATTTTTCAATTGAAATATTCCCCGGCTCAAAAAGGGTGAAAAACACCCGCCCCACCGAGGTGGCGGGGCGGATATTGTCAGTCTTCTTTTTCCTCTTCCTTGTAGTGTCCGAGCCAAAGGCGAACTGCGGAGACGGCAACGGCTATCTCGGCGGCGCACATCACAGCCACCACGGCTATGAACACCACCTGGGATACGCCCGCCTCTCCCGAGCTGTACAAGCTGAAGAGCCTGAATATCAGATAGGGCAGATACAGCAGTACCAGCAGGCGCAGCAGCATGCCCGAGCGCACCGAAGCTTTCTTCCTTCTCATACGCCGTCCAGCTCCGCCGCGGAGGGTATCGACGGCGCTGCGCCGGGCCGGGAGACGGCTATCGAGGCCGCCCGCGCCGCGCGCAGCAGCGATTCCTCAATGCTCCGGCCGGTCATCCAGCCCTCTAGGAAAAAGCCCGTGAAGGTGTCGCCTGCCGCCGTGGTGTCCACAGCCTTCGTAGGCACGGCGCTCTGGAAACGCCGCATATGCGCGTCGGAATACCAGGCACCGTCCGCGCCCAGCGTCAGTATCATCGCGGCCTTCGGATGCGCTGAGGCAAACCAGTCGAGTATCGCCTCCGGCTCCGTGGCCGGCAGACCGCTTATCTGCGCGCCCTCGACCTCGTTCACAAGGAACAGGTCCACCTTGTCCAGGTCGCACTCGAGCACTGCGGAGTCAAAGGGCGAGGGGTTGAGCACCACGCGCATCCCGCGCGCGTGGGCAGCGTCGATGATCTCGCCGAGGCGGTTCACCTCGTTTTGCAGCAGCACCATGTCTCCCTCGCCGAAGCCCGAGAGCGCCTCGGCTATGTACTCCGGCGTGATGCGGCGGTTGGTGCCGCCGTAGACGATTATGCAGTTCTGGCCCTTGGCATCCACCTGGATGACGGTATGTCCCGGGGGGCTGTCCTCGCTTTTGATGAGGGAGATGTCCACCCCGTTTTCTTTCAGCGTGTCCGTAAGCAGCTCGCCGCCCGCGCCGCAGATACCCGCGTGCCAGACCGGAAGCCCGGCCTTTGCCATGGCGACGGACTGGTTGAGCCCCTTGCCGCCTGCGAAGGTCTCGCGCCCCGTGGAGAATATCGTCTCACCCGGACCAACGATGTGGTCCAGGGAGTAGACGTAGTCGATGTTCATTGAGCCAAAGC
>URDK01000124.1 GCA_900546485.1 uncultured Eubacteriales bacterium
CAAGACCGCCACCTTCCCCTTCCTGAACCGCCTCTTTGGCAACATGGGCGGCCAGAAGCCCGAGGCCAGCTCCTCCGGCGGAGAGCTCACGCCTGCCCAGAGCGGCCCGGAGCAGGGGAGCGGTCAGTCTCAGACCGGCCCGCAGCAATCACCCCCGAGGCCGAAGAAGAAGTTCCTCGACAACTACTGCATCAACCTCACGGACCGCGCCCGCCAGGGCAAGCTCGACGCCATGATAGGCCGCGCCGAGGAGCTCGAGCGCGTCATCCAGATACTCAACCGCCGCCAGAAGAACAACCCCTGCCTCATCGGCGAGCCCGGCGTCGGCAAGACCGCCATCGCCGAGGGCCTTGCCCAGCGCATCGCCGACGGCAACGTGCCCTATAAGCTCAAGGACAAGGAGGTCTATCTCCTCGACCTCACGGCCCTCGTCGCGGGCACCCAGTTCCGCGGTCAGTTCGAGAGCCGCATGAAGGGGCTCATCGAGGAGATACGCAAGACCGGCAACATCATCCTCGTCATCGACGAGGTGCACAACATCGTCGGCGCGGGCGACGCCGAGGGCAGCATGAACGCCGCCAACATCCTCAAGCCTGCCCTCTCCAGGGGCGAGATACAGGTCATCGGCGCGACCACCTTCACCGAGTACCGTAAGCACATCGAAAAGGACGCCGCGCTCGAGCGCCGCTTCCAGCCCGTCACCGTGGCGGAGCCGAGCATCGACGACAGCGTGAAGATACTCGAGGGCATCGCGCACTATTACGAGGACTGCCACAAGGTACGCATCCCCAAGGAGATGTGCCGCGAGGCCGTCGTGCTCAGCGAGAGGTATATCACCGACCGCTACCTGCCCGACAAGGCCATAGACCTCATTGACGAGGCCTGCTCCGACGTGAACCTCAAGGACAAGGCGCTCGCGCGCATAGACGCTGCGCAGAAGGAGATAGACGACCTCAACAAGGAGCGCGAGCTCCTGCTTGCGGACACGGAAAACGAGTACTACGAGCGCCTCGCCGTCATCCGCACCACCATCATGCAGCTCACCGACGAGCTCAATGCCCTCAAGACCCAGACCCCGACCCTGACGCGCGAGAACCTCGCCCGCGTCATCGAGCTCTGGACCAAGATACCCGCCAGCACGATAACCGAGGACGAGTTCGACCGCCTGAGCAAGCTGGGCGACAGGCTCCGCGAGCACATCGTGGGCCAGGACGAGGCCATCGACGCCGTCTGCGCCGCCATAAAGCGCAGCCGCGTGGGACTTCAGGCCAAGCGCAAGCCCGTGAGCTTCATCTTCGTCGGCGGTACCGGCGTGGGCAAGACCGAGCTCGTTAAGCGCCTCGCGGCCGACCTCTTCAACTCGCCCGAGAGCCTCATCCGCCTCGACATGAGCGAGTTCATGGAGAAGTTCTCCGTCTCGCGCATCATAGGCTCGCCCCCCGGCTACGTCGGCTATGACGAGGCCGGCCAGCTCACCGAGAAGATACGCCGCAAGCCCTATTCCGTCGTGCTCTTCGACGAGATAGAGAAGGCGCACCCGGACGTCATGAACATCCTGCTCCAGATCCTCGACGACGGCCACATCACCGACGCCCAGGGCAGGAACATCAACTTTGAGAACACGGTCATCATCATGACCACGAACGCGGGCAGCAACACCAAGAACGGCTCCCTCGGCTTCGTCGGCACCGCCGCGGATAAGGACCGCGAGCGCGCGATGAAGGCCCTCGGCGACTTCCTGAGGCCCGAGTTCATAAACCGCGTGGACGAGATCATCTGCTTCAACAAGCTCACGGAGGAGAACTTCCGCTCCATCGCCGGCCTCATGCTCGGCGAGGTGCGCGACCTCATGCGCGAAAAGGGCATGGAGCTCACCTGGGACGAGAGCGTCATAGACTACCTCGTCAAGAAGAGCTACAGCCTGACCTACGGCGCGCGGAACCTGAGAAGGACGATACAGAAGGATATAGAGGACGCCATGGCCTCCGTCATCGTCGACGGCAGGCGCGGCAACGTGCGGGCGATACGCCTCACGTCCGACGGCGAAAAAGTAAATGTGGAGGCTGAATAAGGCATGATAAGGTTTGAGAGCGACTATCTGGAGGGCGCACTGCCCGAGATCATGGACGCCCTGGTCCGGACGAATCTGGAGCAGACCCCGGGCTACGGCGAGGACGTACACTGCGCGCACGCCGCGGAGCTCATCCGCGAAAAGTGCGCCGCGCCCGACGCGGCGGTACACTTCCTCGTGGGCGGCACGCAGGCGAACATGACCGTGATAGCCGCGGCGCTCAGACCGCATCAGGCCGCTGTGGCGGCGGAGACGGGCCACATCGCCGTGCACGAGACCGGCGCCGTCGAGGCCACGGGCCACAAGGTCATCACCCTGCCCAGCGCGGACGGCAAGATCCGCGCCGGGCAGGTCAGGGAGCTGGTCGAGGCCCACTGGGCCGACTCCACGCATGAGCATCAGCCTCAGCCCGCGCTGGTGTACATCTCCCAGCCCACCGAAAACGGCACCGTGTACTCGCTCGAGGAGCTCGAGGCCATCAGCTCCGTGTGCCGCGAGAAGGATCTGCTGCTCTTTGTTGACGGCGCCCGCCTCGGCGCGGCCCTCGCGAGCTCGGATGTGAGCCTCGCGGACCTCGCTCGGCTGACCGACGTGTTCTACATAGGCGGGACCAAGCTCGGCGCGCTCTTCGGCGAGGCCGTGGTGATAACGAACGAGGCGCTGAAACGTGACTTCCGCTACATCGTCAAGCAGCGCGGCGGCATGTTCGCAAAGGGCCGGCTGCTGGGCGTGATGTTTGAGACGCTGATGTCGGACGAGCTCTATGAGCGCACCGGCGCGCGCGAAGTCGCCATGGCGCAGAAACTGCGCGCGGCCTTTGAGGCCAAGGGCTGGCCGCTCATGTACGACTCGCCGACGAATCAGCAGTTCCCGATAGTCCCCGACGCGGCGCTTGAAAAGCTCGCGGAGCGCTATACCTTCTCCGACTGGGCGCGAGTGGACGAGACGCACCGTGCCGTCCGCTTCTGCACCAGCTGGGCCACGCGCGAGCGCGACGTGGACGAGCTCATCGCCGATATCGAAAAAGTGTGAAAAAACGCCCCCTGTTGGGGGCGTTTTTTGCGCTTCGCGCAGCGAAGGGCGTCAGCGATTTTGGCGGAGCCAGTCGGCGACGGTCAGGGGTGCGCTCTCGTTTCTCAGGCGCACGGTAGGGTAGGCGGCGAGGCGCTGAGGGCTGTCGCCGTAGCCGAGTTCGATGGTCACTGACGGGATGTCCAGCGCTGAGGCCGCCCAGTCCTTATAGCCGCCGTCATCGAGCGTCTCCGTGTCCGAGAGTCCATAGCCCGAGGCTTCGCCCAGCGCCCGGCCCAGGCTCCGCGAGGCCGCGTTCACGGCCTCAGACGCGTCCGCGTAGTCCGCGTAAATGAGGCTGCCCGCCGTATGATAGCTCAGCGTCGCGTCGGGCTCCACGGCGCGCGTGTAGTCCGCCAGCGCCCGGCTCTCCGGCTGGTCCTCAGGCGATGCGCCGCGGTAATTCTCGCAGGAGGGGCCCTCCCGGCTCGAGAGGCTCTGCCAGAGCGCGTCAAAGTTCCGGTTCAGGTCCACACCCGCAGCATTTGCCTTCCACTGCCGCGCGTACTCGTACTCGCCAAGCTCAGTATGCCCAGCCGCTAGGTCGGCCGCGTATATCGCCTTCTGCGCCTCGCCCAGCTGCCCCGTACGGCTTATCTCAGCCCCGTCCGGATTCACCATCGGGATAAAATGAAAGCGCACATCCTCCGGAGCCCCCGACTCGAGCAGATACTCGACCTGGCTCAGCACAAGATATGCGCTCATGCTCTCCCGGCCGTGGATGCAGCCCTGGATGAGCACGTTGTATTCCGCCCCGGCGTCCCCGACGACCGCGCACAGCAGCTCCCGGCCCTCAACGCTCCGGCCTATGGACGAGACCTCGACCTCGCCCGGGTATTCCGACGCAAGGCGCTCCAGGCCCGACTGCACGTCCCCATAGCCGAAATCCGCCGTGGGCACGGCGGAATCGTTCTTCGGCACTATGTAGGTGGAGAGCACCCAGCCACGCTGTCCGCCGTACTCGACCTGCGCAAACGCGCCGTCAAAGCTGACGAGCGTCATCTCACTGCCGCGCGCTATGGTGCCGAGCTCGCTTGACTCCACATCCGGCTCCGCGCGCAGCGTTATGTACTCCTCGCAGTCCGCTATGAAAGCCTCGCCCGCGGACGCGGCGGCGAGCCCCGCCGCCGCGCCTGACTTCGGCTCTATGTACGAGGCGAGCACGTAGCCGCGCTGCCCCGCGTACTCGACAAGGGCAAAGTCGCCCTCAAAGGAGATGAGAGTCATCTCCCCGCCCTTGGGAATGGTCGTTATCGCGTCAGCGTTCACGTCCGGGCGCTCGCGCAGCGTGATAAACTCCTCGCAGTCCGCGACGTAGATCTCGCCGCTTGTGCCTTCGCTGTCCACGCTGCCGGAGTCCGAGCCGCCCGAGACCGGAGAGCTCACGGCCGTGAGGCTCCACAGCTGGGCTATCTGCGGCGCGAGAGAGTCGTAGGTCCATGTCCGCTCGCTGCGCTCTATGCTGTTCGGGTCGTAGACCTTGAAGCCGAAGAAATTGTGGCCGTATATGACGATGAAGTGGCCGCTCGTCGTGAAGTCGCCGGGCAGCATGGAGGCGATTATTATCTCGCCCCTGTCCAGACGCTCGGCCAGCTCTCTGCGCCCGGCGGATATCATCTCGCCGCGCAGCCCGAATTCCGCAGCGCCCTCCGAGAACAGCGACCAGGCCGTACCCGCGCCGTCGACGTAGTGCCCGGAGGCCTCCGCGCGGTCGGCAATATATGCGGGGGTGTAGTCCGTGTTCCCGGTCAGGCCTATGGCCGCCATGGAGAGGCAGGTGGGCCCGCAGGCCGTGAAGCCCATGACCGAGCTGCCGTAGGCGTGATAGCACCAGCGGTAGTCGTATTGCAGCAGATACGGTATCTCGCCGTCCTCGACCTTTATCTCAGCGTTCAGCCCCGAGCTGTTCGGCTCACAGAAGGCCGAGAGCAGGGCAAAGGGCGTTTTTTCCGGGCCGAGCAGCGCGGTCTTGACCGCTTCCTCGCTGTATATTTCTATGTGCTCGGCCATGAACTCAAGCTCGTCAGCCCAGTCCGGGTTTTCCTTGGCGCAGCTTCGCAGCTCCTCTGCCTCCGCTGCACCGCAGTCGCCGACGTACATGTCGTCGCTTATCTGCGCGGCGAGCCTGGTGAGATCGTAATCAAACTCCGTGTCGGTGTTCTTCAGCGACACCTTGACGGGCATGTGCAGAGCGGAAAAGCCGTCCGTGAGCCTGTACGCGGCAATGACGGCGAGCACGAGCACGATGAGAGTGAGCAGCGCCTTCCAGCGGCCCCTGCGCCTGCGTCTCCGGCGTCTGCGCCTGCGCCGAGGCGCGGGCTCGTCCATATATTCGACCTCGCGAAAAGAATCCATTGCGGCCTCCCGTATTACTCATATTAATACGGAGTATAAAGCTGGTCCCGAATTTTGTCAAGCGCTGCGCACCCTGCGTGCCCTTCGCTGCGCGCTCCGCGCGCGAATGAAAGTTTCGTCCACCTTTTCAAAGGTGGCAGGGTCCAGGGACAGCGTCCCTGG
>URDK01000125.1 GCA_900546485.1 uncultured Eubacteriales bacterium
GGTGGTCGGTGACCTGCGCGCTGCGCGCATAAATAGGCGCCGCCCCGGTTATATCGGGGCGGCGCTTTTGCTTATTCGTCGAAATAGTAGCCCGGGTCGTCGCTGGGGACGGCGGGGTCTGTGGGTTCCTCGGGCCACACGGGGTCGGTGGGTTCGATGGGCTCCGTCGGCTCAGGAGTGGGCTCCGGGGTGGGCGTCGGGTAGACGATGTCCTCCTCGTGATAGTGGTACTCGCTGTACGCCTCTATCTCCTTGGAGATCAGAGCGCCGTTCTTGTCGTAAACATTGCGGTAAGTCGCGGCCTTGTAGCCGGTGGCGGTCTCGGGGTACTCGCTGTTGTTGTAGACCAGCCAGGTGGTGTAGGTCATCTGGACATAGCTGCCGTCCTCGTCGGTGCCGACAATGTGGACGGAAACGGTGTTGTTCGAGCTGTCCACCGAGGCCAGTATTTTGATGGGCCAGTTGCGGTTGTTGGTGAACTTGAACTCGGGACCGCCCCAGCTGACCGTGGCGTCCAGGCCCGCAGGCAGATAGCCGACAGGGAAGTAGTGGCAGGTGCGGGTGTCTATCTGGAGGTTCGCAAGCAGCGCCGCGTAGTAGAGCGTGGAGCTCACCTGGCAGATGCCGCCGCCTACCTCCTGGACCACCTGACCGCCGGAGTACGCGCCGGCGGCCTTGTAGCCGCGCTCGGTAGTGCGCTCGCCAAGGGCGTCGTTATAGGAGAACTGCTCGCCCGGGGCGAGGACGATGCCGTTGATGGCCTCCGCCGCAAGCTTAACGTTGGTGATACGGTTCTGCGTGCTGCCGGAGAGGGAAGTGGTAACAGTCTCGCCCAGGTCGTCGGCAAAGAGCCGCGACTCCACGTACTCGGTAGTCATCTCGGGCTCCGTCAGCGTGAGCGGGATCTTGACCGTGTCGCCAAGCTCGGCGGCGTCCCAGAGCTTCTGGGCCTCGGCCTTGTCGAAGTCCACGCCGGTGACGGAAGGGACGACTTCCTTCTTATCCTTGTCGTAATAGGCGTCGGAGGCCTCGCAGCAGACGGAGTTGTAGAGCTCGTCAATGTCGAGCTCAACGGAGGCGTCGACCTCGACCTCGTACTCTATCGGGCCGTACTTCATGTCCTCGAGCGCGGTTTTGACGAGGCTGATGAGTTCAGTCTCGTCTATCTCCACGGCGCTCGCGCCCTTGACGACCTCGAGAGTGTCGCCGTTTATCTCGACGCCGGAGGTCATGAGCCCGGACTTGACCTTGGTGACCTCGCTGCGCACGATTTCGCTCAGCGCGGCCTCGTCAACGCTGGCCTTGACCTCGACCTCGGCCCCGGAGAAGAGGCAGCGGACGTAGGCCATGGTGTTCGTCAGGATGTTGCCGCCGTGGCAGTAGTCGAAGGCCTCGTCGGCGGCCTCCTTTGCGGAGACCTCGGCCCCGACGTCGGCGGCGGAGACGCTGAGCGTGTGCTCCAGCGGGAGATCGACCGTGACGGTCTTGTCGCCCTCGCCCCAGCCGGCGGCCGTGAGCGCGTCCGCGGCCTCGGCGGCGGTCATTCCACCAACGTCCACGCCGTTTACGCTGACCTTGGGGTATATGGTGTCCGAGCCGGATACGTATATGCCGAAGCCCGCCGCGCCCGCCATCAGCAGGGCGACGACCACGACGCAGATGATGGTCACATACTTTGCTGTGTTCCTGGCGCGCCGCTTTTTGGGGGCCAGGTGCTTGCTCTGATTTTCTCTTTTCATTTTATCCTCGGCTTCATATCGTAAAATTTTGTCCCACGCGCATATGACGGCGGCGTATGCTTATTGTTCCCGCCTGTGGCCTTTCATGTACATGTCCCGGAAAAGCTCCTCGTCGCCGGGCGGAAGCTCCGTCTTTTCCTCAGCGTCGAAGGCCTCCTTCATCCAGGGGTTGACGGCCACGCGGCTGCCGGACTGCGCCTCGAGCAGCGCGCCGATGAGCAGGTTCGAGAGCAGGAAGCCGGAGCTGGTGAAGCGCCAGCGGTCCTCGTCGTTTTTGCGGGCCCAGCCCTTTTTCTCGAACTCCTCCAGCGTCCGCTGCAGCGGGGTGAAGTCGGAGCGGTAGAGCCTCGTGTACTCCTCACCCTCGATGCCGTGCGCCGTCCTCATGCCGAGCATGACGTACTCGGAGGCGCGCTCGACAGGGGTGATGCGCTCGTACTCGTCGACGATGTTGAGGTCGCGCATGACGCCGATGATGTAGCGGTCCGCGTCCTTGACGTAGGAGAAGCGCGCCCCGCCCATGCAGGAGTGAGCCCCCGCGCCGAAACCCAGGTATTCGCCCAGCGTCCAGTAGCGCAGGTTGTGGCGGCTCTCGAAGTCCTTGATGGCGAAGTTCGATATCTCGTACTGCGCGTAGCCGTAGTGCTCGAGCATGTCGCAGGCGTAGAGGTACATGTCGGCCTGCTCGTCGTCCGAGGGGAGGAAGGGGGAGCCGTGGTACTTGTACATGGGCGTGCCTTCCTCGAGGGTGAGGCCGTAGCAGGAGATGTGCTCGGGCCGGAGCTCTATGGCCTTCATGAGCGTGTCGGCCCAGTCGGACTTGGTCTGGCTGGGCAGGCCGTAGATGAGGTCCAGGCTGAGGTTGTCGAAGCCCGCGTCGCGCGCCGCCCGGACGGCCATTTCGACCTGCTTCCAGTTGTGCCGGCGGCCGATGAGCTTCAGGATGTCGTTGTTCGCGGACTGCACGCCGAGCGAGATGCGGTTGAAGCCCGCCTTGCGGAGCTTTTCAAGCTCCTTTAGGGACGCACTGTCCGGATTGACCTCCACGGTGACCTCGCTGCTCTTGAGCACGCGGCCCGTGCCGCGCAGCTCGTCCCAGATCTCGATGAGCCTGTCCGCGCCGTAATAGCTGGGAGTGCCTCCGCCGAAGTACACGGTGTCGATGTAATAACTCTTCATCGCGCCGTAGCTCTCGCGGATGTGCTCCACCAGCGCGTCCTGATACTTGGGCATGAGCCTGTCGCAGCCCGCGAGCGAATAGAAGTCGCAGTAGCCGCACTTGGAGGCGCAGAAAGGTATGTGGATGTAAATGCCGAGCGTCTTGTCCATATATGTGTGCCTCCTTGGTGCGTCAGGTTTGCGTGTGGTTTGCCTTTTTGATCAGAACAGGGAACAGACGTCTTCCGCATAGGCGGAGGGGTCGTCGAGCTCCTCGCCCGCAATGAGCAGGGCCTGGGAGTGGAGGATGTTCACGAGCTTTTTGGCCTTTTCGGGGTCTGCGCTGACGGCGGACTCGAGGGCCTTGAAGGCGGGGTGGTCGGCGTTGAGCTCGAGCACGCGGGTGGCCTTGGGCGGCTCCATGCCGGTGTCGGGCATGCGCTTGAAGTAGCGCTCCATCTCGAGGGTTATGCTGCCCTCGGTGGTGAGGCACACGGGCGCGGAGACCAGCTTGCGGCTCAGGCGCACGACGGCGACCTTGTCGCCCAGCGTGTCTTTCACGAAGTCGAGGACGTCCTTCACGTCGGCCTCGCGCTTTTCCATGTCGGCCTTCTCCTCCTCGGTCTCGAGACCGAGGTCGCCGGTGACTATGTTGCAGAACTTCTTGTCGGCGTGCTGACCCAGCTGCTCGACGATGTACTCGTCGACCTCCTCGGTCATGCAGAGTATCTCGAAGCCCTTGGAGCGCACCAGCTCCGCCTGGGGCAGACGCAGTATCTTGCGCACGTTCTCACCGACGGCGTAGTAGATGAACTTCTGCTCGGCGGGCATCCGGTCGGTGTACTCCTTGAGCGTCGCGGTCTTGTCCTCGGCGACGTTGTAGATGAGCAGGTCGCGCAAAGACTCGATGTTCTGGCCGTAGTTCGCCACGGCGCCGTAGCGGAGCTGACGGCCGTAGTTCTTGTAGAACTGCTCGTACTTGGGCCGGTCGTTCTCGAGCATCTTGAGAAGCTCGTTTTTGATGCGCTTGTTGAGGTTCTGGGCGATGATGCGCAGCTGCCTGTCGTGCTGGAGCATTTCCCTGGAAATGTTCAGCGAGAGGTCGGGGGAGTCCACGATGCCGCGCACGAAGTAAAAGCTCTCGGCCAGCAGGTCGGGGCACTTCTCCATTATCATGACGCCGGAGCTGTAAAGCTGCAGGCCCGGCTCGTAGTCGGAGCTCATGAAGTCGAGCAGCTGCTTGCCGGGGATGAAGAGGAGCGCCTTGTAGCTGACCTGGCCCTCGGCGTTGACGCGGATGACTGCGGCGGGGTCGGTCGTGTCGTGGTACTTCTCCTTGTAGAAGTTCATGCAGTCCTCGTCCGAGACCTCGGATTTGGAGCGCTGCCAAATGGGTACCATACTATTGACGGTTTCGCGCTCGATTTGGTTGACGGTTTCGTATTTTGGCGTGCCGTCTTCGTTCTTTTCTCCGGTCTCCTTGAATTCGGGCTTGGTCACGTCCATCTGAATGGGCCAGCGGATGTAGTCGGAGTACTTCTTGATGAGGCGCATCAGCTTCCAGAGCTGGAGGTAGTCGGAATAGCGCTCATTGTCGTCATCGGGCTTGATGTGCATGATGACGTCGGTGCCGACGCCGTCCTTTTCGCACTCGGTGATGGTGTAGCCGTCCGCGCCCTCGGATTCCCATTTGTAGGCCTGGTCGGAGCCGTAGGCGCGGGTGATGACGGTGACCTTGTCGGAGACCATGAAGGCGGAGTAGAAGCCGACGCCGAACTGGCCGATGATGTCGACGTCCGCGCCCTCCTTGGTGGTGTCGTCGATGCCGCCCTTGAAGGCCATGGAGCCGCTCTTGGCGATGACGCCGAGGTTGGATTCAAGCTCCTCCTTGGTCATGCCGATGCCGTTATCGGAGACGGTGATGGTGCGCGCACTCTCGTCCATGGACACGAGGATGCGGAAATCCTCGCGGTTCAGGCCCACCTTGTCGTCCGTCAGGGACAGGTAGCAGAGCTTGTCAATGGCGTCCGAGGCGTTGGAAATGATCTCGCGCAGGAAGATCTCCTTGTGGGTGTAGATGGAGTTGATCATGAGGTCGAGCAGCCGCTTGCTCTCGGCCTTGAATTGCTTCTTGGACATATATTTGTATTCCTCCCGAGAAATAATATATAAGGTTATTTCGCAGTCTTATTATTATAACACGCTTTTGACGATTTTCAATATACAGCCCGCGTTATGTGTAATACACAAGAGGAAAAACTTGACGCGAGGAATGGAATGAGTTACTATAATCTAATGGAAAAACAGAAGTTTTTCATCAAAGAAAAGAAGAGAGGAACGGAGGAATCTCCAATGAGCGAGAAAGGCACATTCTACATCACCACACCGATCTACTATCCGTCCGACAAGCTGCACATCGGCCACACCTACTGCACCGTCGCGACGGACACCATCGCGCGCTATAAGCGAATGTGCGGCTACGACGTGATGTTCCTCACCGGCACGGACGAGCATGGCCAGAAGATAGAGGAGAAGGCCAAGGCCGCGGGCGTTACGCCGCAGCAGTTCGTGGACAACATCGTGGAGGGCAAGGGCGGTATCCTCGACCTCTGGAAGCTCATGAACATCTCCAACGACCGCTTCATCCGCACCACCGACGAGTACCACGAAAAAGAGGTGCAGAAGATTTTCAAG
>URDK01000126.1 GCA_900546485.1 uncultured Eubacteriales bacterium
CGAGGCGCTGCTCGGCCTCGGCGGGGATGGGGGCGGGGGTGATCTCCTCCGCGGCGCCGGGCTGGTACTTGTTCTTGTAGTCGTAAAAGCCGGTGAGAGGGCGTATCTCTATGCTGGGCAGGGCCGCGCCGTCGAGTATGCCTATCTGTATCTCGCGCCCGGCTATGTAGCGCTCCACGACCACGGCGCCGCCCTCGGCGCGCGCGGCCTCGAGGGCGCGCAGCAGCTCCTCACGCGTGTGTGCGATGTCGACGCCTATGCTGGAGCCGGAGTCCACGGGCTTGACGACGCAGGGGAGCGCGGTCTCGGCGCAGACGGCCTCGGGCTCGAGCGTGCGTACGTCGTAGAGCTTCCACTCGGGCGTGAGCACGCCGAAGGGGGCGACGACGCGCTTGGTGAGGTCCTTATCCATCGCAATGGCGCTGCCGAGGTGGCCGCTGCCGGTGTATCTGATGCCGAGCAGGTCGAAGGTGGCCTGGACCTTGCCGTCCTCGCCGCAGCGGCCGTGCAGGGCCATGAAAACTATGTCCGCCATCGCGCAGAGCTCGAGTACACGGTCGCCGAACATGGACTCGGACTTGAGCTTTCTCGCGGCCTTGACCGCCTCGAGGTCGGGGGCGGCCTCGTCGATGCGCGTCCCGCCGAGCGCGGGGGGATTTTCGAATATGCCCTCGAGCGTGCCGGGGTAGTCCTCGAGGCCGAAGAACATGTCGCAGAGCACGACCCTGTGCCCGAGCTCCATGAGCGCGGAGGCTATCTTGGTCCCGCTGGAGAGTGAGACGTTCCGCTCCGGCGAGAGCCCGCCGCAGAGCACGACTATATCCATATATGAGCACCTCTTTCCAAAGTACTGCGAGTATAGCATACTATGCGGCGCATTTCAAACCATTTACAGTCCCTTTCCGCGCCCGGCGCATTTTTTGCGCGGGCCGCTTGACATCCGCCGCGGCGGGGCGTATACTTGCGGTAATCGAACAGGATTTTCAGGGCGGAGTGAAATTCTCCACCGGTGGTATAGCCCACGAGCCGCAAGGTATGATTCGGTGCAATTCCGAAGCCGACAGTATAGTCTGGATGAAAGAAAATCTTTTCACGCAGCTGAAGCTGTGCATTTGATTTGCTCTGGAATGTATGTCATTCCGGAGTTTTTTTGTTCCCCCTTGGGGGGACGATGCCTGCACGCAAAACGCCGCCGAAATGTAGCCCTGAACAGCTTGTTCAGGGCATTTTTGTTTTTCCGGAGGCGAAATATGACGGACACAGAATACATGCGCATGGCCCTTGAGCTGGCCGGGCGCGGCGCGGGCCGGACCTCGCCGAACCCCATGGTCGGGGCCGTCATAGTCAAGGACGGGCGCGTCATAGGCGAGGGCTTCCACGAGCGCTGCGGCGAGGCGCACGCGGAGCGCAACGCCCTCGCGCACTGCACGGAGTCCCCCGCGGGCGCGACGATGTACGTCACGCTCGAGCCCTGCTGCCACCAGGGCCGCCAGCCGCCCTGCACCGACGCCATCCTCGAGGCGGGGATCGCACGCGTCGTGGTCGGCTCGGACGACCCGAACCCCCTAGTCGCCGGCAAGGGCATCGACATCCTCCGCCGCGCGGGCGTGGAGGTCGAGACGGGCGTGCTCAAGGCCGAGTGCGACGCGCTCAACTACGTGTTCTTCCACTACATCACCACGGGCCTGCCCTATGTGGTCATGAAATACGCCATGACGCTCGACGGCAAGATAGCCACCTACTCGGGCAAGTCGAAGTGGATAACCGGCGAGGCCGCGCGCGAGCAGGTTCACCGCGACCGGGCGCGATACAGCGCCATCATGGCTGGGGTCGGCACCGTCCTCGCGGACGACCCGATGCTCAACTGCCGCGTCGAGGGCGGGCGCGACCCGGTCCGCGTCATCTGCGACTCGCACCTGCGCACCCCGCTCACGAGCCGCATCGTCGCCAGCGCGCGGGAGATACCGACAATCCTCGCCACGGTCGGCGCGGGCAAGGAGGCCGCCGCCCCCTACGAGGCCGCGGGCTGCCGGGTCTGGACGCTCCCGGAGCGCGGCGGACGGCCCGACCTCGTGGAGCTCATGCGCCGCCTCGGCGCCGAGGGAATAGACAGCGTCCTGCTCGAGGGCGGCGGCACGCTCAACTGGACGGCCCTCGAGAGCGGCATCGTAAACCGCGTCCAGGCCTATATCGCGCCCAAGCTCTTCGGCGGAGCGGGGGCGAAGTCGCCCGTCGGCGGCCAGGGCGTGGAGGAACCAGCCCGGGCTGTGAAACTCAGGGATATAAGCGTCCGCCGCCTGGGCGGGGACATTCTGCTGGAAGGGGAGGTCGAGAGCCTTGTTCACGGGAATAGTTGAGGAGTTGGGCGCGATCCGCGCCGTCAGGCGGGGCGCCGCCTCCGCCGTGCTGAGCATAGGGGCCGCCGAGGTGCTCTCGGATTTGAAGATCGGCGACAGCGTCGCGGTCAACGGCGTCTGCCTCACGGTCACGAGCCTCGACGACGGCGGCTTCACGGCGGACGTCATGCACGAGACGCTCAGTCGTTCGTCCCTCGGCGCGCTCGCGCCGGGCGGCCGCGTGAATCTCGAGCGCGCCATGCCCGCGAACGGCCGCTTCGGCGGGCACATCGTCTCCGGCCACATCGACGGCACCGGCAAGATCGTCTCCGTCCGCCCGGACGACAACGCGCTCTGGTACACGATAAGCGCCGCGCCGGAGCTGCTGCGCTACATCGTCGAAAAGGGCTCCATCACCATAGACGGCATCAGCCTCACGGTGGCGGCGGTGGACGAGGTGAGCTTTTCCGTCTCGCTCATCCCGCACACGGCGGCGGTGACGGCGCTCGGCAAAAAGCGCGCGGGCGACATCGTGAACCTCGAGACGGACATCATAGGCAAGTACGTGGAAAAGCTCCTGCGCCCGGCCCCGGAGCCGGAGCGGCAGGGGGGCATCAGCCTGGAATTTCTGGCCGAGAACGGCTTTTGATACGAGAAGGAGGAAGAAGACATGGACAACAGGTTCTGCACCGTGGAAGAGGCTCTTGACGAGTTGCGCGCGGGGCGCATAATAATATCGATAGACGACCCGGACCGCGAGAACGAGGGCGACATGATCTGCGCGGCCGAGTTCGCGACGACGGAGAACGTGAACTTCATGGCCAAATACGCCAAGGGCCTCATCTGCACGCCGATGAGCGAGGAGATAGCCGCCTCGCTGGGGCTTGAGCAGATGGTGAAGGTGAACACGGACAATCACTGCACGGCCTTCACCGTGTCCATAGACCATGTGGACACCACGACGGGCATCTCGGCCGCCGAGCGCGGTTACACCTGCCGCAAATGCGTCGACCCGGACGCGAAGCCGGAGGACTTCCGCCGTCCCGGCCACGTGTTCCCGCTGACGGCGCGGCGCGGGGGCGTGCTGGTGCGCAACGGTCACACGGAGGCCACGGTGGACCTCTGCCGCCTCGCGGGCCTGAAGGAGTGCGGCCTCTGCTGCGAGATAATGCGCGACGACGGCACCATGATGCGCACGACGGAGCTGCTCGAGAAGGCGGCGGAGTGGGGCCTCAAGGTCATCTCCATCAAGGCGCTGCAGGACTACTGCCGCCTGCACGACAGGCACATGCACTGTGAGGCGAGCGCCAAGCTGCCCACTCGCTACGGCGATTTCCAGATACGCGGCTATGTGAACGACATCACCGGCGAGCACCACGTCGCGCTGGTGAAGGGCGACATCGGCGACGGGCAGAACATCCTCTGCCGCGTCCACTCGGAGTGCCTGACCGGCGACGTGTTCGGCTCCTGCCGCTGCGACTGCGGCCAGCAGCTGGCCGCGGCGATGCAGCAGATAGAGCGCGAGGGCCGCGGCGTGGTGCTCTACATGCGTCAGGAGGGCCGCGGTATAGGCCTCATCAACAAGCTCAAGGCCTACGAGCTCCAGGAGCAGGGCTTCGACACCGTGGACGCCAACGTGAAGCTCGGCTTCGCCCCGGACCTGCGCGAATACTGGACAGGCGCGCAGATACTCCGCGACCTCGGCGTGCGCACCATGCGCCTGCTCACGAACAACCCGGACAAGGTGTATCAGCTCTCGGACTTCGGCCTCGAGATAGTCGAGCGCGTCCCCATCCAGGTCGAAGCCACGAAGGAGGACCTTTTCTACCTGCGCACCAAGCAAAAGCGCATGGGACACATACTCAACTACTGAAAATAATAAATGGAGGTACTTAAAAATGAAGGTTTTTGAAGGCAAGCTCGTATCCGAGAACATAAAGATAGGCATCGTCGCGGCGAGGTTCAACGAGTTCATCGTCTCCAAGCTGCTCAGCGGCTGCGAGGACGGATTGCTCCGCCACGGCGTGAAGCCGGAGGACATCTCCGTCGCCTGGGTGCCGGGCGCGTTCGAGATACCGCTGGTGCTCTCCAAGATGGCCGAGAGCGGCAAGTACGACGCGGTCATCGCCCTCGGCGCGGTAATCCGCGGCAGCACCAGCCACTACGACTATGTGTGCAGCGAGGTCTCGAAGGGCGTGGCGGCCGTCTCGCTCAAGAGCGGCATCCCCGTCATGTTCGGCGTCCTGACCACGGACACCATAGAGCAGGCCATAGAGCGCGCGGGCACCAAGGCGGGCAACAAGGGCGCGGAGTGCGCTCAGGGCGCCATAGAGATGGTGAATCTGCTCCGGGAGCTGGAAGGCTGAACATGCTGAATCTGCTTTTTGACTACGACGGCACGCTGCACGACAGCATGAAGATATACGCCCCCTCCGTGCAGCTCTCTTATGACAGGCTCGCCGCAAAGGGCCTGGTCGAGCCCCGGAGGCTCAGCGAGGAGGAGCTGCGCCCTTGCATAGGCATGACGCCGGACGAGATGTGGCGCTATTTCATGCCGGACATAGACGGGGAGGAGAAGGAGTACTGCTCCCGTCTGGTGGGCGAGAACATGCTGGACCTGGTGCGGCGCGGCGAGGCAAAGCTCTATGACGGCGTGCCGGAGGCGCTGTCCGAGCTGCGGCGCATGGGCTTTCGCCTGATACTGCTGAGCAACTGCCCCATCTCGTATCTCGAGGCGCACATGGAGCAGTTTGAGCTGGGGCGGTATTTCGAGGGGCTCTATTGTGCCGAGCAATTCGGCTACCGGCCCAAATACGAGATAGCCGCCGAGCTCCGGGAGCGCTATGACGGTCCCTTCGCCGTGGTGGGCGACAGGCGCCAGGACATGGAGATAGCGCAGCGCAATTCCCTGCCCGCCATAGGCTGCCTCTACGGCTATGCCGAGCCCGGCGAGCTCGACTGCGCCGAGTACCTCGCCTCCGCCCCTTCCGAGCTCCCCCGCCTCGCCGCCCTCTGCGCCGAGCGCTGCGGGAAATGAAATATCCCCGGGAC
>URDK01000127.1 GCA_900546485.1 uncultured Eubacteriales bacterium
GACTCAAGTCCGCCGTCTTCGGCATTACGTTTGCTACCCACTTTATCTTGTCCATGTCAAACAGCCTCCTAAAACAAATTTGAAGCCGCTAAAAATCTTTTAGGTCTGCTCAAATAATAACACATTATTATAAGAATGCAAGAGGAAATCAAAAATATTTTTAGTTTATTCTCAATAATTTTTTCTCACTCATGCGTTGGCTCGGCGCCATAGGCCGGCAGCCTGTTTTTGAGCGCCCTCGAGGAGCTGTTCCTCGTCGGTGACAAGCAGGATATGGTCCTGCATCAGCAGCTTTCCGGCGACGATGGTGGCGGAGACGCGGGCCGTTCCGGAGGCGGCTATGAGGTGGAGGTCCAGATTCTCCGCCGTCAGCGGCGTAGGCGGCACATAGTCGAGCACTATCACGTCCCCCGCCGCACCGGGCCGGAGCACACCCAGCTCTGTGCCGAAGATGCGGCTCGCAAAGGCCGCGTTTGATTGGAACAATGCCTGCGGCAGCTCCGTGAAGCCAGCCTCCGGGTCCTGCGCGCTGTGGCGGCAAAGCAGCGAACCCACGGTCAGCTCGCCCAGCATGTCGGAGGCGAAGCCGTCCGTTCCCAGACCCACGTTCACACCGGCGCGGGTGTACTCCACGACGCCAGCCGCCCCCGCCGCGCCCGCCATATCGCTCCGCGGACAGTGGACTGCGAGGGTATCCGTCTCCCGCAGTATCTGGACATCCTCCCAGTTGAGGTGGATGCAGTGCGCGGCTATGGTCTTTCGGCCCAGCACGCCGCGCTCGCGCAGGCGGCGCACGACGCTCTTACCGTAGGTCTGGAGGCTGTGAGCCGTGTCCTCCAGGCACTCGGCCACGTGCAGATGGCAGCCGGAGGTGGCCGGGAGCGCCTCCATGCAGGCCTCAAGCGTCCGGTCAGAGAGCGTGAAGCCCGCGTGCATGCCCATCATGCCGCAGCGCATGCCGTCGCTGCGCCGCGTGCACTCGCGCATGAAATCAACATTTTCGCGTATCGCCGCGCGGCACTTGCTCTCGCCCTCGCGGTCAGAGACCTCGTAGCAAAGGCAGGCTCGCAGCCCCAGCTCGTCCGCGGCGCGGCTTATCTCAGCCAGACTGCCCGTGACCGCACCGTAGCTGGCGTGGTGGTCAAAAACCGTGGTGACGCCGCTTCGGATGCACTCCAGGAAGGCCGCAGCAGCGCCGTGGTAGACGTCCTCCGGATTCATCGCCCGGTCGAGCCGCCACCAGTGGCCCTCAAAGAGAGCAGGCAGGTTTTTCCCTGAGCCGGTCCGGGGCAGTAGGCCGCGGGCGAGGCCGTGGCCCGCGTGGTGGTGGAGATTTATGAGGCCGGGCATTATCAGCCCGCCGCGGGCGTCCACATACTGCGCGCCCGGGTGCTCGCGGCGCAGCTTCTGCGCCGGGCCGAGCGCGGTTACGAGCCCGTCGTCTCCGACGGCCACCGCGCCGCCGCTTATGAGCGGGCGTTCCGGGTCCCGCGTCACAACGGCGCCGTTGCCGATCACTATCATTGCTTAAAATCCTCCTTCTGGGCCGAGGCTGTCATGTTGCAGCCGAGCCCAAAAGCTAAAAAAATTTTTTGGAAATCTTCTTTTTTGTAATAATTCGCTTGTGCGGGGCACGATTTTATGATAAAATTATGCAAACATACATTCCGAAGGGAGTTGGTCCAGTCTTGTTGAGCAAAGCCACGCTTCAGATGCTCCGCCAGATAGCCCACGGCCTGTGCAGCCAGTTCGGCAGCAATTGCGAGGTCGTTGTCCACGATCTCAGTCTCAGGCAGCCGGACAGCAGCATAGTCATAATCGAAAACGGGCATGTCAGCAGCCGCAAGCTTGGCGACGGGCCGAGCCACATAGTGCTCGAGGCCCTGCGCGCGGACCCGGCCACTCTCGAGGACAAGCTCTCCTACCTCACCCGCACCCACGACGGCCGCATCCTCAAGAGCAGCACCATTTACATCCGGGACGAGGACGGCAGCGTCGCCGCCATTTTTGCCATCAACTACGACATCACGGGTCTGCTGGCCATCGAGGGAAGCCTGCGTCCGCTCATATCCACCGGCACTCCTGAGTCCGGCGCCTCCGAGCCTGAGAGCATCCCGCTCAACGTCAACGACCTCCTCGACGAGCTCATCAGCCAGTCCATCAAGCTCGTCGGCAAGCCGGTCGCCATGATGAACAAGGACGACAAGATAAAGGCCATCCAGTTCCTCAACAACGCCGGCGCCTTCCTCATCACCAAGAGCGGAGACAAGGTCAGCAAGCAGTTCGGCATAAGCAAGTACACATTATATAACTATATGGACGCGAGCCGCAGCGAATAATGTTTTCGCCGCACGTACGCCCCGGAGCCTGCCAAGGCCCCGGGGCGTATTTTGTTATGGCTGCCAGACGGAATATCCGTAGACCATTATCACGATGCTCACAACGAGCAGCACGTTTCCGACGGTTATGTACGCGGGGGTGACGCAGAGGCAGGCCATGAAGGCGCCTATGGCCATGATTATGGTGCCGATGAGCGCAGCCAGCTTGTAGCGCAGGAGACTGGGCTTCTTGTTCTTATCCGTCATGTCAGTTCGCCTCCCTATTGAGCATCACGTTGTTTTTTCCTGTGACGAGCATGAGCACCGTGTAGAGCAGCGCGCCCAGCACGAGACTGTTGAGCGAGGGCAGACCCCAGGGGATGACGTACACGAGCACCGCGCTCACGACCCAGCTTATCCAGGGTATCGCGTTCCATTTTGCAAACGCGGCGCTTTCAAGGCTGGTATAACGGCCCTTGTGGATGATGAAGTAGTCGGCGAGGATGATGCCCGCGAGCGGCGGGACGATGTTGCCGAGCACGTTCAGGAAGGAGTAGAAGAAGTCCACCTGATAGGGCTTGAGCAGCGTGGCCAGCGCCGAGATGGCTATGACGACGATGAGGGTCTTGTTCCGTCCGGCCTTGAAGCTGTTCGCGAGGTTGAGGCTGGTGGAATAGAGGTTGGCGACGTTTGTCGTGAAGATGTTGGTGGTCATGAGGATGAGCGCGGGGATGACGAGACCGAAGCCGAGCAGGACGTTGGTCAGGTCGTAGTCGTTCATCGCGATGGTGGCGATGGCGCCGCAGACGATCATGAGGATGTTGCCGAAGAGCAGACCCGTGAGCGCGGAGGCCACGGCGGTCTTTGTGCTCTTGGCGTAGCGCATTATGTCCGCGATACATGTCGCCGTTGAGAGTATCCACGCGCCGATTACGGTGGTGACGCCGGCGGCGAGGGTCATAGGCGCCGAGGGGCGGTAGGCCATGAGGGCCTCCCAGCTGCCGAGCACGCCCATAGAGCGGATGGTGGTGGCGATGGAGAGGAACACGATGGCCGGGATGGCCACGTAGCCGAGGATAGTGATGGCCTTCACGCCGTAGAAGGCGAAGGCGCCCATGGCAATGGCGCTGAGCACCATGCAGATGGCCTCGCCCACCTCGCCGAGGCCGAGCGCCGTGGCGACAAAGTGGCCGTAGGTGGCGGCCTGGATGGTGTACCAGCCGATGTTGACGATGGGCACGAAGATGGAAGCCAGCTTGGAGCCCATGGTGCCGAAGCTGTAACGGGTAAGCAGTGCGAAGGTGAGTCCGGTCTTGCTGGCGATCACGCTGACTGCGACCGCGATGAGGCAGAGAAAGACGTTGCCGATGAGAGTCGCGTAGATGACGTGCTTGAAATCCAGTCCGACGGCCAGCGTGCCGCCGGCCATCATCGAGACGATGACGAAAACGAAGCCCGTCCAGATGATCGTCAGGCTTATGTAGCTCTTGCGCTCACTCTCCGGGACGGCGGAGAGCGAAAATTCGCTGTCCTGCATGGCTGCTTTGGTCTCGTTGTTTTCCTTCACTTTTTGGACCTCCCTCTTTCATTGAAAAATACCTTTAGTTTCCTTCTCGGCCCGCCGCGGCTCGCGGCAGGAACTCGGAGGCGGCAAAGGCTCCCCATGATGAGGTCTTTGCGGCTTTCGCCGCGCGGTCCGTGCACTGACCGCAACCGTACCCGTGTTAGACATGTCGCACAAAAAGATTTTTTCATGCGGCAATAATTCTGTTGCATTTACAGTATATAGCCCCGTGAACAAAATGTCAACAAAATATTTTTGATATCAGAAAATTTTTTATTGCTTCCTACAAAATTTTCTCTTGACAGTTGAACAGTTGCTCAACTATAATGCGTATGTAACAAACAGTTGAGCAATTGTTCAACCATCTGGAGGCGACGACATGGCAAAAAGCGAATTCTCCTGCTCCGAGAATATAGTCCACGAGGACGCTGTGGCCGAAGTGCGCGGGAAGATGCACGACGGCAGCATGCTGGACACCGTGGCCGGCTTTTTCAAGGTACTGGGCGACGGGACACGTATGCGCATCATATCGGCGCTGGCGGTCCGCGAGCTCTGCGTCTGCGACCTGGCCGAGGCGCTGGGCATGACCAAGAGCGCGGTCAGCCATCAGCTCGGCACTCTGCGCGCGGCCCGTCTGGTCAAGTGCCGCCGCGAGGGCAAGAGCGTCTTTTATTCGCTTGACGACGACCACGTCCTCAAGATGCTGGAAGGAGGCCTCGAGCATGTCCACGAGTGAGCATGAACACGAGCACTGCGAATGCTGCTGCGGCCACGAGCATCATCACGAGCACAGCCATGAGCACAGCCATGAGCATCAGCATCAGCATGAGCATGAGCATCATCACGAGCACGAGCATTGCCACGACGACGGCTGCGGCTGCGGGCATGAGCACCATCACCACGGCTCCGGCGGCCTGAAGACGGCGGTTATACGTCTCGTCGCGGCGGCGCTGCTCTTTGCGGCGTCTTATCTCATCCCCGAGGGACTTCCCCGCCGGCTTTTCCTGCTGCTGCCCTATCTCGTTGCGGGATACGACGTGCTCTGGAGCGCCCTGCGCGGCATAGTTCGCGGGCATGTTTTCGACGAAAACTTCCTCATGGCCGTCGCGACGGTGGGCGCGGTGGCGCTCGGCGACATGAGCGAGGCCGTGGCGGTCATGGTATTCTACCAGCTGGGCGCGCTCTTTGAGGAATACGCCGTGGGCCGCAGCCGCGGGAGCATAAAGGCTCTGATGGACCTGCGCCCCGACCGCGCGAAGCTCGAGCGGGACGGCGCGGTGGTCTCCGTGGCGCCGGAT
>URDK01000128.1 GCA_900546485.1 uncultured Eubacteriales bacterium
AGTTCCAGGAAAAACGGGTATATAGCCTATCTGAGACGGCTTGCTTCCGAAGGCGCGCTGAGGCGCGGGCAGGGGGAGACTGTGCTCGACGGGGAAAAGCTCCTCGGCGAGGCGCTCTCTTCCGGCTGTGAGGTGACGAGCGTGCTCACGGACGAGGCGCGGATTCCGGAGCGGCTCCCGGAGGGGGCAAAGCTCTACTGCGCGCCCGCCGAGCTCGTGGGCTATGCCTCGCCGGTAAAGAACAGCCCCGGCCCGGTGTTCACGGTGCGGCTGCCTGAGCGGCGCACGCCGGAGCGCGTGAACAGCGCCATAGTGCTCGAGAGCGTGCAGGACCCAGGAAACGTCGGCACGGTCATAAGGACGGCCAACGCCCTGGGCGTCGGCGCGGTCATCCTTACGGGCGACTGCGCTGACCCGACCTCGCCCCGCTGCGTGCGCTCTACCATGGGCGCAGCTTTCCGCCAATACGTGATCGAAACGGATATGCCAGGACTGGAGCAGCTGCTTCGGAAGTGGGAGCTTCCGCTTTTCGGCGCGGCGCTCCGTTCCGACGCGCGGGACATAAGGCAGGCGCAGCTTGAGCGCGCCGCCGTTGCGGTAGGGAACGAGGGGCACGGTCTTTCGGGGGAGCTCATGGAGCTCTGCGACGGGGCGGTCATAATACCCATGGTGCCTGGCAGCGAATCGCTGAACGCGGCCATGGCCGGGACGATCATAATGTGGGAGCTTTCAGGCAGGAGACTGTGAGGAGGAAGCGGGATGTCGGAACTTAAATACTGGCTCTGGCTCTCGTCCCTTACAGGCGTTCGCGCCCGCACCAAGCATCTGCTGCTGGAGCACTACGGCGGCGTGCGCGAGCTGTATTTTGCTCCGAGAGGCGATTATGTCTCGCTGGATGGGCTCACTGAGCTGGAGTGTTCCGCGCTTGAAAACAAGAGCTTTGACCGGGCTAACGAGATAATGCGCAGCTGCGATGAGCTGGGCATCGATATCAAGACCATACAGGACGCGGACTATCCTCGGCGCCTCGCGGCCATATACGACCCGCCCGCCGTGCTGTATGTGCGCGGGCGGCTGCCCGTTGTGGATGAGAAGGCCGCAATAGCCGTGGTGGGCACGCGCGGGGCCTCGCCCTATGGGCTGAAGATGGCCGCGCGGCTCGGCTACGAGATAAGCCGCTGCGGCGGGCTCGTGATATCGGGCCTCACACCGGGGGTCGACGTGACGGCGGCGCAGGGCGCGCTGATGGCGGGCGGCAGCTGCGTAGGTGTGCTGGGCTCGGCGATAGACGACATGGCCTGGGGTGGAGCCACGGCGCAGGACGTAGCGGCCGTCGGCGCTGTGATAAGCGAGTATCCGCCGGGAGCCAAACGGCACCCGGCCTTCTTCAGGGCGCGAAACCGCATAACCGCCGGATTGAGCGTGGCTACTGTTGTTGTGGAGGCGCCTAAGAAAAGCGGCGCGCTGCTTTTTGCCGACGAGGCGGCGAGCCAGGGCAAGGAGATATTTGCGGTGCCCGCAAATGTTGACTCCGAAAATGCCGCGGGCAGCCTTGAACTGATAATGGACGGCGCACTGCCCGTCACCTGCGGCTGGGACATACTCTGCGGTTTTGAGGGCCGGTTTTCAGGCCTGCATGACCCCGGACAAACGAGGAAAATGCCTGAGAGCTATGAAGGGGCGATAGCCGCTTCCGCACCCGAGCCGCGGCCGCAGAAGCGGCCTGCCAAACAGGATGTCGGGCAAAAAGACGTTGACAAGCCCCAAGGGGTGGAATATATTGACCTAAGGAAACAGCTTGAGGGCCTGACCGAAGCGCAGCTCGCCGTGGTGACAGCGCTGGAGCGGCCTTCAATGCACATAGACGACGTAATAGAACGCACGGGCCTGCCCGCACAGGAGGTGCTCTCCGAGCTGACGATGCTCCAGATAAGCGGCCTCGTCAGACAGGAGCCGGGCAAACGGTTTACGCTGAATATAAGTCAGAAGTGAGGACATTTTAAATGGCAAAATCAAAGACGGCACTGGTCATAGTCGAATCCCCGGCCAAGGCCAGGACCATCGAAAAGTATCTGGGCAGCGACTACAAGGTCGTGGCCTCCATGGGTCACCTGCGCGACCTGCCCAAGAGCACGATGGGCGTGGATATAGAGCACGGCTTTGAGCCGCAGTATATCCCCGTCAAGGGCAAGGAGGACGTGATAGCCGACCTGCGCGAGCGCGCGGAGAAGGCGTCCATGGTCTATCTCGCGACCGACCCGGACCGCGAGGGAGAGGCGATCGCCTGGCATCTCAAGGAGCTGCTGGACCTTCCGGACGACAAGGCCTGCCGCGTCACCTTCAACGAGATAACGAAGCGCGTGGTGACCGAGAGCATCGCCGCGCCGCGTGACATAGATATAGACCTCGTGAACGCCCAGCAGGCGCGCCGCATCCTGGACAGGATAGTCGGCTACGAGCTCTCGCCGCTGCTGTGGAAGAAGATACGCCGCGGGCTCTCCGCCGGCCGCGTGCAGTCCGTTGCGACCCGCATGGTCGTGGACAGAGAACAGGAGATACGCGCTTTCGTGCCTGAGGAGTACTGGCTGCTGGACGCCGTGCTCCGCTCCGGTGAGGGCGAGTTCACCGCGCGCTACTTCGGCAATGCCGATGGCAAGGCTGAGCTCCACAGCGAGGCCGAGACCGACGCCGTCATCGCCGCCGTCACGGGCAAGGAGTTCAAGATACAGAGCGTAAAGCGCGGCAAAAAGCAGCGCAGCCCCTCGCCCCCGTTCATAACTTCGACCCTCCAGCAGGAGGCCAGCCGCCGCCTGGGCATGACGCCCCGGCGCACCATGTCCATCGCCCAGCAGCTCTATGAGGGCGTGGATATCAGCGGACTCGGCACCGTGGGTCTCATAACCTACATGCGTACAGACTCGCTCCGCCTTTCTGATGACGCTCTTTCCGCCGCGCGCAGCTTCATAACTGCCCACTACGGCGAGGCCTACTGCCCGCCGGAGCCGCGCCGCTACAAGACCAAGGCCGGCGCCCAGGACGCGCACGAGGCAATACGCCCGACGAACGCCGCCCTTGCGCCTGAGCAGGTCCGCAAGGACCTCACCAAGGAGCAGTACATGCTCTACCGCCTGGTGTGGGGCCGCTTCATGGCCTGCCAGATGGCGAACGCGGTGTATGACAACGTCGTGGTCGACGCCGCCTGCGAGGGACACGTGTTCCGCGCCAACTACTCTAAGCTGGTATTCCCCGGCTATACCGCCGTCTATGATGACGAGCGCGAGGAGGACGCCGCGACGCCGAAAAAGCCCCTGCCCGAGCTGAATGAGGGCGACAGCGCCGAGGCCGTGAAGCTCACGAAGGAGCAGAAGTTCACCCAGCCGCCCTCCCGCTATACGGAGGCGACGCTCATCCGCGCGATGGAGGAAAAGGGCATAGGCCGCCCGTCCACCTACGCGCCCACGATAACCACCATCCTCAGCCACGAGTACGTGGTAAAGGAGGGCAAATACCTGCGCCCGACCAGCCTGGGCGAGGTCGTCACCGGCCTGATGGAGGAGCGCTTCCCCGACATCGTGGACCTCAAGTTCACGGCACGCATGGAGGACGGGCTCGACGACATCGAAAAGGGCGAGAAGGGCTGGAGGGAGTACCTCTCCGACTTCTACGGCGGCTTTGAGTCGGAGCTCAAGAGTGCCGAAAAGGCCATGGAGGGCCAGCGCATAAAGGTCCCGGACGAGGTTTCGGAGGAGATATGCCCTGTCTGCGGCAAGAATCTGGTCTACAAATCCGGCCGCTTCGGTCGTTTTCTGGCCTGCCCGGGCTTCCCGGACTGCAATTTCACCATGCCCATAGTCGTCGAGATGCCCGGCAAGTGCCCCGCCTGCGGCGGTAGGCTGCTCAAACGCACCTCGAAGAACGGCTACACCTACTACGCTTGTGAGCGCGGCAAGGACTGCCCCTGGCGCGGCAAGGGCATGGATGGACGTGAGATAATTGGTTTCATGACCTGGGACGTGCCTACCAAGGAGATCTGCCCCGAGTGCGGCCACACTCTGTTCAAACGGCCTGGCAAGGGAAAGCTCAAGCCCTTCTGCATAAATGAGGACTGCGCGCTGTTTGTCCCCGAGGACAAGCGCGGATACAAGAAAAAGCCGGCTGAGAAGCCCGCTGAGGGTGCCGAAGGCCAGGAGACTGCCGAGGCTGAGAGCGCCGGGGCCAAAAAGCCGGCGGCGAAGAAGTCCACTGCGGCAAAGAAGCCGGCAGCCAAAAAGACGACGGCGAAGACCGCAGCTTCCAAGACGAGCACCAAGAAGCCCGCGGCCAAAAAGGCCGCCGCCAAGAAGACGGAGGAGGGATGACCGGCGGGGGCTGAACGCTCAGGCGGTCAGCCTTCCGTTCAGCTCCCGGCACAGGTCCACGGTGGCCAGGAACATGGCCTCCAGCAGGCAGGAGTTCTCCTGAAAGGCGGCCTTTTCATAGCGGTCGAACAGGGTGCGCCCCTCTTCATCCAGATGATCGAGGATCTCCAGGGACCAGATATCCCGCCGGGTGCTGCTGATCCGGTAATCGGAGTCCACAGCCAGGTAATTTTGAAGGGTAACTTTGTTGATGTACTCAAAGAGAGCTTCCATAAGATCGGTCATTGTGATCAACTCCAAACACGAATAATTTATACATGTTATAACACGTATAGATTATTCGTGTCAAGAGGAAGTAAAGAGATGTATGGAGAACGATTAAAATTTTTGAGCGGAAAGAAAGCGCGGCCCTTTACGCTTCCCTGTCGCTTGACAAATCTGACGTACCCGAAACGATGGTGCCTCAGATTATAAACACAG
>URDK01000129.1 GCA_900546485.1 uncultured Eubacteriales bacterium
GTTCTCGTGCGGCGTCTCGCCGGGGGAGAGGAGATTGAGCCCGGTATCGGTGGTGAGCGACCAGTTGTTATGCTTGCCTGAGCCGTTCACCCCGGCGAAGGGCTTTTCGTGAAGGAGACATGCGAGGCCGTGTTTGGCCGCGACCTTCTGCATGATCTCCATGGTAAGCTGGTTGTGGTCGGTGGCGATGTTGGCCGGGCCGAAGATGGGCGCGAGCTCGTGCTGAGCGGGGGCCACCTCGTTGTGCTCGGTCTTGGCCAGGACGCCGAGCTTCCAGAGCTCCTCGTCCAGGTCCTTCATATATGCCTCGACCCTCGGCTTTATGCTGCCGAAATAGTGGTCGTCGAGTTCCTGACCCTTGGGTGGGCGGGCTCCGAAAAGGGTGCGGCCGGTGCAGACCAGGTCGCGGCGCTTTTTGTACATCTCCTTATCAATAAGGAAGTACTCCTGCTCCGGACCAACGGAGGGGAAGACGCGCTTCACGTCGTCCTTGCCGAAGAGCCTGAGCACGCGCAGGGCCTGACGCGAGAGAGCATCCATGGAGCGCAGCAGGGGCGTCTTCTTGTCGAGGGCCTCGCCGCCGTAGGAGCAGAAGGCCGTGGGGATGCAGAGCGTATGGCCCTTGATGAAGGCGTAGCTCGTCGGGTCCCAGGCGGTGTAGCCGCGGGCCTCGAAGGTGGCGCGCAGGCCGCCGGAGGGGAAGGAGGACGCGTCCGGCTCTCCCTGGATGAGCTCACGGCCGGAGAACTCCATGATGACGCCGCCGTCGGGCGCGGGGCTTATGAAGCTGTCGTGCTTCTCGGCGGTAATGCCGGTCATGGGCTGGAACCAGTGCGTGAAGTGCGTTGCACCGCGCTCGACCGCCCAGTCCTTCATGGCCGAGGCGACCTCGCCCGCAACGTCGGAATTGAGCGGGCGCCCGGCATCAATGGTCTCCTTGAGGGAATTATATACCCAGCCGGGGAGCCGGGCCTTCATTGCCCTGTCGTCAAAAACCATACATCCAAAGTATTCGGGAACTGCCGCCATGACGATCACCTCTTTGAAGAAATAAAAAGCGGCAGGGGTGCCGCAGCCAATGCTGCTGCGGCGCCCTTGCCGTACAACGCGAACAATATAAGCTCCTTAGTGCAATTTGTCAAGAGGTTGCTTGCAAAAATCAGCACAATAGTCAAAAAACCAAGTTGACAAACAGGCTGTAGTGTAGTAAAGTTACCGCATGAACGAGGGAGTTCATTCGGAGTAAGGGATAACTGTCGAATGACCGCCCTCGGTTTTTTGATTTTGAAACGGCAGAAAGGTCGGAAGCGATATGAAGTATACCGCGGATGAGATAATCCAGTACGCGAGGGAGGAAAACGTGAAGTTCGTTCGCCTCGCTTTCTGCGACGTGTACGGCCGGCAGAAGAACGTCTCCATCATGGCCTCGGAGCTGGAGCGGGCCTTCCGCTCGGGCATAGCGATAGACGCCTCGGCCATTCCAGGCTTCGGCGGCGAGGTGCGCTCGGATATGTTTCTGCATCCCGACCCCGGCACTCTTGCAGAACTGCCCTGGCGTCCTGAGAACGGCAAGGTCGTGCGGCTCTACTGTGATATAAAGTACCCCGACGGCCGCCCCTTCGAGGCGGATACCCGCACCCTGCTGCGCCGCGCGGTGGAGCGGGCCGAGCGCTCCGGGTACAGCTTTGCCTTCGGCTCGGAGATGGAGTTCTACATCTTCCAGCGCGACGCCGGAGGAGAGCCGACGCGCATCCCCTACGACCACGCGGGCTACATGGACATCGCTCCCGAGGACCGCGGCGAGAACATCCGCCGCGAGGTCTGCCTTACGCTCGAGCAGATGGGCATCCATCCGGAGAGCTCCCACCACGAGGAGGGCCCGAGCCAGAACGAGATAGACTTCCGCTACTCCGACCCGCTCTCGGCGGCGGACAACGCGGTGACATTCTGCGCCGTGGTGCGCACAGTTGCGGCGCGCAACGGCCTGTGCGCGGACTTCTCGCCCAAGCCCCTGCCCAACTGCGCCGGCAGCGGCCTGCACATAAACATGTCCGTCCGCGGCGAGGTGGACGGTCTCGACCCCCTGCCCTATGTCATTGCGGGCGTGCTGGACAGGATATACGACATGACGGTGTTTCTGAACCCCTGCGAGGCGTCCTACGCACGCCTCGGCAGCTTCAAGGCTCCCAGGTACGTCACCTGGTCGAGCGAGAACCGCTCCCAGCTCATCCGCATCCCGGCGGCCGAGGGCGAGTTTCGGCGCGCCGAACTCCGCTCGGCAGACCCGATGGCGAATCCCTACATCGCCTTTGCCCTGCTCATACATGCTGGGCTGGACGGCATTGAAAAGCGGCTCGATTTGCCCAAACCGGCGGATATAAACCTCTATACCGCACCGCCCAGCGTCCTGGACGGCTACCGCCGCCTGCCCGCCTCGCTTGCTGAGGCCGCGGCCGCGGCGGAGAGGAGTGAGTTCATAGCCGAGCACCTGCCCGAGGCTGTGGCCCGGGCTTATTTCGGGCGCTGAGCGAAGACATATTCCGGCGAAGGGAGGGAGCGACATGGTATTTCGGGAGCGCACCTACGGCGTGCTCGTGGTCTCGGCCTCAGAAAAATTCAACAGCGCCATGCGCACGCTCCTGCCCATGACGGACTACTGGCCGCTGGATTTTGTCGGCAGCGTCAGCGAGGCGCGCCGCAGGCTGCTCGAGGCGGAATACGACCTCGTGCTGATAAATGCCCCGCTCCCGGACGACTTCGGCATCCGCCTGGCCACGGGACTATGCAGCGATACGGGCCTCGGCGTGCTGCTTTTCGTAAAGGCCGCAATGTACGAGGATGTCTGCTCCAAGGTGACGGAGTACGGAGTGCTCACGGTGTCGAAGCCTGCGCCGGTGCCGGTGGTGCGCCAGTCGCTGAGCGTACTCTGCGCCACGCGGGAGCGCCTGCGCCGTATGGAGGAGCGCCAGGCCTCCGTGGAGGAGAAGATAGAGGAGATACGCCTTGTAAACCGGGCCAAATGGCTGCTCATAGAGCGCCTGGGCATGACGGAGGCCGAGGCGCACAGATATATGGAGAAGCAGGCCATGGACCAGCGCGTGTCCAAGCGGGAGCTTGCGGAGAACATCATAAAAACCTATGAATAGAGCGGGAGGCGCGGGAAAATGACAAAGCATATTTTTGTGACGGGAGGCGTGGTGTCCGGCCTGGGCAAGGGCATAACGGCCGCCTCGCTGGGCAGACTTCTCAAGGCGCGGGGCCTCAAGGTCGCGGCGCAGAAGCTCGACCCCTACATAAACGTGGACCCCGGTACGATGAGCCCCTATCAGCACGGCGAGGTCTACGTCACCGCCGACGGCGCGGAGACGGACCTGGACCTCGGCCACTACGAGCGCTTCATAGATGAGGACCTCAACAGCCTCTCCAACCTCACCACCGGCCGGGTCTACTCCTCCGTCATCCAGAAGGAGCGCCGCGGCGAGTACCTGGGCAGCACCGTCCAGACCATCCCGCACATCACCGACGAGATAAAGGGCAGCATCCGCGCCCTGGCCGAGCGCACCGGCGCGGACGTACTGATAACCGAAATAGGCGGCACCATAGGCGATATAGAGGGCCAGCCATTCATCGAGGCCATACGGCAGATAGGCCGCGAGGCCGGCAAGGGCAACGCCATCTTCATCCACGTCACGCTGGTGCCCTACCTCAAGGCCTCCGGCGAGCACAAGTCGAAGCCCACCCAGCACTCGGTAAAGGAGCTGCAGGGCCTCGGCGTCTCGCCGGATATTATTGTTCTGCGCAGTGACGAGCCCATCGAGGACCGCAGCATCTTCCGCAAGGTCGCGGGCTTCTGCAACGTCTCGGAGGACTGCGTCATATCGAACGTGACGCTGCCCACGCTCTATGAGGCGCCGCTTATGCTCGAGGAGGCGGGCCTTGCCCGCGTCGTGTGCCGGGAGCTGGGGTTGGAGACTCCGGAACCGGACCTCACCGAGTGGCGCGCCATGGTCGCACGCATGCACAGCCAGAGTCGCAGCGTGAAGATAGGCCTCGTCGGCAAGTACGTGAAGCTCCACGACGCCTACCTCTCCGTGGCCGAGGCACTCCGCCACGCCGCCTGGGCCCAGGACGCGAGGGTGGACATCGACTGGATAGACGCCGAGGAGCTGGAAAAGCCCGAGGGCGAGCGGGCCCTCTCAGGCCTCGACGGCATAATCGTCCCCGGCGGCTTCGGCCTGAGGGGCACCGAGGGCATGTTCATCGCGGCTAGGTACGCGCGCGAACACCACGTGCCCTACTTCGGCATCTGCCTCGGCATGCAGACGGCGGTCATCGAGTTTGCGCGCGACGCCGCGGGGCTCGCGGGGGCCAACTCCGGCGAATTCGACCCCGAGAGCCCACACAAGGTCATCGACTTCATGCCCGGCCAGAGCGAGAGTGTGGACAAGGGCGGCACGCTGCGCCTCGGCGGCTACCCCTGCGTCATCGCGCCGGGCACCAC
>URDK01000130.1 GCA_900546485.1 uncultured Eubacteriales bacterium
GCGCATTTTCGCTCTTGTTCGACGAGTTGAGCAGGATGTAATCCGCCTTGTTCTGCACGGCCATCAACAGCACCGTGCGGATACGGGTCTGGATATTCTCCTCCGTGGCGTCGAACTCCGTGCCGCCGATGACCGGCTTGAGGGTGTTCACCACGCTGGTATAGATTTCCGAGATCGGAATGACGTTGTATTCGATGCCGAGGTTGCGCGCCAGCTCCTTGGCGTCCTCCACCGACTCGAGGGACGAGAAGGGCGAGGGCATCAGCAGCGCGCGGACATTCTCCGCCCCCAGCGCATCGGCGGCGATCGAGGCCACCACGGCCGAGATAGCCAAGACGCTGGGGATCGAACTATGATAATAGTCAAGTCCCCGCGTGAGATCGAATTCATGCGCGAAGCCTGCCGGATAACGGCGCTCGCGCGCACCGTGGCACGCCAGGCCATCGCGGCCGGCGTGACCACGCGTGAGATCGACAGGGAAGTCCACAAATTCATACTGCGCTCCGGAGCGGCCCCGTCCTTCCTGAACTACGGAGGATTCCCGGGCAGCGCCTGTGTCTCCGTGAACGAGGAGGTCGTACACGGCATCCCCGGCCCGCGGACGATCCGCAGCGGCGATATCGTGAGCGTGGACGTAGGAGCAAAGGTACACGGCTTCAACGGCGACTGCGCGGGGACCTATCCCTGCGGCGAGATAAGCGAGGAGGCAAAGCGGCTCATCGAGGTGACGCGGCAGAGCTTCTTCGAGGGTATCAAGTTCGCCAAGCCCGGCTACCGCATCTCCGACATCGGACACGCGATACAGGAATACGTCGAGAGCCACGGCTTTGCGGTCGTGCGCGAGTATGAGGGTCACGGTGTCGGCGCCAAGCTGCACGAGGACCCTGAGATACCGAATTTCGGTGAACCGGGCCACGGACCGAGGCTCGTGAAGGGCATGACCCTCGCGATAGAGCCGATGGTCACCGCCGGTGACTGGAAGGTCCGGGTGCTGGACAACGACTGGACGGCCGTAACGATCGACGGCAGCCTTGCCGCCCACTATGAGAACACGATACTCATCACGGACGGCGAGCCCGAGATCCTGACAGCGGCAGAGGATCTATGACGAGGAACCGCAAGGGAGGTTATTGAAACTTGGCAAAAGATGATGTGATCGAGCTTGAGGGCACGGTCGTTGAATCCCTGCCCAACACGATGTTCAGCGTGGACATCGGCGGCGGCCACACGATACTGGCCCACATATCCGGAAAACTGCGTATGAACTTTATACGTATTCTGCCCGGCGACAAGGTCACGGTTCAGATGAGCCCCTACGACCTGACGCGCGGCAGGATCACCTGGAGATCGAAGTAAGGGAGCGCGCAAGCGCTCAAGTGCGAGCCGAATAGGAGGAGCTTAAATGAAAGTCAGACCTTCGGTTAAGCCCATGTGCGAGAAGTGCAAGATAATCAAGCGCCATGGCAAAGTCATGGTTATCTGCGAGAACCCGAAGCACAAGCAGCGTCAGGGCTGAGCCCCTAATTGAAAAAGCATAAAGACGACACCGAGCACACCACATCCCCCGCGGGACGGAGGTTCCCTCCGGCGGGACCAAGCCTCCGCCTGAATGGCGCGGGGAAGATCATTGAAAGGAATGATTGCGAAAGATGGCACGTATAGCCGGCGTTGACCTGCCCAAAGACAAGAGGATAGAGATCGGCCTCACCTACGTCTACGGTATCGGCAGAACCAGCGCGAATAAGATTCTTGAGATGACCGGCATCGACCCGAACACTCGCGTGAAGGATCTCACCGATGAGGAAGAGGCCAAGATCCGTGAGTGCATAGACCACAATTACGTCGTGGAGGGCGACCTCCGCCGCAGCGTGGCGCTGGACATCAAGCGCCTGACCGAGATCGGCTCCTACCGTGGCCTGCGCCACAGGAAGGGCCTGCCCGTCCGCGGCCAGCGCAGCAAGACCAACGCCCGTACCCGCAAGGGCCCGAAGCGCACGATAGCCAATAAGAAGAAGTAAGGGAGGGATATGTAATGGCAGCACCCAAGAAAAAGGTCCGCACTCGCCGCAGAGAGCGGAAGAACATCGAACGTGGAGCCGTGCATATCAGCTCCTCTTTCAACAACACCATGGTGACTATCACCGACACCAACGGCAACGCCATTTCCTGGGCTTCCGCGGGCGGCATGGGCTTCCGCGGCAGCAAGAAGAGCACCCCGTTCGCGGCTCAGACCGCCGCCGAGACGGCCGCCAAGGCCGCCATGGAGCACGGTCTCAAGACCGTTGAGGTCTACGTAAAGGGCCCCGGCTCGGGCCGTGAGGCGGCGATCCGCGCTCTCCAGACCGCGGGTCTCGAGGTCACGATGATCAAGGACGTCACGCCCATCCCGCACAACGGCTGCCGTCCGCCGAAGCGCCGCCGCGTGTAATCAGGGGAGGTAAGAAGAAATGGCAAGATATACAGACGCCGTCTGCCGCCAGTGCCGCAGGGAGGGCCAGAAGCTCTTCCTCAAGGGCGACAGGTGCTACACTCAGAAGTGCGCAATGGAGAACCGCCCCTATCCCCCCGGACAGCACGGTCAGGGCAGGAGCAAGACCTCCGAGTACGGCCAGCAGATGCGTGAGAAGCAGAAGGCCAAGAGGTACTACGGCCTCCTCGAGAGCCAGTTCCGCAGCTACTTCGACATGGCCGAGCGTCGTCCCGGCCAGACCGGCGAGAACCTGCTCGCCATCTGCGAGAGCCGCCTCGACAACGTCGTTTACCGCCTCGGCTTTGCTATGAGCCGTGCGGAGGCCCGCCAGCTGGTCAACCACGGCCACTTCACCGTGAACGGCCGCAAGGTCAACATCCCCAGCTTCCAGGTGAAGCCGGGCATGGTCGTCTCCCTGCGTGAGCGCAGCCGCAGCCTCGAAAAGATAAAGGCCAACGTGGAGGCCAACGCCTTCCGTCAGCCCCCGAAGTGGCTTGAGTATGACGCCGCGAACATGATCGCGAAGGTGACCGCTGTCCCCGCTCGCGAGGACATAGATCTGCCGATAGAGGAGCACCTCATCGTCGAGCTCTATTCCAAGTGATAAAAAAACCCTCGATTGGAAAGCTGAACAACGCGCGCGCCCCCCAATGGCGCAAATTTTAAAGGAGGGTTAGTTCGCAAATGATTGAAATAGAAAAGCCGCGTATCGAGTGCATCGAAACTCCGACGGACGATTCTTACGGCAAGTATGTGATCGAGCCTTTGGAGCGCGGCTACGGCACGACTTTGGGCAACTCTCTCCGTCGGGTGCTCCTGTCGTCCCTGCCTGGTACGGCGGTGACGAGCATCAGGATATCCGGCATCCAGCATGAGTTTTCCACGATTCCCGGTGTGAAGGAGGACGTGACCGAGATCGTCCTCAACATCAAGCGCATCATCGCCCGCCTCCACAGTGACGAGCCCAAAACCGTCTACATTGAGGCCTCCGGTGAGTGCGAGGTCACGGCGGGCGACATCAAGGCCGACGGCGAAGTCGAGATCCTTAACCCGGAGCTGCACATTGCCACCCTGGGCCCGGACGCTTCGCTGTCGATGGAGCTGACCCTCGATCACGGCAGGGGCTATGTCCCGGCGGACAAGAACAAGAATCCGCAGCAGATAATCGGCACCATCCCCGTGGACTCCATCTACACGCCGGTCCTGAAGGTCAATTACGCCGTGGAGAACACCCGTGTTGGCAACCAGACGGACTTCGACAAGCTGACGCTTGAGGTCTGGACGGACAGGACTATATCCCCGCGCGACGCGGTGTCGCTGGGCGCCAAGATACTGGTGGACCACTTCACGCTGTTTACGGACCTGTCCGACAGCATCGGCAGCCGCTCCACCGTCGTTGAGAAGGTGGAGACCCAGCGCGACAAGGTGCTCGAGATGACTATTGAGGAGCTGGACCTCTCGGTCCGCAGCTTCAACTGCCTCAAGCGCGCCAACATCAACACTGTCGAGGATCTTATCAGCAAGACCCAGGACGAGATGATAAAGGTTCGTAATCTGGGCCGGAAGTCCCTGGAGGAGGTCGAGCACAAGCTCGCCATGATGGGACTCAGCCTGGCCAGCGACGACAACCAGTAAGGAGGAAACCACAATGCCCGGTACAAGGAAACTCGGCAAGCCGACTGCGGCGCGCATGGCCATGCTGCGCCAGCAGGTGACTGATCTCCTCGACAAGGGCCGGATGGAGACGACCTTCACCCGCGCCAAGGAGATCCAGCCGCTGGCTGAGAAGATGATAACGCTCGGCAAGCAGAAGGACATGGCGGCCTACCGCCAGGCCCTGAGCTTCATCACCCGCGAGGACGTGGCGCACAAGGTCTTCAACGAGACCGCTGCGAAGTATGCTGACCGCAACGGCGGCTATACCCGCGTGACCCGCATCGGACCCCGTCGCGGCGACGCCGCCGAGATGGCCGTCATCGAGCTCGTGTAATTGAGCCCA
>URDK01000131.1 GCA_900546485.1 uncultured Eubacteriales bacterium
CACCGAGATCTACACTCTTTCCCTACACGACGCTCTTCCGATCTGCGTGGTGGCTCTGACGCCAGGCTTTGAAGCTCCAGGCGAGCCTCCGACACCCGTTTCGTCTCTTTGCCGGGCGAGAAGTCGCGGCAGTCCGGGAGCGCCCATATGCGCTCAAAATAGCCCCTGAGCTGGGCGAGTGAGCTGCCCTCTCCGCCGTCTGAACAGACCAGCAGGTCGTTATCCACGTTTTTGCGGGAATCATAGTTGCCCAGGAACTGGTTTGATGTATTACGGCCGCCGAGAAGGTATAGGCTGTCGTCGACGATTATATATTTGTCGTGCATGCGCGCCTGCAGCTTCCACGGCTTGAGCAGATTTACGGGGTTGTATATGCGCACGGATACGTTCTCGGTAGAGGCCAGGGCGCGAAAATAGGGGTTGCCGCTCATGTCCAGCAGCCCGCTGATGCCGTCGACGAGAAGCCGTACCCGGACTCCGCGCTCCGCGGCGGACATGAGAGCGGCAATGACCTCGCGTCCGGCCTCGTCGGGCGAGAAGTCGAAGGTGGACATGATTATCTCGTCTTGTGCCTGCGCCATCATGGACAGCCGGTATTGCAGCGCGTCGCCATTGTCCCGCACAAAGGCCGCCCGCTCGCTGCCCGTGGATGGAGAAAAGCAGTTTTCCGCCCTGAAGCTGTCCTTGAGTTCAGAGGATACCTGCTTGTGCCGCAGATAGGGTATTGTCAGCGCGGCTATGTAGAGAGCGACGACTATCAGTACATACAGTACGACCGACTTTGCGCTCAGCTTGGGTTTTTTGAGCTTATTCAATCCAATTCCTCCGATGACGTGCAGCTGCCTGTTTGTTCAATAGTAGCACAGGCGCTGCGAGTTTGCCACTTTGCCGGGATATCATTGCAGAATATGCCAGGCTGGTCAAAACAAGACCATGAATTCAAAATATGATAATTAACAATCCAAAATTGCTTTAAAAACGGAAACTGCGCAATATACCTGTGCTGTGTTGAAAAAATGTGTTTGACATTTAACGATACCTTTGTTATCCTTGACAGTATAAAAGGTGTTTTGGCAAAGCAAATTGGGCAAAAAAACAAGCGCTTGACAGAGGGGGATTTGAATGAGAGACCTGAAGCACCTGATTTTCTTTGAAGACCTGCTCCAGGAGGCGAACAACGACCTCGTGAAGCGGGCCAAGGGCGAGGGGAAGCGCGCCTTGGGCTACACCTGCTATTTCATGCCGGAGGTACTGCTCGACCTGCCCGGCTGCTTCGGGGTGAGGCTGCGCGCGCCGAGGTGCACCTCGCCTGACATCGCCACCTATTACATGTCCGGCCGCACCTGCCACTATGGCCGCAGCCTGCTCGAGCGCGCGCTCGAGGGCGGCTACAACTTCCTGGACGCCGAGATGGCCACGGAGACCTGCACCGTCACCTGCCGCTTCCAGGAGCACATGCAGATGATGGACCTCATCCAGAACCCGGATTTCTTCTGCGAATTCACCGACGTGCCCTTTAAAAAGACGGAGAACAGCTTTGAGCACTACCGCGAGCAGCTCCGCGCACATGTTTTGAAGCCGCTGCACGAGAAATTCGGCATCGACACCTCGGACGAGGCGCTCATGCGCACGATCGAAGAGCACAACGAGGTCTGCCGGCTCATAAAAGAGATCGGCGACTACCGCAAGCTGGACAATCCGACGATAACAGGCTATGAGTTCCACGTCATACAGCTCGTGACGCTGGTGTGTCCCAAGTATCTGATTTTGCCCTATCTGCGTGAGACCGCGGAGGAGCTGCGCACGCGCGAGGCGGACCCGAAGCCCTGGTTCCGCTGCAAGGTCATGCTCTCCGGCTCCGAGAACGACGACCCGGGCTTCACACAGCTCATAGAGGGCTGCGGCGCCATGGTCGTGGCCGACCGTTACTGCTACGGCTCAATGCCCGGCAGGGAGGAGATAGTCGTTGAGGAGGGCCAGGAGCCGCTGGACGCCATCGCACGGCACTACCTCAAGACCGGCATGTGCCCACGCTTCATGGGTCAGGACGAGATGCGCGGCCGCAAAAAGCAGCTCGCGGACATCGCCCGCGAGTATCACGCCGACGGCATCATCGTGGAGAGCAACAAGTTCTGCGAGTACTGGAGCTATGAGCGCACGATCAACACCATCGTGCTCAAGCGCGACTTCGGTATCCCGGTCTGCTCCATCGAGAAGGAGTACATAAACAGCGCGTCGGGTCAGCTCCGGACCCGGTTCCAGGCGTTTATCGAGAGCATTGAGATAAAGAAAATACAGGAGGGCAAGTGAAGATGAAAATCAAGAACGTTAAGAAGCTTGCCCGGGATTTCTGGTACGGCAAGCCGCACGGCGAGCGGCGCCTGGGCGACCTGTACATCCCCAAGACCGGCCTCTACAAGCACCGCGAGTGGCGCGGCTTCAAGGACACGATGTACTACTTCAACCGCATCTGGCTCTATAACTACGGCATGATGGTGCACGACATCATGAAATACGGCGGCATTGCAAATTTTGCAAAGGGCGTGTGGCGCTACCGCTGGGTAGGTCAGACCTACCTGACCGTCATGCACTGGTTTGACCGCGGCTTCGAGGGCATGCGCGGGCCGACGCTCGCCGCCTCCGCCTGGCATTACAGGGCCATGGTCAATGAGACGATAAGGCAGTTCATGCGCATGTTCTCCGCGGACGCGAACATCCACGGCGGCAAGCGCAACGCGCTGTGGTATAAGACCCCAGCCCACGACGAGACCGTCGCCGGCGCCATCTTCTACCCCTGGCGCGACAGGATGGACGACGTGCCGCTGCAGATGGTGCCGTATTTCGTCACCTGCCACGTCAACTGCCACACGGTGCTCAACTACATAGACGCCGCGCAGTCCATCGGCCTGCCCGGCGACCCCTGCCCGATGTGCCAGGCAGAGGCCGGACTCTCCATCCTCGACGACATGCCGGATTACTTCCCCTTCCTCGTCACCTCGAACGAGGCCTGCGACGGCTCCGTGGGCACCTCCATACTCCAGGACTGGGCCTACGACAAGCCGCTCTTCGCCATGCCTCAGCCCATGCAGTTCGACGACCCGCTGGTGCAGAAGCACTGCCGCCGCGAGATAGAGGAGTGCTGGAAGTTCATCGAGGAGCAGACGGGTCTGCCCTTCGACTACGATGTGTTCGTGAGCTACATCGAGAAATACAACAAGCTCACGGTGTTCGAGCGCGAGAAGTGGGACGTCGCGGCGAACACGCCGTACTATCCGATAAACGGCGTGGCCCAGGCGCTCTACCGCATCTACTACTCCCAGGCGGGCTATCGCGATATCTGGGCGCAGACCGACAAGCGAGTGAAGAAGATAATGTACCGCTGTGTGGAGAAGAAGATAAACACCTTCCCGGAGACTCGCCACCGCGTGCTGGCCTGGAGCTGCGCGCCTCTCTACTACTCTCACTGGTGCACCTGGGCCTACAACTGCTGGGGCCTCAACACCATTATGAACATGGACTCCCTGATGTTCGACATAGTCATGCGCACGGACACGAAGGAGCACCTCATGGAGGACTTCACGCTCTACAACGAGTGGGCGCCCATGCGCCGCATGGCCGTCGGCGGCTACAAGCACATCTTCGAGATATGGGAGAACATGGAGCGCTTCAACTGCGACATGGTCATGATGTACGACCAGGTGCAGTGCAAGGGCATGCAGGGCATAACCGGCATGTTCGAGGACGAGTTCCGCAAGCGCAACATTCACGCCATATGGATGCCGCACGCGCTGCCAGACAGCCGCACGGTGTCGCGTATGGAGATACGCCGCATAGTGAACGACTACATGTTCACCGTCATGCACGAGGAGCCGCTCGACCCGTCGCTGCTCGAGTTTGACGACTCCATGAGCTGGTAAGGGGGGCAGAAAAATGCGGAAACTCAAAAAGACTTTGGGCATACTCGCGGGAGTTGGGGCCGCGGTATATGCGGGACTGTTTGCTGTGTTTTACTTCGACCTGGACGGCAAGGCGCTGTTCTACGTCGTGGAGCCCTTCCTCAAGAAGCACTACGACGGCATGGAGCGCCGGGATATAATGCAGCAGAACTATGACATCGACAAGTTCCCGAAGTATGAATATGACGTGTGATAAAGAGGGGGAAAAGATGAAATATTACGGAGGATGCGACGTCGGCTCCACTTATACGAAGGCAGTGATACTTGACGAGA
>URDK01000132.1 GCA_900546485.1 uncultured Eubacteriales bacterium
GGGACAGAGTCCCTGGCCGCCCGCCGCAGCGGGCGGAACTCTCTTCTTGCTTATTGAAGATCAGGAAGGGGGTCCAAGGGGGAAACCCTATCAAGGGGTTTCCCCTTTTTTGGTGAAGTGAGAAAGGCCCGCGCAACATTTCTCTCGCACAAGCGTCACAGTTGTGATATAATGCCTTGAAATACCTTTAGCGGAGGAAAACGTGATGGATGAGATAATCGAAAAGCTTGATGAATACATTCGCGAGCGCTGCGAGGTGGACGACGACCCCGAGTACGGCCTCGACGTCAATCTCTTTGATACCGGCTTCCTGGATTCGATGGGCGCCGTCGACGTGATCATGTTCGCCGAGGAGACCTTCGGCATCGAGATAAGCCAGCGTGACCTCACCCTCTACCCCATGAACACCGTGAGCGAGATCGCCGAGGTCGTCGGTATGAAAAAGGGGCTCTGCTGACATATGTGGTTCCTTGAGGCGGATATCGCCCTCCGGCTGCTCGGCGGCTGCGTCCTGTGGGCAGCCGCCAGCGTGCTGGCCCGAAAATACTGGTCGCAGTCGAAGCTCGAGAGCTTCCTGCCCATCCTCGACCTCGCCCTCATCGCCTACGTCTCCGAGTGGCTCGCCGTCTTCTACGCGGTATACACCGTCGTCACCTTCGGCATAGCCCACCTCGCGGGGAGGGGAAAGGGCGCCTGGAGGCAGGTCGTTTTTGTGCTCTGCTGCCTTTTGTGCGCGGTACCCTTCTTCTACATCCGCTTTCGGGAGCTCTTCCCGGAGCTGCCGCTGCTCTTTGCCCTCACCGGCATAGCCTACAACATGCTCAAGGCCGTCGACGCCGTCTACTACGTCTACTACACCGGTGAAAGGCTCAATTTCCTGCACTACGCCAACTACATGCTCTTTTTCCCAGTCATCACCGCCGGGCCTATTCTGCGCTACCGCGACTTCTCCCGCAGCCTCGCGCGGCCGCAGCCGGTTAACGGTGAGAGCCTGACGCGGGATTTCAAGCGCCTCATCCGCGGCTACTTCAAAAAGGTCGTCGTCATGGCGCTGGTGAACGTCGTCCTCGCGCGCCTCGCCGCGCTCTCGCCGAGGCCCTGGTGGTCGGTTGCCGCCTGCCTCGTGAGCTACCTGCTGCTCTGGCTGGACATGTCCGGCTATGCCGACATCGCCATAGCCATGGGCGGCTTCCTCGGCCTCAAGGTGCCCGAGAACTTCAAAAAGCCCCTCAAGGCCGTCTCCTTCACCCAGTTCTGGCGCAACTGGCACGTCTCGCTCACCGACTGGATACGCGAGCACATCTTCGTCGTTTTGAACGGCAAGAAGCTCAACAAGTATCAGGGCGCGATGATAGGCTTCGGCACCATGATGGTCATGGGCCTCTGGCACGGCTTCTCACTCACCTTCGTCCTCGACGGACTCATGAACGGCAGCCTGCTCGCCTTCGAGAACCTCTGCGGCATCACCACCGTCAAGCGCGGCGCGAACCGGTACTACGTCCTCTTCCGCCGCTGCGTCGTGGCCCTCGTGTTCTCGTTCACCACTATATTCTACACTCTCGATTCCACGCAGCTTTCAAACGTCCTGCGCGGCTTCGTGAGCCTGTGAGGGGGTGCGCGGTATGAAATTTGCGCGTTTCCTCAAGAGGGGCGGCTTTATCGCCGCGGTCCTCATAATAGTTTTGCTCGCCGACATAGCGCTCTCGGCCTCGGGCTTTATCCAGAAGAGCGGCTTTTTCTGGCTCAACGACTATGAGATAACCCGCCGCGACCACCCGGAGGAGGTCTGGGACCGCGTCATCTTCGGCTCCTCGGAGCTCGTCTCCGCCTATCGTGAGGACCTCACCACTGCGGATTATGTAAACCTGGGCATGGATTACGGCACGGTGCGCGACCTTGTGGAGATGCTCGAGGGCGGGCACATCACGGTCGGCAGCGAGCTGGTGCTGGCGCTGGGCTGGGGCGCGATGTACGACGACATGGACACGAATCCGACCTACGAGTGGCACCGGAAGTGGTACGAGCCCTATTTCTACTTCCAGCGCGACCGGCTCAGCGAGTTCGTGACCGACAACCTCAAGGCCCTGCTCGGCGAGGGCGACTTCCGCCGCCGGACCTACACCCAGCAGCAGAAGGCCTTCTACTACGGCAACATGACGCAATCCGAGCTCGACGAGCGGCGCGAGAAGCTCCACGGCCTCTACTTCGAGGGCGGGACGGAGCTCTATGCGGAAAACCTCGCCGCGCTGGACGAGGTCTTTGCCTTCTGCGAGGCGGAGGGCATCCGCGTGCGGGTGGTCTGGCTGCCGGAGAATCCGCTGGTGGAGCCGGAGTCGCTCGACCTCGAGCTGCGTGAGCTCTGCCGCGAAAAGAGCGAGGCCGCCGGCGTGGAATTCTACGACATGACCGACGCCCTGGGCGCAGAATGCTTCTACGACACGGGGCATCTGGACTATGACTACGGCGCGGTCGTCTTTACGGAGGTGCTTGACGAATGGCTGCTCTCATGAAATGGCTGAAAAAGCAAAAGGAGAGACCCTACTGGGAATATCTCAGCGTCCTCGGCTACGCCGCCATGCTCCTCGCGGTTCTGGCCTTCTTCTCCGGGCACGGGGCCTTCATCTACGAGGGCTTTTGAGCCATGGACAGTGCGAGGGACAAAGGCTCCGAGGCAACGAAGTACCGCCTCGCCAAGGCCATGGAGGAATGCATGAGGACCCAGAGTGTGGAGGCCGTCACGGTGACGAACATCGCGGAAAAGTGCGGCGTCACCCGTCAGACCTTCTACCGCAACTTCCTCGACAAATACGACCTCATCAACTGGTATTTCGGCAAGCTGCTCGCGCGCTCCTTTGAGCACATGGGCAGCGGCCGGACCATCGCCGAGGGGCTCGAGCGCAAGTTCGAGTACATCCGCCAGGAGCGCGTGTTCTTCACCGCCGCCTTCCGGGCCGACGGCACGAACAGCCTCAAGGAGCACGACTTTGAGGCCATCATGGCCTTTTACCTCGACGTCATACAAAAGAAAACCGGCGCCGCGCCGACGGAGGACGAGCGTTTCGCGCTCGAGCTCTACTGCCGCGGCTCCGTTGCCATGACTGTCAAGTGGGTGCTCGGCGGCATGAGGGAGGCCCCGCGCGAGATGTCGCGCCGCCTCGTCGCCGCCCTGCCCGAGCAGTTGTCGGAGCTTTTCGCCCGTCTGTCTTTTCTTTGAGACAGACGGGTTACATTTTTGCCCTTTTGTCACTTTACTCGGCGGAGAGGATGGACTAAAATACCCTCAGATAGTTAATAATTTAACCATACGCCAAACATCTGAAAGGAGTAATAATCCATGGCAAACCGCATCATGCTCAACGAGACCTCCTACCACGGCGCGGGCGCCGTCTCCGCCATCCCCGGCGAGCTCAAGGCTCGCGGACTGAAGAAGCCGCTGGTCTGCTGCGGCCCCTCCATCCTCAAGCACGGCGTTGTCGCGAAGGTGACGGACCTGCTCGACGCCGAGGGCATCGCTTATGAGATCTTCTCCGACATAAAGGCCAATCCGACCATAGAGAACGTCCAGGCGGGCGTCGCGGCGTACAAGGCCGCGGGCTCTGACTGCATCGTCGCCATCGGCGGCGGCAGCCCCATGGACACCGCCAAGGCCATCGGCATCATCGTCAACAACCCCGAGTTCGCCGACGTGCGCAGCCTCGAGGGCACTGCGGACACGAAGAAGCCCTGCGTGCCCATCATCGCCGTGCCGACCACCGCGGGCACCGCGGCCGAGGTCACCATCAACTACGTCATCACGGACGTGGAGCGCCGCCGCAAGTTCGTCTGCGTTGACCCGCACGACATGCCCATCGTCGCCGTCGTCGACCCCGAGA
>URDK01000133.1 GCA_900546485.1 uncultured Eubacteriales bacterium
TTTCTTTGGGGCTAACCCCGTTTCTTTTGGCAAGGGCAAAAGAAATGGGGTGTCTTGCAGTAGGGCCTTACGTGACTGCCCATACGTAACGGCGCACACGTAGAAACGTAAAGACGCAGAAAGACCCGGCGCGGATCATCCACGCCGGGTCTTTTATTTGTTGATAACTCAGATCAATACGCGACGCCCCAGACGACCATCTTCTTGGCCGCGCGTCCGCACACGGGGCAGGTATCGCCCAGGTGCTCCTGCTCAAAGGGCATGCAGCGGCTGGATACGCCGGCAAGCTCCTTCATCTTCAGCTCGCAGGCCTCGTCGCCGCACCACATGGTCTTGATGAAGCCGCCGCCGCGATTCTCGATGACGTCCTTGACCTCGTCCACAGTCTGGGCGGTGTAGGTGTGCTCGTCGAGGTTGCGCTTCGCCTTGTCGAAAAGTCCCTGCTGTACGGCCTCGAGCAGAGCCGGGATGCCCGTCTCAAGCTCGTCGAGGGATACCGTGACCTTCTCGCCGTTATCACGCCGCGCGGCCACACAGACGCCCGCCTCGATGTCGCGGGGGCCGAGCTCCAGACGCAGGGGCACGCCCTTCATCTCCCACTCGGCAAACTTCCAGCCGGGGGAATTGTCCGAGAAGTCGCCCTTCACGCGGATGCCCGCGGCTTTCAGACGCTCCACGACCGCCTCAGCGGCCTCCGTCACGCCGGGCTTGTGCGCCGCGATGGGCAGTACGATGACCTGAATGGGTGCTATCCTCGGCGGGAGCACCAGGCCGTTGTTATCGCCGTGCGTCATGATGAGGCCGCCGATTATGCGCGTGGACATGCCCCAGCTCGTCTCGAAGGGGCTACGCAGCTTGTTCTCCTTGTCGGAGAAGGTTATGCCGAAGGCCTTGGCAAAACCGTCGCCGAAATAGTGGCTGGTGCCGGACTGCAGGGCCTTGCGGTCATGCATCATGCACTCGATGGTGTAGGTGTTCTCCGCACCGGCGAACTTCTCCTTCTCGGTCTTGTCGCCGCGGATGACCGGCATCGCGAGCCAGTTCTCGCAGATGTCGGCGTATATCTCAAGCATGCGGAGCGTCTCCTCGCGGGCCTCTTCCTCGGTGGCGTGGATGGTGTGGCCCTCCTGCCAGAGGAACTCGCGCCCGCGCAGGAAGGGGCGCGTCGTCTTTTCCCAGCGCAGGACGCTGCACCACTGGTTGTAGAGGCAGGGCAGGTCGCGCCAGGAGTGTACGATGTGGCTCCAGTGCTCGCAGAACAGAGTCTCGCTCGTCGGGCGGATGCACAGCCGCTCGGGCAGCTCCTCGCTGCCGCCGACGGTGACCCAGGCGCACTCGGGCGCAAAGCCCTCGACGTGGTCCTTCTCCTTCTGAAGCAGGCTCTCGGGTATCAGCATGGGCATGGAGACGTTGGTGTGTCCCGTCGCCTTAAACTTCGCGTCCAGCGCCGCCTGGATGTTCTCCCAGATGGCGTAGCCGTAGGGCCGCAGTACGAAAAGGCCCTTTATTCCCGAATAGTCCACCAGCTCCGCCTTGGTGCAGACGTCCGTGAACCACTGGGCAAAATCGACCTCCATGTCGGTTATCTGTTCGACTTTCTTATCCTTGGCCATAGCTTAAAGCATCCTCCCCGCGTTCTTTTTCGCTGAACTCTCATTTTATTTGAAGAAGCGGCGCTTGTCAAGCGCTCCGGAGCTGTTTTGACGCTTGACCGGCTGTGATATAATCAATTATAATGACCCTGAACGGGCATGTGCCCGTACTTTGGACCTTGAGTCACTCTGGAGGTGACCGTTATAGACAGGCAGAAATATGTTGCTGAGCTGGGAAAATTGCTCTCAGGTATGGCGCCGCAGGACCGCGAGGCGGTACTGCGGGGCGTGAACGCCCGCTTTGACGAGGAGGGTGACGACGCCGCGGTCATAGCGAGCCTCGGCAGCCCGACCTTTGCTGCGGTATCCGTACTGCGCGGCTATACCCCGCCCGAGGAGGGCGCTTCGGACAGCGTGCCGATGCCCGAGCCGCGGCGCGCCAGACCCGAGCCGAAACCGGTCGAGCCCGAGCCCGCCGAGCCTGAGCAGGAAGAGCCCGCAGAAGCGGAAGAAACTGAAGAAATTGAAGAGGCCGAGCTCCCGGCAGAGCCGGAAGCGGCCGAACCCGAACCGGAGCCGGAAGCGGAGCCAGAGACCGAAGCCGTGTCCGAGTCCCCTGAAGCGGACGAGCCCGCGCCCGAGGCCGGGGAGCCCGCATCTGAGGCGGAGCCTGACGAGCCCGCCTGCGAGCAGCCGCCAGAGGCGCCGGAGGCGGAGACCGAACAGCCGGAGGCCCCGGACGAACCGGAGCCGGAAGCGGAGCCCGAAGCCGAGGCGGCGGCAGATGAAGCCGCTGAGGAGACTGAGCCCGACTCGGAGCCTGAGGTGACGGCGGAGGAGCCGGACGAGGAAGAAGCCGAAGCCGAGGATATGCCGGCTGAGAGCGAGCCTGCGGAGGACGAGGACGCGCCGGAGCTGCCCCCCTTCTGGGACGGCCCGCCGGAGCTGCCCAAGCCGCCTAAGGCGAAGGTCGGACTGCTCATACTGTACAGCGTTCTGGGCGTGGTGATAGGCCTGCCGCTGACTGTGCTCTTTACCTGCGTGGCGCTGGGCATCTTCTGCTGCGGCGGTGTGCTCATCGGCGCGGCGGCGCTGCTCGTCTCGTTCTGCTTCCTGGGCATGAACGTGGTGGCGGATATCCTGCTGCTGGCCGGCGCGGCGCTGGTGCTTGCGGCGCTGGGACTGCTGCTGCTGTTTTTTGCGGTGTGGTTCTTCCTGCGCTGCGTCGTGGGCTTTGTGAACCTCATTTTGCGCAAGGGCCGCGAGTGGTGCTATGACCACGGGGAGGTGGACGCATGAAGAAGGCATGGAGCATAGTCCTGAGCGTGGTCCTGGCCCTTATCGGCCTGGGCTGCGTGGTGTTCGCGCTGGGTCTCCTCATGGACGCCGACCTGGTGCGCATAGCGGACACGGTATTTTCAAATTATGACCTCGCGAAGGTAATTGTGGCGGTGGAGGACGCCGTCGGCGGCGCTATGCGCGCGCTGCCCTTCTGATTTTGGAGGCATCTCAGTTGAAAAAGAAGGTAGTCAGGAAGCACAACAACAGCGGAAACTGCTTTGTGTGCGGCATAAACAACCCCTATGGCCTCAAGACCAGGTTTTACGAGCTTGAGGACGGCACGATGGCCGCGCTGGTTACGGCGCAGCCGGAGCACCAGAGCTATCCGCAGAGAGTACACGGCGGCGTCATAACCGCGCTGCTGGACGAGGCCCTGGGCAGGGCCATAAACATCACGGAGCCGGATACCTGGGCCGTCACGGGCGACATCAGCGTACGCTTCAAAAAGCCCGTGCCCTATGGCGAGCCGCTGCTGGTGACCGGCCGCGTCACACGCAACACGCGCCTCATCTTTGAGAGCGAGGGAGCGATATATCTCAAGGACGGCACCCTTGCCGCATCCTCGCACGCGAGGTATATGAAGCAGCCGCTGAATGTCATCGGCGACCTCGAGTCCAACGGCGACATCTGGGTCTGTGTAGAGGAGCCGGACGACCCGACCGAGATAGACATACCCGAATAAAAAACG
>URDK01000134.1 GCA_900546485.1 uncultured Eubacteriales bacterium
CCCATTTCTTTTGTCTTGCCAAAAGAAACGGCGTCGAGCCGTCAAAGAAAAGCGCCTTGCCCTTATCTTTACGATAGCGGGGCGCACGCGGCGTTGGCAGTGTCTACCCGTGGTCAGCGCAAGCCGAGATGCACCGTTCGCCCCCGGCGAAGGTGAGGTGGGTGCTTGTCTGGCAGTCGACGTACGCGGTACCCTCCGACGGGGGCGGACGGTACAAACGCACAAAAAATGCCCCGTCCGTGAGGACGGGGCGTTTATCATTAAAGGGCGGCCTTGGCCTTCTCGCACAGGGCGGTGAAGGCGGCGGCGTCGTGAATGGCGGTCTCGGAGAGCATCTTGCGGTTCATGTCGATGCCCGCCTTCTTGAGGCCGTGCATAAAGGTGGAGTAGTTCATGCCGTTGGCTTTGCAGCCGGCGCTGATACGGGTGATCCACAGCTGACGGAAGTCGCGCTTCTTCTGCTTGCGGCCGGCGTAAGCATAGCGGCCGGACTTCATCACCTGTTCCTTGGCCATCTTGAAGTGGCGGGACTTGTTGCCCCAATAGCCCTTCGCGAGACCAAGCATTTTATTTCTTCTCTTGCGCGTCATCATCGCGCCTTTGACTCTGGCCATTGTGCTGCGACCTCCTCTTATTTATACGGGATCATGCGCTTGATAGCGGACTCGTTGGTGACGTCCGCGTAGGCGCCCTGACGGAGGCCTCTCTTGCGCTTGGTGTCTTTCTTGGTGAGAATGTGGCTCTTGAAGGCGTGCGCGCGCTTGACCTTGCCGGTCTTGGTGAGGTTGAACCTCTTCTTCGCGCCGCTGTGAGACTTCAGTTTCGGCATGGCTTTTGTTGCTCCTTCCCTTGGTTTACTTACTCTTTGGCTTCCTCGGCAGCCTGGGGCTTATCCTCCTTGGGCTTGCCGGGTTTCTTTGCGGGGGCCTGCGGCTTCGGGGAGAGGAATATGGACATGTTCCGCCCCTCAAGCTTCGGCTGCTTGTCGAGATTCGCAAGCTCCGAACACTTCGCGGCGAAATCCCGCAGCAGCTGCTCGCCGATGTTCGTGTGAGCCATCTCCCTGCCGCGGAAGCGGACCGTGACCTTCACCCTGTCGCCGTCGGCCAGGAACTTCTGACCGTTCTTCAGCTTCACGAGAAAGTCGTTCTCGCCTATGCTCGGCGACATGCGGATCTCCTTGATCTCTATGACGCGCTGATTCTTCCGCGCTTCCTTCTCACGCTTGGACTGCTCGAAACGGTACTTGCCGTAATCCATTATCTTGCAGACCGGCGGGTTGGAGCCCGGAGCGATCTTCACGAGATCGAGGTCCTTCTCGATCGCGATGTTCAGCGCGGCCGCCGAGGACATTATGCCCAGCTGCTCGCCGTCTTCGCCGATCAGGCGTACCTCTCTGTCGCGTATCTCCTCGTTTACCAGATACTCTGTGACTGCTATCAAAAACACCTCCCGCAAAATCGTAGGCCCGGACTCGCGAAAAAACGCGGATGCCTTCCGGCATCCGCGCGCAATAAACACTCTGCCGCCCCTGTGAGGGCGGGTATGTTATTGACCTCGGCGCGCTCATTTGCGGCCGGGTGAGGACGGCGGACACCGTTCTGCTTTGTTTTAGCCTAGTTACTATACCAGTCCGCCGCCGCATTGTCAAGTCTTTTTTATAGTTCGCCCAATATTTCCCGGCGTTTGGCCTCATACTCCTCCTCGGTGATGAGCCGCTGGTCGTAGAGCTCGCGCAACTTGCGCAGACGCTCCTCCGGGGCCTCGGACTGCGCGGCCTCGTCCTCAATGTGTATCTCAGGGCCGATATACTTCTTTCCGAAGGCGACATACGCGTTATACGCCGTGCCGCCCGCGGCGATCAGCGTCCAAAGCACGCCGAAGGCTCCCGCGGCGGGGATGATGACAAAGATGCCTATGAGTACAAAGATGCAGCCGAACACCAGGCCGAAGGCTCCGCTCGCCTTGCTGGGCCGGTAGGTCACCCTCCGGCCCCAACGCCTGTTGTTCATCAATAGACGCCCTCCGGCGTGTCGTCCTCAGCCTGCTTTTCAAGCGCGATGGCGAGCTTGACGATGCGGCTGGTACCGAGACGCTCGGCGCCGAGGTTGATGAAGTCCTCCGCGTCCTGGAGGGTCTTTATGCCGCCTGCGGCCTTGACCTTGACGTGGTCGTCGCAGCAGGCGCGCAGCAGCGCGACGTCCTCGCGCGTCGCTCCGCCGGTGGAAAAGCCGGTGCTGGTCTTTATGAAGTCCGCGCCCGAGTCGGAGACGATGCGGCAGAGGCGGCGCTTCTCGTCGTCGGTGAGCAGGCAGCACTCGATGATGACCTTGAGGATGTGGCCCTCGCTGGCGCGGCGCACGGCGGCGATATCCTCGGCGACGGCGTCCCAGTCGCCGTCCTTGACCATGGCGAGGTTTATGACCATGTCTATCTCATCCGCGCCCTTGGCAATGGCGTCGGCGGCCTCGAAGGCCTTGGCGGCGGTGGTCATGTAGCCGTTGGGGAAGCCGATGACCGTGCAGACCGGCACGCGGCCGGCGAGGTATTTCTTCGCGCCCGGAACGTGGCAGGGGGGAATGCAGACCGAGGCGCAGCCGTATTTCACGGCCTCGTCACAGAGGGCGCGTATTTCTTCGCTCCCGGCGTCGGTGCGCAGCAGGGTATGGTCGCAGCGGGAAAGTATTTCTGAAAGCTCCATTTTGTCTTTCTCCTTTCGGCGTCGTGGGAATATTATACTACCCCGCGCGAGAATATACAAGCCGGGCGGCGAATATGCTGTTATGACCCGTACAGCTGCGGCGCGGCGCGTCCGCCGCGGCTGTGAGGCAAACGACGATACGGAGGCAAAGGCATGGACGAGGTCAGGATCAGAAACCTTGCGGAGCTCCGGGGCGTGCTCGCTGCCGCGCCGGCGTTCTCTCACATGAGCCGCGGCGAGCGGTTTTTCACTTTCCCCATTGAGACGCGGCGGCTTTCGGGCGCCGCGGACAGGATAAACGTAGTGGCGCGGCAGTCGCTTCTGGACGCCGTACCGGTACAGGAGGCGCAGTGCGTGCATGTGACGGGCGAACTGCGCTCCTTCAACAACAAGCGCGGCGAGGGCGCAAAGCTGGTCATAACCGTCTTTGCCCGCAGCATTGTCTTCGACGAGGGTGAGGACATAAACCGCGTCACGCTCTCGGGCACGCTGTGCAAGGCGCCAAATCTGCGCGTGACGCCAATGGGCCGGGACATCTGCGACCTCATGCTGGCCGTTAACCGGCGCTGCGGCCGCTCGGATTACCTGCCCTGCATCTGCTGGGGACGCCGCGCCCGGGACGCGGCCCTGCTCGGCGTGGGCGACCGGCTCTCTCTCTGCGGCCGCATCCAGAGCAGACCGTACATAAAACTCATAGACGGACAGCCTGTGGAGAAGACCGCCTTCGAGGTGTCCGTGACGGAAATGGAGGCGGCAGTTTAAAGAGCCGCGCCGCTGCATTCAAAAGTTTAGTCCACCTTCGAAAAGGTGGACTAAACTCTTTTTATCCTTTATTTGTGCGCTTTGGCGCGGGGGGTTTTTACACCACGCCCTCGGCCATCATGGCGGCGGC
>URDK01000135.1 GCA_900546485.1 uncultured Eubacteriales bacterium
AGCATTATATACCAGTCAGGGTATGCCGCGCAAGCAGAATTCGACAAAGCAAAGGGCCGCGCCGCTGACTGCGGCGCGGCCCTGGGGCACGTGTTCTATTCCTCGTAGAGCAGCAGGGAGCTGTCCTCACCGCTCTGGGCTATTTGCAGCACCGTGCCGTCGGAGAGCACCAGGCAAAACTGCGGCGTATCCATGAACACGGAGCTGACAGCGAGCGCCTCGCCCGCGTCGAGCTTGTTTATCCAGGCGTACTCGTCGCCCGTGTCGTAGATGACGGTGGGCTCCTCCTCGTCGTAGATGGTGATGGTGTCGCCCGCGGCTATCGAGCTCCCGTGCAGGGAGATGGGGCCCATGTCGGCGGCGGCGACGATGCGGTAGTCGACGAGGTACTCGGCCTCACTCTCGGAGCGGAGTACCTGCACCGAAGCCGCGACAGGCGCGTCGGCGGCGTCCTCGGCAAAGGCGATGGAGAGGTCGGCGGCTGTGCCGGAGGCCTCGGAGGGCTCGGGGATGTACTCGGCCTTGATGAGGCCCTCGAGCTCGGAATAGGGCACGGCGAACTCGACCTTGCCGCGCGCACCTGCGGCGATCTCGCCCACCTGGGCCACGATGACCAGCGCCTCGTCCGTGAGATACCAGGCGTCGGTGTCGTACACGCGCTCGGTGAAGCCCTCGACGTCAAAGAGCTCCTCGGCGTCCTCCTTGGCCGCGGCGAGGATGTGTTCCGTGAGCGCCGCGCGCAGCTCCTCGGGCTCGTCGCTCAGGTCGTCGAGGGAGAGCTCCTCGCCGGTGACTGTGCTGAAGTTCTGGCCGAAGTAGTCATAGCTCCCGTGGGCGCCGCCGGTGTAGGCGTAGGTGTAGCACAGCAGGCTGAGCACTGCGCCGTCGCCGCGCATGACCTCGCCGCTGCTGCTCCAGCCATAGGCGAGCCAGGTCTCGCGCCCGGCGTCATCAAGGGCGTCGAAGGCCTCGCAGGCGGCGTCGTAGGCGTCCTTTGTGCTGTCCTCGGTGGCGGCGAGCTTATTTTGCAGGGCCTTGGTTATGGCCGAGGCGGCCTCGTCGCGGCCCTCGATGCTCACCGTAGGCAGCAGGGCGTCGGCCTTGAGGACAACGTAGCCCTCGTAGGTGCTAGCAAGGCCGTCAAACTCGCTCGTGACGAGGATGGTGCCGTCAAATTCCTCGGGCTCGGCGCTCGGCTCTGCTGTGGGGCTTGCCTCCGGTTCGAGAGAGACCGTGGCTTCCGGCGTGGGCGTTATCTCCGCCTCCTGCGCGCCGCAGGCGGCGAGGGAGAGCGTAAGCGCTCCAATGAGCGCAAGGGAAAGGAGTTTCTTTTTCAAATTTGAACACCTCCGGCGATTATCTGCTTTCTGCCTTTTGGATAATAGGACTGAAAAAGACGCGGACATGTTCCCGAACGGCGCGTATACGCGCTCAACCCAGCCCGGCGGCCTCGGAAAGGTATTTTATGACCGACTTACGGGTGAGTATGCCGCAGAGCGTGCCGCGCCCGTCCACGATGGGCACGAAGTTCTGGTCCAGTGTGGCCGAGACGACCACGGCAGGGTCGGCATCGATGGAGAGGGCGGGGCAGAAGTCGCGGCGGACTATTGCTTTTATGCGGTAGCGCTCCTGCTCCTTGAGGTCGGTTGTGCCGGTGGCGAGGACGTGGCGGAGAAAGTCGCCCTCTGTGACGCTGCCTATGTACTGCTCGCGCTCGTTGAGTACGGGGATGGCGGTGTAGCCGTGGATGGTGAAGCACTCGAGCCCCTGGCGGATGGTGTCGTTCTCGTGCAGGAAGGCGGTGTAGACCTTGGGTATCATCAGCTTTGCTATGTTCATTGCAAACCTCCGGTTCATGCTGTACCTATAATTATACCAGAACGCGCGCCCCCATCCAAGTGCCCATATGTTAAATTTCACCCCGCCGCCCTTGCAAGTGCGCCGCGGAACCGCTATATTATAGGAAGGAAGGAGAGAGAACAATGGCAAAAAAGAAAATGACCGTCCCCGACTTCAAGAAATTCAAGGAGGAGGGGCGCAAGTTCACTTACGTCACCGCCTATGACTACACCACCGCCTCCATCGTCAACGAGAGCGAGACGGAGGTCATCCTCGTCGGCGACTCGCTGGGCATGGTCATGCTCGGCTATGACACCACCGTCGGCGTCACGCTCGACGACATGATCCACCACATCCGCCCGGTGGTCAAGGGCGCACCGGACACCTTCGTCGTGGGCGATATGCCCTTCGGCAGCTATCAGGAGAGCCCGGAGCAGGCCATACGCAGCGCCTGCCGCATCCTCATGGAGACGCACTGCGACTGCGTGAAGCTCGAGGGCGGCTCGGCGATGGCGGAGACCATCCGCCGCATGGTCGAGGTAGGCATCCCCGTCATGGGCCACATCGGGCTGACGCCACAGTCGGCCTCGAGCTTCGGAGGCTTCAAGATGCAGGGCGGCACGCCGGAGGGCGCGGCCAAGCTCATAGCCGACGCCAAGGCGCTCGAGGCGGCGGGCGTGTTCTCCATCGTGCTCGAGTGCGTGCCGAGCGGCGTGGCCAAGGCCGTGACCGAAGCGGTGAGCGTGCCCATCCTCGGCATAGGCGCGGGCCCCTACGTCGACTGCCAGGTGCTGCTCACGCACGATCTGCTCGATATGTACGGCGACTTCAAGCCCCGCTTCGTCAAACACTTCGCCCACATCCGCAAGGAGATGGTGGACGGCCTGAACGCCTTCCACGCCGAGGCCCTCTCCGGTGAGTTCCCCACGCCCGAATACAGCTTCAACCGCGTGGTCGAGGGCTACGAGCTGTAAGATGGCGGCGCTGAGGAATTTCGTTTCCGCGGCCTTCGCGGGCATCAGCATCGGCCTGGGCGCGCTGGTGTACCTCTCCGTGGACAGCCGCGTCGTCGGCTCGGCGCTCTTTACCATAGGGCTCTACACCATCTGCACCTTCGGCCTCTGCCTCTACACGGGCCGCATCTGCTACGCCTTTGAGAACGACGGCAAATACGCCCTGATGCTGCCGGTCATCTGGCTCGGCAACCTCGCGGGCACGGGCGTAACTGCCGTCATCGCGCGCATGACGCGCATCTCGGGTCTTGCCGAGGGCGCGGCGGCGCTCTGCGAGGTGAAGCTCGGCGACGGGCTCGTCAGCCTCTTTTTCCTCGGCGTGCTGTGCAATATCTTCATCTACATAGCCGTCGAGGGCTACAAGAACTGCCCGCACGTGCTGGGGAAGTACCTTGTGCTCTTCTTCGGCGTCATGGGCTTTATCCTCGCCGGGACGGAGCACTGCGTGGCGGACATGTTCTACTTCTGGCTCTCCGGGCTGTGGAGCGGCCCCGCACTGCTGAGAGTGCTCGTGATCACGCTCGGTAACAGCGCCGGCGGCCTCCTCGCCCGCACCCTCCACCGCTGCGCCGTGCAGACGGCGTGAATATATGAAAAAAGGCCGGGAAACCTTGTGTTTCCCGGCCTTTTGCCGTTTTGTCAGCTTTCGAGATAGCGCATGAAGATGGCCGCAGCCTGGGCGCGGGTCGCGGTGGCGGTCGGAGTGA
>URDK01000136.1 GCA_900546485.1 uncultured Eubacteriales bacterium
CGGGATCGAACCTGACGGCGTGGCTCGCCCAGTTGTGCATGGCCTTCACCGAGACGGGCATCGTCACGATGCCCTCGCCCATGCGCTCACGGGTCACGATATCCAGCCAGCCGCCGGAGTCGCCGGAAAAGCGGATGTAATAGGGGTGGACGTCTATGGAGTTGTCGCACCCGTCCTCCCCCTCCGGCGCGGCGCCGCCGGTGAGGCTCTCCTCGGAGGGCAGGTCCCCGGCCTCCAGCCAGCCCGCGCCCTCAGCGTACACCAGCACACGGCGCGCTCCCGAGGCCAGGGGGTGCTCCCTGGGCAGGAAGCAGGGCTCGGTATAGGCCGTCGTCCCCTCGCCTGTCCTTCTCCCGCTGCTGAGGAGCACACAGGTGAGGCCGCGCTCCGCCGCGGCGGCGGCGTCGCAGTCCTTGAAGTTCGCCAGTCCGAAGGCGGGCACGTCCTTTGCTTTCAGCTCCCTGCCGAAAGCCAGGGCGGCGCAGCGGCGGCAGGCCTCGGCCTCCCGCTCCAGCTCCCCGCCGGAGGTCAGCACGCCGCAGAAGGCCAAAGCCCCCTCCAGGCGGCTCGCTCCAAATTTATCTGTCATTGAAGTCTCTCCTTAAACTCCCCCGCCCGTCATCTCCACGAACTTGGCGAGCGCCGGGTTGGGATTGTCCGACGAATACAGCCAGGCGGATTCGAGCACCAGCGGCTCGGCAAGGCTCACGAAGGAATAGAGCTCCGGGTTCCAGGAGTCCCGCTCCGAGCAGGGGACGATGTTGCCGCCCAGGTTTATGGACACCATGAAGGTCGCCACGTCCTGCTCGGGCACGCAGATGACGTTCTGCGGCTCTATGCCCGAGACGCGGAAATAGTCCATGTATTTCTTTATGACGTAGTCCTCGACCTGCGGGATGCCGCCCCAGAAGGTGACATACTCGGCAAGCTCCTCCTTGCTCACGCTCTCGCGGCCGGCGAGGGGGTGGTCCTTGCACACCATCAGGCAGTGCTCATTTTTCACGACCCCGCATTTCCTTATGCGCTGGTTCAGGGTATAGTACTGCGGTATGTCGAAGGCGAGGTCGAATTTGCCAGTGAGCAGGTCCTCGTACTTCTTGTCCCTGTCTATCTGAACCGGCTGTATGATCACATCGGGACAGAGCGTCGAGAACTTCTTGAGGACCTCCGCCTTGGTTTTGAGCTGCAAGATGCCTTCTATGCCTATGGTGAGATAAGTCTTTTTCCCCGCGAGGGTGGAGGTGGCGCGGCTCACGGCCTCGTCAAAGCCCGCGAGCAGACGCACGCAATCGACGTAGAAGCTCTGGCCGGCGTCCGTGAAGGACACCCGCCTCGTGCTGCGGACGAAGAGCGGAAAGCCCAGTTCGTCCTCCAGTGACTTTATCTGCTGGCTTATTGCGGACTGCGCGACGTGGAATTCCTCGGCAGCTTTCGAAAAGCTCATGTGCCGGGCCACAGCGCAGAAGGTCTCAATTCTGTCTAGTCTCATACTGCTGTCCCAATGCTTCTTTTTCATATTGTTTTCCTTATATTATACAGATTATATCTCAGCATTAATCTCATTTCAAGAAGAATAGCGGCCGTTTCCTGTGAACGGCCGCTATGTGCTTTGGGGCTCAGCCGTTCAGGTAGACCTTGGCGTCAATGGGCCGCGCGGGCGCTCTCCGGGTGTCCGGCAATATCTCTTCGAGCGGGAGGCCCGTCTCCTCGGAGATTATGCGGGCCACCAGCTTTTCGCAGTACTTGCCCTGGCAGAGGCCCATGCCCGAGCCTACGCGTTTTTTGACGCCCGCCACGGTCACGGCGCCCTCGCGTATGGCCTCGAGGACCTCGCCGTAGGTTATCTCCTGGCAGCGGCAGATGACGGTGCTCTTGTCCATGCTCACACCCCCCTTTCAAGGCGCTCTATGGACTTCACCTCGCCCGCATACTCGGCGGGGAAGGAGATGCGGATGACGCAGGTGCCGTCGTTCTCCTTCGGCCTGCGCACGGAGAGCACGGCGGCCTCGCAGACCGGCGCGCCCGCCCTGTTTACGGCGCGGACGGTATCGCCCTCCGCGGGCAGAGGCAGGAACTCGTAGGGGAAATCCAGCGTGGCCTCGGAGGCGCTGTATGCCAGGTTCAGCACGCTTATTGCCTGGCCGGGGCAGCGCGCGATGCACTTGCCGCAGCCGATGCACTTGTCGCCATCGAGCTTCGGCGCGTTGGATATGCTCCCGCCGAGGCTGATGGCGCCCGTGGGGCAGGCCAGCTCGCAGGGGTTGCAGGGGATGCACTCTATGCACTCTATGACTGCCACGGGGCCCTTTGCCATGCGCTCCCTCGTGGGGATGCCGGCGCAGGATTCAAGCTCGGCGGCGCTGGGGATGCCCGTATAGGCTATGCCTTCCTTCATCTTTCAGCACTCCTTTCCGCAGCATGAGCGCTGCATGTCGTTGAGCTGCTTGTGACGGGCCAGCTTGCGGCTCTCGCCCGCGCCGCTCTCAAGCTGAGAGATGCGCTCGATAGCGTGGGCCCTGAGATTCTCCGCGGCGGCGCTCTCAAGGCGGCCCGCGGCCTCGGCGGCGGAGATGCCGGCCAGGCGGCCCTCCTCCATGGCTATGGGCGCCTCCTCGACGCCGGTGACGTCGCCGGCGACGTAGAGGCCGGGGACGGTGGTCTCCATGCGGCTGTCATGCAGCGGCACAAAGCCGCCGAGCTCCGCTATGTAGTCAAAGCCCGCGCCCGCCTGCCAGAGCAGCTCAGTGAGCGGGGACATGCCTACCGCAAGGCAGAGGGTATCCGCTTCGATGCTCTCCTCGCTGCCGGGAACGACGCTGCCGTCCGCAGCAACGGCGGCGATGCGCAGGCGCTCGAGGCTCTCGGCGCCCTCCGCGGCCACTACGGTGCGGCCCGTGAGGATCGGCACGCCCGCGCGGCGTATCTTGGCCGCGTGCACGCCGTAGCCGCCGATGCGCTCCGCGCGCTCCACGACGGCGGCGACCTCAGCGCCCGCCTGCAGCAGCTGGTAGGCCACGATGAGGCCCACGTTGCCGCTGCCGAGCACCACCACGCGCCTGCCGGGCAGGACGCGGTGGACGTTCACCAGGGTCTGGGCCGCGCCCGCGGTTATCACGCCGGGCAGAGTGCTGCCCGGGAAGGCGACCGGGTCCTCGCTGCCGCCGGCGGCGACGACTATCCTCCCGGCCTTGACGATATAGCCCTGCTCGCCGCGGACCAGGCCGACGCCCTCCTTGAATATGCCGTAGGCGACGGTGTCGGGCCAGAGCTCCACGCCCGCATCCTTCGCCTGGCGGACCAGGGAGTCGGCTATCTCATAGCCGCGGGTGCCCGCCATGTGCTCGGCCGAGCCGAAGAACTTGTGTATCTGCTTGAAGAGCTGGCCGCCCGGGCGGGAATTCTCGTCCACGAGCATGACCTGGGCCCCGGCCCGGGCCGCCTCGATGGCGGCGCAGAGTCCGGCGGGTCCGGCACCTATAACAACTATCTCTCTTTC
>URDK01000137.1 GCA_900546485.1 uncultured Eubacteriales bacterium
GTCAACGGGGACGGTCTCCTCCTCGGTGCGCTCCGGCTCCGGCTGTGCGGCGGGCGTGACGCGCCGGGGCGCGCCCTCCTCGTCGCCGCCTATGGAGAGCGTCAGCGCCCGGCCGCCGGTGCCGAGGGCCGCGCAGATGAGCCACTCGGCCATACTCCGCATGGACATCAGCGTCTGGGCCGGGACGTGTTCCCGCGCCGCGGGCGCGAGTTTGTCTATGGTCTTCTGAGGGTCTGCGAAGGTGCAGGTGATAAAGAGCCGCTCCCTCGCGCGGGTCATGGCGACGTAGAGGAGCCGCAGCTCCTCGCTCAAGAGCTCGCGCTCGAGCCGGTTCGCCACCGCGCGGCGCGCGAGGGTGGGGTACTCTATGCCCCGCGCGGCGTCCGTGAACTTGGGCCCGAGGCCCAGCTCCGGATGCACCAGCACGCTGCGGTAAAGGTCTGTCCGGTTGAACTGCCGTGCCGTGTCGCCGATGAATACCACCGGGAACTCCAGGCCCTTTGAGTGGTGGATGCTCATTATGCGCACCGCGCCGCCGCCGTCCTCATCGGGGAAGGCGGGCTCCTCGCCGCGCTCACGCATGGAGCGCAGCCAGTCGAGGAAGCGGCGCAGTCCGCGCCAGCCCGTGGTCTCAAAGCTCCGGGCAAGCTCGAAGAGGCGCAGCAGCCGCGCGCGGCGGCCCTCACCGTCCCGCATCGCGGAGCAGAGCGCCATGCAGCCGAGGCTATCGTATATCTCCCATATGAGCGTGGCTAGCTCCGAATCCCGCGCAAAGTCGCGCAGCCGTGCGAGCGTGCCGAGGAAGGCGCGGGCCTTCTCATTCACCTCCGCGCGGGCGCGGAGCGCGGAGTAGAAGTCGCCCTCGCCGGACATGAGGCGTATCTCCGTGAGCTCGTCGTTCGTGAAGCCGAAGAGCTCCGAGCGCAGCACGGAGATGAGCGCCACGTCCTGGCGCGGGTTGTCTATCACCGCGAGCAGCGAGAGGATGACCGCTACCTCCGGGGCCTCGAAAAAGCCGCCTGACTGCGCGCGCGAGCACGCGCCGCCAGACGGGGCCGGAGACGTTCACGGAGCGCAGCAGCACGGCGATGTCGCCGTAGCCGAGGGGGCGGAGCGCGCCGCCCTCGCTTATCTTCGCGCCCGTCTCTACCAGGCGGCGCATCATGCGCGCGGCGTAGGCGGCCTCGACCTCTATCTTGTCCGGGCGCTCCTCGTCCTCGTCCGCGCCGGGCAGGGGCACGGCCACCAGCTCCGGCACGGGCACTACGCCGGGGTACTCCAGCCCCGCGCGCAGCCGCGCGCGCTCGTCGTACTCCATCTCGCCGAGGCCCTTTGACATCAGGCAGCCGAACACGGCGTTCACCGCGTCCACCACCTCGCCCCGGGAGCGGAAGCTCTCGCGCAGAAAAACGCGCCGCGGCACGCCCTCCGGCTGGGGGGCGTCGGCATAGCTCTCATATTTTTTGAGGAATATCGTCGGGTCAGCAAGGCGGAAGCGGTAGATGCTCTGCTTCACGTCGCCGACCATGAAGAGCCGCCGGCCGCTGTCCGAGACGGCTCTTATTATCATGTCCTGCACCAGCGAGACGTCCTGATACTCGTCCACCATGACCTCGGCGTAGCGGCGTGAGACCTCGCGGGCCGTCTCCGTCGGACTGCCGTCCGGCTCCGTGAGCAGCTGGGCGGCCAGGTGCTCGAGGTCGGCGAAGTCCAGCAGCGAGCGGCGGCGCTTCCGGCGCGTGTACTCGGCGTCGAAGTCGCCCACGAGCTTCAAAAGCGCGCGCATGGCGGGCGCCGTGGCGCGCATATCGCGCATGAGCTCAGCGCTCGGGAGCGTGAAGCCCTTTTCTATGCGCTTTGCGGCCTTTTTGCAGGCCTCGCGCCGGGCCTTGGCAAGCTCGGCGAGCTCCGGGTCCTCTCCCCCGCCGCGCAGTGTGCCGAGGCGCGGGAAGGCTATGGGCAGGGCCTCACGCAGCTCGTCCCAGCCCTCCATCGCGCGTTTTGCAGCGCCGCGGAGCGAGGCGGCCGTCTCCGAAAAGCTCGGAACGTACGCCTTGCCCATCTTCTCAAGGCCGCGCATCTCCTCCGAGAGCTCGTCGAGCTCCCCGGCCCACCAGAGCAGCTCGTCCGCCGCGCTCTCGAGCAGCTCGCGGCCCCATGGCGTGTCCGCCACGTCCTCGGCGCCGGTCTCAAAGAGCTCCGACTGCCGCGCGGCCCAGTCCCCGGGCCGGGCGTGGGATTGCAGCTTGGCGTGCAGCTCCAGCACCAGCGACTCGAGCCGCCGGTCGTCCGTGCCCGCGCCCACTGTGTCCGCGAGCTGGATGAAGCCCGGCTCCGCCTCGGCGTAGGCCGCCTCCAGCACCGTCTCCAGTGAGAGGCGGCGCAGCTCCCGCGCGCGGTCCTCGTCAGCTATGGCAAAGTCCGGCGCGATACCCGCGCGGCCCGCGTACTCCCGCAGCAGGGCCGAGCAGAAGCTGTGGATGGTGCCTATCTGCGCCCGGCGCACCAGCGCGCTCTCGCGCCGGAGCCGTTTTGAGCCCGGGTCCGCCGCCACGCGGGCGGAGAGCTCCTCCGAGATGCGGCTGCGCAGCTCCGCTGCCGCAGCCGTGGAGAAGGTTATGATTAGGAAATTGTCTATGCTCCGGGGCGCGTCGCCCTCGCTTATCCAGCGCATGAGCCGCTCGGTGAGCACGCGGGTCTTGCCGCTGCCCGCCGCCGCCGAGACCAGCAGTTCCCCGCCCCGGTCCTCGATGGCCAGTTTCTGCGATGGCGTAGGTTTGAATTCAGCCATTTTCCGCGCCTCCTTCCAGCATGTCCCACACGCGCGTGGCGCTCAGTTTGGGCAGGTAGCGCCGCCTGTCGCTGCCCTCGCCCTCCGTGAAGCGGCAGGCCTCAGCGTAGTCGCACCAGAGGCAGGCGTTGTCCTGCGCGCCCTTGTAGCAGGGGTCAGCGGTGATGCTGCCCGAGCGCAATTGCGAGGCCAGGGCGCGGAGATTCTCCTCCACGCGGCGGCCCAGCAGGCCCAGGCGCTCCGCCGAGGCGAGGGAGTCCCCCGTCGGCACGCCCTCCTTCCACTTCGCGGGCAAACGCACGGGGCTCTCCCCCGCCTCCATGGCATGCAGCACCTCCGGCTCGTCCAGCACCAGGCCGGAGCGGCGGAGCTCGTCGCGCCGCTTTTTCTCTATCTCCTCGTCCGGAAGGTCGCTGTCCGCGCTGAGCAGCACGTCCCGCGCCGGGACGTAGAGCACGCCCGCGGGCGCCGTCTCCATGCCGTAGAGCCGCTCGCCGGAGCGGTCCAGCGCGAAGAGGTAGAGCAGCATCTGCATCCCCAGGCCGTACATGACGTCCGAGAGCGAAAAGCT
>URDK01000138.1 GCA_900546485.1 uncultured Eubacteriales bacterium
GATATTCCGGTCGCTTTGGCGGAGAAGGTATTCTCGATGGAACCCATCGGATGGCAGCCCGCAACGACGGACGTACTGGCATACAACAACCGCGCGACCGGACAGAGCGAGGCTATGCGCGTCGTGGTGAACAAAATCCACAACTATTGGTTGCAGATGTTCGCCGAGGCCGCATCGGTAAAGGTTCCCATGTCGGGTCCCGATACCTTCGCCGTCGATGCCTCGACGTTCCCCATCAACGACGCCGCGACCGGTACGCTTCTGGAGTTCGCCCTCAAGAACATCACCCAGATGCAAAAGGGATTCATCAACCAGAACTACACGATGGACTACAACGAGGCCGCGATGCGGATGCACCGCGAGCACAGAGGCAAGATAGAGATAGCGCCGAAGGTCGAAGTGCGCGACCGCGACGCACTCTCCACAGCCTACACCCCCGGCGTGGCGGAGCCCTGCCGCGAGATCGCGCGAGACCCGGCCGCCGTCTGGGAGCTCACCGCGCGCGGGAACTTCGTCGCCGTCGTCTCGGACGGCTCCGCCGTGCTCGGGCTCGGGAACATCGGAGCGCTTGCCGCCATGCCCGTCATGGAGGGCAAGGCCCTGCTCTTCAAGGAGTTCGGCGGCGTGGACGCCGTGCCCCTCTGCCTCGACGTGCACGAGAGCGCTGAGATAATCGCCGCCGTCCGCGCCGTCGCGCCCAGCTTCGGCGGCATAAACCTGGAGGATATCTCCGCTCCCAAGTGCTTTGAAATAGAGGAGGTGCTCGAGCGCGAGCTGGATATCCCCGTCTTTCACGACGACCAGCACGGCACGGCCATCGTGGTCTCCGCCGCGCTCACCAACGCGCTCAAGGTCGCGGGCCGCACCCTCGCCGACTGCCGCATCGTCCTCAACGGCCCCGGCGCGGCGGGCACGGCCATAACCAAGATGCTGCTGACCCTCGGCGCGCGGGACGTCGTCGTCTGCGACAGGCGCGGCGCGATATTCGCCGGGCGCGAGGGCCTCGCCGGGCACAAGCTATGGCTCGCGGAGCACACGAACCCCAGGCGCGTCTCCGGCTCGCTCTCCGACGCGCTGCGCGGGGCGGACGTGTTCATCGGCGTCTCCTCCGGCAAGCTGGTGACGCAGGATATGGTGCGCTCCATGGCCCCGGACCCCGTCGTCTTCGCCATGGCGAACCCGACCCCGGAGATAGCCTACGCCGACGCCCTCGCGGCGGGCGCGCGCGTCGCCGGCACGGGCCGGAGCGACTGCCCGAACCAGATAAACAACGTTCTCGCCTTCCCGGGCGTGTTCCGCGGCGCGCTCTCCGTCCGCGCTCGGGACATAAACAGCGCGATGAAGGCCGCGGCCGTGAACGCGCTGGCCGGCCTCGTCGGCGACAAGCTCTCGCCCGAGCACATCATCCCCGACGCCTTTGACGCGCGCGTCGCCCCCGCCATAGCCGAGGCCGTGGCGAGGGCCGCGGTCGAGAGCGGGGTGGCCCGGATATGAGGGAGATCTCCGCCGCCGCAATAACCGACTGCGTCCGCCGCCTCTGCATGAGGGCGAACCGCTATCTTCCCTCCGACGCCGAGGCCGCGCTCCGCACCGCCGCCGAGACCGAGCCCTGGCCCGTCGCGGCCGGCATTCTCGGCGAGCTCTGCGCGAATCTCGACGCCGCGCGGGAGACGGCACTGCCCATCTGCCAGGACACGGGCCTTGTCACCGTCTTTGCCGAGCTGGGCGAGGAGGCGCAGGTCTCCGGCTTTGAGGAGGCCGTGCAGGAGGGAGTGCGCCGCGGCTATGCCGAGGGCTATCTCCGCAAGAGTGTGGTGGGCGACCCGCTCCGGCGCGTGAACACCGGCGACAACACCCCGGCGAATATCTATCTCCGCCTCGTGCCTGGGGACAGGCTGCGCCTCACCGTCGCCCCCAAGGGCGCGGGCAGCGAGAACATGTGCGCCGTGAAGATGCTGACCCCCGCCGAGGGTGAGGCGGGCGTGCGCGAGTTCGTGCTCGACGCAGTGAAGCGCGCTGGCGGCAAGCCCTGCCCGCCGGTGGTCGTCGGCGTGGGCATAGGCGGCAGCTTTGACAGCGTGCCACGCCTCGCCAAGGAGGCGCTGCTCCGCTCTTTGGACGAGCCCCACCCGGACGAGCTCTACGACAAAATGGAGCGCGAGCTGCTCGAGGCCATAAACGCCACGGGCATCGGCCCCCAGGGCCTCGGCGGGCGCACGACGGCGCTGGCGGTGCGGATAAAGGCAGCGCCGACGCACATTGCCATGCTGCCCGCGGCGGTGTGCATAAGCTGTCACGCCCTGAGGCACGCCACGGAGGTGATATGATGGAGCCCATCAGAATAACGGCGCCGCTCGACGCGGAGACGGCGCGCTCGCTGCGCGCGGGGGACCGCGTACTGCTCTCCGGCACGGTGTATACGGCGCGGGACGCGGCGCACCGGCGTCTGGTGGAGCTGCTGGACGCGGGCGGGGAGCCGCCCTTTGAGCTGCGCGGCGCGGTCATCTACTACTGCGGCCCGGCCCCGGCGCCTCCGGGGCGGCCCATAGGTGCGGCGGGCCCCACCTCAAGCTACCGCATGGACGTGTTCGTCCCCCGGCTGATGGAGGCCGGGATGCTGGGCATGATAGGCAAGGGCCCGCGCTCGGCGGGGGTGGCCGGGGCCGTGCAGCGCCACGGCGGCGTGTATTTCGCCGCGACGGGCGGCGCAGGCGCGCTGCTCGCGGGCTGTGTGGAGAGCGCGGAGCTCGTGGCCTATCCCGAGCTCGGCCCCGAGGCCCTGCGGCGCCTTGTGGTGCGCGACTTGCCGCTCACCGTGGCGCTCGACTCCGCTGGCGGCGACCTCTACGTCTCCGGTCCCGCGGCATATCTCGACTCGCTGTGCGAAAAATGAACAGACTTTTTGCCTCGCGGCCGCGTCTTTAGGGATGTGGCCGCGAATTTAATTGCATTTTAAAGAAATGTTAACGGAATGGTCAAAGAAATGATGCAAAATTGATGCATTCAGGTTTTATCATCTAGGCACAGACAAAGGACAGGGGGACACGACGATGAAAAAGCTATGCGCACTCATAACTGCCGCAGCCCTGGCGCTCACAATGCTCTCAGCCTGCGGTACGGATGTCCAGGACGGACAGAGCAGCACAGTGAACAGCACCGTTTCCCGTATGCCGCGCACAGTGGTCGCCCTCTGAGCCAAGTCTGCTTAATATACATACTTTTTCCTCCTGATTGGTCACGCTCTCAGGAAACTCCAACCCCAGCCCCCGGCCTCCCCCCAGGCCGGGGGTTTTGGCGTAAAAAACCGCCCGCCCCATGC
>URDK01000139.1 GCA_900546485.1 uncultured Eubacteriales bacterium
ATATGCAAAGCGACATACGAGCTGTATCGACTAACAGGAAAAGAGGAATGGAAACATGAAAAAGTGCTTATCCCTGCTTCTTGCCGCGCTGATGCTGGCGGCGGTCCTGACGGGCTGCGGCGGCAATCCCTCCACGGAGGAGACGGATACCCCCGCCGACACCGGCACTGAGCAGGCTGCCCAGACCAACTGGAACGTCTCTTCCGTCACCGGCACCGGCACGGAGCTGAAATTCCGCACCGGCGGCGACCAGGGTACTTATTACGGCTTCGGCAGCGTGCTGGCGCAGGCCATCACCACCAACGGCAACGGAACCAAGGTCACGGCCGTGGTCAGCAACGGCTCCCAGGACAACATCGAGCAGATGCAGATGAACGTGGCCCAACTGGGCTTCGTCCAGTCCGACGTGATGAGCTACGCCTATAACGGCGAGCGGCTGTTTGAGGGGTTCCCCTATGCGGATTTCTCCACTGTCGCTGCTCTGTATATGGAGCAGGTGCAGATCGTCACCTGTGACCCGGACATCAAGTCCGTGGCGGATCTGGAGGGCAAGACGGTCTCCATCGGCGCCTCCGGCTCCGGCGTGTTCTACAATGCCATCGACGTGCTCGAGTGCTACGGCCTTGACTACGAGACCGACATCACTGCGGTCATGCAGGACTTCGCGGACAGCACCGAGAGCCTGCAGGACGGCAAGATCGACGCTGCCTTCATAGTCGCCGGCGCCCCGACCACCGCCATCACCTCTCTGGCCGCCACTCAGAGCGTCTACCTGGTCAGCCTTGACGAGGAGCACATAGCCACTCTGCGCGAGACCAGCCCCTACTACAGCCCCAACACCATCGCTGCCGACGTGTACGGCACTCCTGAGGATGTGACCACCGTCGCCGTCAACGCCATCGTCATCGCGCGCGACGACGCCTCTGAGGACGATATCTACAACTTCGTCTCCGCCATCTTCGAGAACACCGGCGACCTGTCCCACGCCAAGGCCGCTGAGCTCAACCTTGAGTTCGCCTCCTCCGTCACCGACGTTCCGTATCACGCCGGCGCCGCGAAGTACTTCTCCGAGAAGGGCATCGAGGTTCCCGTAAAGTAAGCATAAAGAACATATAAAGGCTGCGGCGTTCTTCCGGGCGCCGCAGCATTCTTAAATTATAATACGGGACGGAGGGTTTAAATGTCCGATTTCGAGAAGAAAAAACTTGAGCACGAAGAGCACACCTACGACGGAGCCTCCGTCATGGACAACGAGGGCGTTGAGGACGAGGCCGCATCCATGCAGGCCGACCTCGATGCGGTCATGCGCAAGTACGACAGGGAGTCGAACACCCGCATCTGGACCGGCAAGGCCAAGGTCGCCATTGACCTCATCATGGCCGCCTTTTCCCTGTACTGCATCCTTTCCACCCTGCTTTCGAAGGCCCAGCTTGAGCAGAGGCTCATGATATTCCTCGGCTTTGTGGTCATCATAGGTTTCCTGACCTACCCTGTTAGCAAGCACCATGTCAGGCCCAACAGTCTGCCCTGGTATGACGTGATCATCATGGTCGTCGGAGCGGCCTGCTTCCTCTACTGCGCGGCCGAGAACGAGATGCTGATGAACACCATCACCAGCGGCTCCAAGGTCACGCCCTTCTTTGCCGTTGTGGGCATACTCGGCATACTGACATATGTGGAGCTCTGCCGCCGCTGCGTGGGCATACCCATCCTCTGCGTGGCGGGCGTGCTGATAATCTACACCTTCGCAAGCGGCGTCAACGTGGGCCGTGCCATCTACAACCTCTTTTACGCGACTTCCGGCATCATGTCCACGCCTATCAACGTCTGCGCGAAGTACATAGTTGTGTTTGTCATCTTCGGCGCGTTCCTGGAGAGAACGGGAATCGCGGCCTTCTTCATAGACCTGGCCAACTCCCTGGCGGGCGCGTCCTCGGGCGGTCCCGCGAAGGTTGCGGTCATCTCCTCGGCACTCTGCGGCATGGTCTCGGGTTCCTCGGTCGGCAACACGGTCACGACGGGCTCGGTCACCATCCCGATGATGAAAAAGACCGGCTACGCCCCCGAATTCGCGGGCGCGGTCGAGGCCGCGGCCTCCACCGGCGGCCAGATAATGCCGCCCATCATGGGCGCCGCCGCCTTCCTCATGGCCGAGTACATGGGCGTGCCCTACGGCGAAGTGGCGCTCCGGGCGATACTGCCCGCGGTGCTGTACTTCCTCGGCATCTTCATCGCCGTCCACCTGGAGGCGAAGAAGCTGGGCCTGAAGGGCATCCCCCGCAGCGAGCTGCCGAAGTTCGGCCGCCTGATGCGCAAGATCTACCTGCTGGCTCCGCTGGTCGTGCTGGTCTGGCTGGTCAGCACCAACACCAAGACGATGCAGACCTCTGCTGCCATCGCCATCCTCGTGACCATCGTCGTCAGCCTCTTCGACAAGGCTCACCGCATCACGCCGAAGAAGTTCCTCGACGCTCTGGCGGCCGGCGGGCGCGGCGTCATCACCGTTGCCGCGGCCTGCGCCATTGCGGGCATCATTGCGGGCTGCATCACGGTCACGGGCCTTGCCTCCAAGCTCATCGGCGGCATCGTCGCCCTCTCCGGCGGCATTCCCATCATCGGCATGCTGCTGACCATGGTCTGCTGCATCGTTCTCGGCATGGGCGTGCCCACGACGGCGAACTTCTGCATCATGGCCACCACCTGCGCGCCGATACTCATCGAGCTCGGCATCGATTCCATCGCGGCCTACTTCTTCGTGTTCTACTTCGGCATAGTGGCCGACATCACTCCGCCTGTTGCGCTCGCGGCCTATGCGGGCAGCGCCATTGCGAAGGGCAACCCGATGAAGACGGGCATAAATGCGACGAAGCTGGCCATTGCGGCCTTTATAGTGCCGTATATCTTTGCGCTTGACCCATCGATGCTCTTTGTGGACACGGAGGTCATCGACGTCATTACGATCTGCATCAGCGCCATAATCGGCATATTCGGCGTAGCGACGGCGATGAACGGCTTCCTGTTCAAGAAGATCGTCTGGCCTCTGCGCGTGCTGTTCGCTGTCGGCGGCCTGACGCTGCTGATCCCCGGAGCGGTGACGGATATCATCGGCCTGGTCATCGTGGCCGGCCTGAGCGGTTATCAGTTTCTCAGTACTCGTGCGGGCATGGCCCCCGCGGACTGACGCCCTTCGCTGCGCGCTCCGCGCGCGTTTAAAAGTTTCGTCCACCTTTTCAAAGGTGGCAGGGTCCAGGGGCAGAGCCCCTGGCC
>URDK01000140.1 GCA_900546485.1 uncultured Eubacteriales bacterium
GCGCGCTGGGCGCCGCGGAGTACGCCAGGCAGAAGGGTATGGCCAAGGGCGCGTAAGTCCGTGGCCGGAGCCTAAACGAAAGGAATGGTCTGATAAATGAAGAAAGGCTGCATAATCGGCAAGGTCTTTAAGTTCCTCTTCAAGGCCGTATCGGTCACGTTCGTGCTGCTCTTCACCGTCTATATGCTGAACCTCGACATGAAGCTTGTCGGCTGGCTCTATACGGTGCTGAACAAGTTCCACGACCGTAAGCCGAGAGATATAGCGTTCTGATAGGATGGAGCTATACAACAGTACGATCAAGGAGCTGAGCGAGCGGCTCGGCGGCCTGCGCCCGCAGACCTGGGCCTATGAGCCCTCGCGCGCGTGGCGTGATCTGGGCCAGAACGAGCTGGTGCTGACGCGCGACGCGGCGTTCGAGCTGGGCGGCGGCAGCAATCCCGCCTCGAACTGCACCTGCGTGACGACGGACGCCTCGCTGGTGCCGGAGGACAGGATAATGCTCATCGGCCCCGACCTCGGCTCCATCCGGGCGGACACCCCCTTTGCGCGGATAGTGCTGCTGCACGTCAACGACATCAGCGGCGACGACCAGGAGGCCTTCCGTGCGATAAGGGACATGGAGTTCGTTAAATACCATGTTTACCCAGAAGGCTACATGATGCGCGTATCCCCGGAGAATCAGAGAGAGCAGGTGCGCGTGTCGAAACAGGCCGTGAAGCGTGGGATAAGTTTCCGCGCCATCGGCAACAGCTTCATAAAGAAGTACAAGGAAAACAAGCTCATAGACCACGTCTGCGTCATCTTTGTGACCGGCGACCGCGAGCTGTGCAAGGAGCTTGCGGACACGGCTAAGAAAGTGGACAAAATCACCCTTACTCTCAACCACATCATGGACGGACTGTCGACTGACTGCTCGGTCTGTTCCTTCAAGCAGGTGTGCGACGAGGTCGAGGGCATGAAAGAGCTGCACTTCAAAAAGGGCGAAGCGCCCATGAAGCTCGACTAAAAGGCATAAAAAAGGCTGAACTGCCCCGGGAAACCGGGGCAGTTTTTTGTTATTTCTGCTATAATTTGCTTGCAGTATCTGCATGTGGATGGTAATATAAAGAAGTAAACGAACAAGGGGTACCCCTTGTTGTATGGACAGGCTGTGCCTGTCAATGACGATAGCTGTAAATCCCATAGAAAATATTGGGGAGGAAGTCAAATGAAAAAGTCCATCCTGGCCCTGCTTTTGGCAGTGATTCTGGCGGTATCCCTTCTCCCATCAGCCGCACTGGCCGACGGAAACGCAGCGTCCTATACAAGCGCAAAAACTGGTAATACGACCGAGCATAAAACTATTGAAGCTGCCATGAATTATGCCAACAATAATGGCGGCGGTACTATTAAGCTTCTCAGAGATGTGACGACTAATAACAATCTGTTTCTTCAGAATCAGATAACGCTTACGCTTGACCTGAATGACTATACGCTTACGTCTACGGCGGTCGGCGGCATCACAATTGGACTTAATAAGTATGAAACAGAAGGCTCTCATTTGACCATCAAAAATGGTACCTATAAGAACACCAATCCTCAGGGTACGGCCCTTTGGGGTTTTGCTGGCGGCAGCATCACGATTGCGGAGGATGCGGTGATAGAGGCTGTCGACTGCATTATTACCGGTGACAACAGCGACACCTCGGGACGCACAGTCATCAATGTTTATGGTAAGCTTATTTCCAAAGGCACGGCAGTCTGGTGCCAGGGGCCTTTGAACGAGATAAATATTGAAGGCGCGGTAATCGATTCTGACGGCTATGGTGTTTATCATACCTCCAAATTCGGCGGCTCAACAATCTCGATTAAAGACAGTGAAGTGACTGGAGACGCATACGCCGTTTGCATTAATAACGACGCTGATGGTACCTATGGAATACATGAGTTGAGCATAGAAAACAGCGAGATATACAGCGATGACTTTGGCATCTGGGCTCAGTACACAGACGTGGATATCAAGGGCGAAAACACTGTGATAAGCGTACCTGACGGCTATGCCATTGCAGTTACTCATAACGGTAACGATACCACACCGGCGGGAACCCTGGGCACATTGGACATTGCAGATGGTTCTTTCACCGGAGAGATTGCGGAGAAGGCCCCCACCGGCGGTGCCTCGAACGCGGCTACGATAAGCGTCAGCGGCGGCGAGTTCGACCGCCCGGTCAACCCCGATTATCTGGCTGAGGGGTACATCTATCAGCTGTTCAGCGGCGGCGTGTACACTTATTACAAGACTATGGAAGAGGCTCTCGCCGCTGCAAAGCCGGGCGACATCATAACCGATCTGGATTCCACCACCCCGATGGACGTACTTACGGTCACCGTCGCTCCCAACAACGGACAGTCTGCGACGACCGAGCTCATTCAGGAGGGCGGCAGCTTCACCCTCCCCGCAGCGCCCGAGAAACTCGACTGCGCTTTCATCGGCTGGAGCGATGGCGAGACTGTCCATGACGCGCTGGAGGAAGTCGTCATCAGCGAGGACACCACCTTTACCGCCGTGTGGAAAGACATGTTCGACGTCAGGTTCGTCTACGGCAACGGCGCTGCCGACGCCGTGAAACAGTATGTTGACGGTGAGACCTGCATCCTCCCCGACGTCAGCAACAGCGGTTACATATTCCTCGGCTGGCGTGGAAACGACGGGCACAGCTACAGGGCTGGCGATAAGATCACCGTCACTTCCGACATGACCTTCACGGCCATTTGGGGCAACCTGCCCGACGTTGACCCCGAGGACCCGGAGGAGCCTGAGGTGCCCGACTTCCCGTTCTACGATGTGAACATCCGCGACTGGTACTATGACGCGGTGTACTACGTCTGGGACAAGGGCCTGATGGACGGCGTTGACACTCACGAGTTCGCGCCGAACGCCACCCTGACCCGTGCGATGGTCTGGACGATAATCGCCCGCGCCGAGGGCGTGGACACGACCGGCGGCAACAGCTGGTACGCGAAGGCTCAGGAGTGGGTCGTCGCGAAGGGCATCAGCGACGGCGAGAACCCGAGTGCGGCCATCACCCGTCAGGAACTCGTGACGATGCTCTACCGTCTGGCCGGTGAGCCCACCGTGAGCGGCTCTGTCACCGCTCCGGACGCGGAGAGCGTGAGCGCCTGGGCTTCCGACGCGATGGTCTGGGCTATGAACATCGGCC
>URDK01000141.1 GCA_900546485.1 uncultured Eubacteriales bacterium
GCTCCCTTCTCCGGCCTCAGAAAATGCAGCCGGCAGTCAGAATAACGTTGGGATACGGCGTGAACTCACCCGTGCGGATGACGAATTTCAGCTCCGCGGAGCGCCGTTTGAGCTCCGTGTGCGGTATCTTCTCGCAGGGCAGTCCGGCCAGCTTCTCCTGCATATAGTTTAGCAGCTCCGGATTGTGCTCGTCAATCTCCTCCGCGAGCGTATAGCTCTCGACGCAGGTCTCCGCGAGTACGGCGTCCATGACCTGCCTGAAGCTCGGCACGCCGCCGACGAGAGCGAGGTCGACTATCTCGACCCCCTTGGGGATGCCGGCGTCGGCTATCATGAACTCATCCTTGTGTCCCAGCGCGGTTATGAGGCCCATGAGCTGGGCGTTGAGTATACCTGTCTTCTTCATCTCACTTCGCCTCGTTCTTGACGCGCAGGGCCATCTTGGCCTGCAGGTTGCGCTGATACTGGTCGATGACGACGGCGAGGATGATAACGGCGCCCTTTATGACGTTCTGCCAGAACTCGGTGACGCCGCACATGGCCATGCCGTCGTTGAGCACGCCTATGACGAAGGCGCCGACGAAGGTGCCGCCGATGGTGCCTATGCCGCCGGCCATGGAGGTGCCGCCGAGGACGGAGGCCGCGATGGCGTTCATCTCCCAGCCGTCGCCGCCGGCGGGGTGGGCCGCCATGAGCTGGGCGGTGTTGATGATGCCGACCAGCGCGGCGCATGCGCCGGAGAGCATGTAGACGTAGATCTTGACCCGGTCGGGCTTTATGCCGCTCATCCTCGCGGCGCGCTCGTTGCCGCCGACGGCGTAGACGTGCCAGCCGAAGGTGGTCTTGCGCAGGATCACGGCCGTTATGACCGAGAGGATGATGAGCAGTATCGCGCCAACGGGTATGCCCATGATGGAGGAGCCCATGAACTTGAAGCCGGTGTTGCCGAGGCCCTCATAGCCGGCCAGGGAGGAGAAGGTCCTGCCGCTGGAGATTATGTTCGCAAAGCCGCGGCAGATGTACATGGTGCCCAGGGTGGCTATGAAGGGCGCGACGTGCAGCTTGGTTATTACCGCGCCGTTCACCCAGCCTATCGCACAGCCGAGCAGTATGACGATGAGGATGACCATGGGCACGCTGAAGTACAGCGTATAGCCGCCGATGGTGAGGCCCTTCTGAATGAGGTAGCCGCCTATCATGCCGCCCAGGCCGACCACGCTGCCCACGGACAGGTCTATGCCGCCCGTGATGATGACGTAGGTCATGCCGATGGCCAGTATGCCGTAGAGCGCAACGTGCTTGGCCACCATCAGCAGGGTAGAGGTCGAGAAGAAGTTCTCGCTCAGTATGCTGAAGAGTATCACGAGGATGATGAGGACGATGAAGGTACGGCCCTTCAGGAGTGTCATTATAAAGTCGTTTTTATCGTAGTGTTTCTTGGTGTTCATCTCGTCGCTCCCCCTTTAATTCAGGCTGTGGCCTCTGCGTCGGCATCGGTGTGGTGGCCGGCGTAGGAGGCAAGGACGAGATCGTCCTCGGTGAGGCCCTCGCCCGCAGTGAATTCCGCCGTTTTCACGCCGTTGGACAAAACCATTATCCTGTCGGCGATGTTCATTATCTCCTTGAGCTCCGAGGAGACGACAAGTATCGTCAGGCCCTGGTCGGCAAACTGGTGGATGATGTCGAAGACCTCGGTCTTGGCGCCTATGTCTATGCCGCGCGAGGGCTCGTCCATCAGCAGTATCTTCGGCCCGGTGAGCAGGCCCTTGCCGATGACGACCTTCTGCTGGTTGCCGCCGGAGAGCGAGAGTATGGGCAGCTTCTTGTCCGCCACCTTGATGTGTATCTCGTCTATCACCTTGTCCACGTCCTCGTCCTCCGCCTTCTGGCTGAGGAAGAGGCGCCTGGCGTACTTCTTGAGGTTGGAGAGCGAGGTGTTCTTCTCGATGTCGAGCGTCTGGACCAGGCCGGAGCCCTGTCTGTCCTCGGGAACGATGGCGAGACCGCGCTTTATCTGCTCCGCCGTCTGACCTATGCGCAGCTTTTCGCCCTCGAGATATATCTCGCCCGTGTGCTCCGGACGCAGGCCCATGATGCACTCCATGAGCTCGCTCCGGCCCGCGCCCAGCAGGCCGTATATGCCGAAGATCTCGCCCTTCTTGACCTCGAAGGAGACGTCGTGCAGCAGCCAGCCGCCGCCCTTCTTGGGCAGGGAGAGCTTATCGACCCGCAGCTCCACCGGCTGCTTGTCAAGGTCGATGCTCCTGGGTGTGCGGGTGTAGCTCTTGTTCTCGCCGACCATGTTGGTGACTATCCAGCTGAGCTGGATGTCCTTCACGTCCGCGTCGGCGACGTAGTGCCCGTCGCGCAGTATAGTGACGTGATCGCCTATCTCCATTATCTCCTCCAACCTGTGGGAGATGTAGACGATGGAGATGCCGGCCTCGGTCAGCTCGCGCATGATGCCGAAGAGGACCTTGACCTCCTGGTTCGAGAGCGAGGAGGTGGGCTCGTCCATGATGAGTATCTTGAGGTCCTCCTCCACGAGGTTGCGGGCTATCTCAACCATCTGCTGCTGGCCGACGCGCAGGTCGCCCACCTGGGTGTTGGGCGGCATCTGGTGCTGCAGGCGCTTGAGGACCTTCTGGGTGCCCTCGATGTGGGCGGCGTTGTCCACGAAGAGGCCCTTTTTCTTTTCATGGTTCATGTAGATGTTCTGCGCGATGGTGAGGTTGGGGAAAAGGCTCAGCTCCTGGTGGATGATGCCTATGCCCTTGGATCTCGCGGCGGAAGTGTCCTTGAACGAGACCTCCTGGCCCTCCATATAGAGCTTGCCGCCCGAGGGCTGTTCGATCCCGGCGATTATCTTCATGAGCGTGCTCTTGCCGGCGCCGTTTTCGCCGATGAGCACGTTCACCTTGCCGCGCAGCACGTCGAAGGAGACGTGGTCAAGCGCCTTGGTGCCGGGGTATATCTTTTCTATCTGCTCGCAGTGCAGGACAACGTTCGGATCGTCAAACATCGTCCTCACCTCACTGGGCGGTGATGGCCACAGGCGTCACCGTGACGGTCGTGCTCTCGGGGGTGAAGCAGCCGACTATCTCTACGGTCTTGCCCACGAGCGCGC
>URDK01000142.1 GCA_900546485.1 uncultured Eubacteriales bacterium
GTGACTATCTGCACCTGCTCCATGTACAGAGCCGCGACGACGGAGAAGTCGGTGATGGGGTCCTCGAAGAGCCTCTCGCCGTTGTAGGCGTAGCTCATGACGTCGGACTGGACAAAGCCGAGCTGGATGTCGCCCGCGTGCAGGTCCTCGATGTTGGCCTGAGAGCCCTTGGACGAGACCGCGGTCACGGAGGTGTCCGTGTTGTTGGTGACGTACTGGGAAAGCACGCCGCCGAAGGCGTAGTAGGTGCCGGTCTCACCACCGGTGCCGAAGGTCAGGCTGCCGCCGGAGCTTCCGCAGGCGGACAGAGCCACGACCAGCGCCAGGCACAGTACCAGCGCAGCTATTCTCTTTTTCATTTGATATCCTCCCTTTGACAAAAAAATTGCATTTTGCATTTCCGCAAATTTCAAGACAAATTAAGTATACGCCATGACAGCGTTGATTTCAAGCCTTAAAATGAATTTTAAGGAATTGAGGTTGCAAAATATTTCGCACGCTAATTCACGACAAGGTGTTCTGTATCCTTGAATAGTGTTCGCGTACCCAGTCGGAGACACAGTCTGCGAAGCGGAGAGTGGCCGGTCCGGCCCTGTCCGCGTCCGGGAGACAAAGGCCTATGGTGCGGCTCGCCGGCGGGGTGAGCTCCATGACGCGGACGTTGTCGCTGCGCCCTGAGAGCAGCAGTTCCGGCATGATGCTCACGCCCAGGCCCTGCTCCACCATCGCAATTATGGCGTAGTCGTCCTTCGTCGTATACCGTATGTTGGGTGTGACGCCCGCAGCCTCCAGGGCGCGGCGTGCGTCGTGGTCGCTGGTCTCGAGCAGGCTGCGGCAGGCTCGCGAGGCGGTGGTCACGCGGCACGACGGCCAGCAGCCTGTCCTCCAAAAGCGCCGTGACCCGCCCGCGCTGCTTCGTCGGCAGCGCCACAAAGCCCAAATCGCAGCTCCCGTCCGAGAGCCACTGCTCCACGTCGTGGTAGTCACCGTTCATCAGCTTGAGCTCCACCTTGGGGTAGAGCGCCTGAAAGCGCTTTATCATCCCCGGCAGCCAGTGTACCGCCACGCTGGTGAAGGTGCCTATCCTGACCGTGCCGCAGTCCAGGCCCCGGATGGCAGCCGCCGTCTGCTCCAACTGCTCGCGCGAGTTGAGCATTCCCCGTATGGCGGGCAGTACCTGCTCGCCCTCCGCCGTCGGCCGTGCGCCCGAGCGCCCTCTTTTTAATAAGGAGAAGCCCAGCTCCTCCTCCAGCGTGCCTATCATGTGCGACACCGCCGACTGCGTCACGCCCAGCTCCGCCGCCGCGCGCGTCAGACTCCCCAGCTCCGCCGCCTTCAGAAAGGCCTCATACTTGTTCACCGGCATTTACATGAATTCCTTTCATGTATAGATGAAGAATATCAATAAATTTGATGCCAAAGCACAAAAAAGCCCTTTTGCGCCCCAAAAACCCGGGGCCGGGGCTTGCTATTTGGCCCGGCTAAGATTATAATTCAAAAGCATTCATTTGTAAAGTTGATGAAATGTATTAATTTTTTTCATGTGTGGGGTAGACGCGATGAACTTAACTGAGCTTGTGGTATTTATCATCTACTTTGTGTTCATGGTGGGGATAGGCATTTACTTCTTCGCCAAGAGCAAGGGCAGCAACGAGAAGGACTACTTCCTCGGCGGGCGTCAGATGGGGCCTTGGGTCTCGGCGCTGTCGGCGGGCGCGTCGGATATGAGCGCCTGGGTACTTATGGGCCTGCCGGCGTCGGTGTATGCGCTGGGCATGGGCCAGATATGGATAGCGGTAGGTCTTGCGATAGGCTATGCGCTCTCGTGGATATTTGAGGCGCCGAGGCTGCGCAAGTTCTCGATAGCGGCGGGGGACTCGATCACGATACCGCAGTATCTGACGAACCGTTTCCTGTCGAAGAGCAAGTTTTTGCAGATAATCTGCGCGGTCATTTTCCTGGTGGCGTACACGATATACGCGGCGTCGAGCATCAAGGCCTGCGGCACGCTGTTCAGCACGGTCATAGGAATCGACGAGACGACGGCGATGTATCTTGCGGCGTTCATCATCATCGCGTACACCTTCCTCGGCGGCTTCAACGCGGTGTGCTGGACGGACTTCTTCCAGGGTCTGCTGATGCTGGCGGCGCTGCTGATAGCTCCGATATTCGCTCTGGCGCTGGTCAAGAACGGCGGCGCGGTGGCGGGTGCTGCGCCGGCGGTGGAGGGCTACTGGGACGCCTTCACGAGCTGGAGCGACATCGTATCCGGTCTGGGCTGGGGTCTCGGCTACTTCGGCATGCCGCACATCATAATCAGGTTCATGTCCATCCGCTCGAACAAGGACCTGCGCAAGTCGAGCGTCATAGGCATCAGCTGGACGTTCATAATCCTTATTTTCTCTGTGGCCTCGGGTCTCATCGGCCGCATGTTCCTGGGCGAGATAGAGGATTCCTCCATCGTATTCATCACGATGGTGCGCACGATATTCCCGGCGGTAGTGAGCGGCATACTGCTCTCGGCCATTCTTGCGGCGGCGATGAGCACCTGCGACTCGCAGCTGCTGGCCTCGGCCTCGGCCTTTGCGAGCGACGTGTATAAGCCGGTGTTCCGCAAGAATGCCAGCGACAAGGAGATGCTGTGGGCGGGCCGCATAGTGGTCGTGGTCATTGCGGTGATCGCGCTGCTTATCGCGGCGAATCCGGAGAGCGGCACTATCATGGGCCTTGTTGAGAACGCCTGGGGCGTGTTCGGCGCGGCGTTCGGCCCGGTGATCCTGCTGTCGCTGTTCTGGCGGCGCTTCACCTTCGGCGGCGCGGTCGCGGGCATCGTGGCCGGCGCTGTCGTGGACGTGGCCTGGCTGGCGTTCCTGTCTGAGACGGGCGTGTACGAGATCATCCCCGGCTTTGCTGCCGGCCTCGTCGCGGCCATCATAGCCACCGTAGCGGGCAAGGCCCCGAGCAAAGAGGTCGAGGAGCTGTACGACTCCGCAGTCGCCATGAAAGACTGACACCCTTCGCTGCGCGCTACGCGCGCGAATGAAAGTTTCGTCCACCTTTTCAAAGGTGGCAGG
>URDK01000143.1 GCA_900546485.1 uncultured Eubacteriales bacterium
AATCAGTTCCCGATAGCTCTCTCGCTCCCGCATCCAGTCCCGTCCGGTTCGTTTGGTCTCTGCGGGGGTTTGGGGACTTGATTGGATAGGATTTGATCCTTCCGTACTTGATGAATCAGTATTTGATATTTGGTTACTTGATCCTTTAGTATTTAATTGTGCGGGTTTTTCCTGTTCAGGTTTTCCCAAGACAGGAGAATCCAAGACTGGTTTTACCTGAACTGGATTTTCCCGTTCAGGTTTTCCCGGTTTAGGTTCCGGCGGCCTGGGCTGCTCCAAAATCGTGTACTCGATGCTGCCGAGCCGCCCGTTGGCGTTGCGGACTCTTTCACGGATAATGTATCCCGCATCCTCCAGCTCCCGGACCGTAGCACAAATGCTGTCCACTCCATCCCGGCATATCCGCGCAAGACCTTTGGTGGTGTAGTCCCAATCCTCCGGCAAGGATAGCATGAGGGACAGCAGCCCCTTCGCTTTCAGCGACAGTGCCGTGTTCCGCAGATGATGGTTTGCCATCACCGTGTAGTCGCGGGTTTTCTCAATGCGAAATACCGCCATAATCTCACCTCCCTCCGGCGGTCTGGAAAAGTGTTCGTTTTCGGAAAAAATTCAATTCTGTGCCCACTTGCTTCTCCATGTGGGAAAACCTATGGACACTTGATTTGCATTTCCTACATGAAGAAATACCTTCGATTTCTCACCCCTTTCAATACAGTTTTCCGTGTACTTGATGGAAAGTAAAAACGCCATAGGATTCCCTATGGCGTTTGGGACAGGAAAAGGGTGCTGATATTTCACATCAGCACCCTTTATCCTGCCAGTATTTGATTTTTTGACTTCACATCGTGTTCCTTGCCTCTGAAAACATTGATTTTACTGGACTATCTCATGTTTTCTTATTAGGAGGCGGGGAAGGGTCCCCGCCTTATTTTTTGAGCTTTAGTCCACGGTGACGGTGCCGTCAGGCTCGACGGTGATGCTCATGCCGTCCTGGACGTACTCGAGGAACTCGTCGCCCAGCCGGTCGACGACCGGCATGTTGGCGTCCGTCCAGTTGGCGGCGAGTATGGCGCCGGAGGCCGCGAGGCTGTCTATGGTCATTGAAAACAGCATGCACGCGGGCTGGTTGTCCGTGGCGCAGGCGGTGTAGAGCACCATGCCGCCGGTGGTGGAGCCTATGGTCTGTGGCAGGCAGAGCGCCGTGCCCTTCATGGGCTTTTTATAGAGGTCGGGGTTGTTCTGGTCGCCGCATTTGACCTTCTTGTCCCCGAACATCATAGCCATCTGGAAGCTCGCCAGCGTGTTGAAGCCGCCGTGCGAGACCAGCGCGGGCGCGGTGCAGCTCCCGGAGACGACTGCGCGGCCCTTGAATACCCTGCTCATATGCTCGCACCTCCCGTGATCTTGTTGAGGATCTCGTCCTCGGTGTAGTACCGCGCCGTGGTGTAGGTCCGCAGCTTGTTCGAGCAGGTGATCACAGGCATCTTGCCCGAGAGCGGGTTATTCATGTACATCAGCGGGCAGATGTAGGAGAGAATTACGCCTGTGTGCTCCAGCCGCTTGGCGTACACGGTCTTCTGGAACTCCTTTATCGTGGCCGGGGCGGCGGTGAACACGGTCGGGATGGTGACCTTGGTCTTGCCGTTTGCGCGCAGGGACTTTTCTATGCGCTCCGTCCAGTCACGGAGCTGGCCGAGCGTCAGGTGCGGACAGCCCACGAAGCAGAGCTTCGGCGAGGCATTGAGGTCCTTCCACACGCAGGGGTAGCCCGCCTTGACGCGCTCCAGCTCGGCGTCGTCTATGACGTACACCGGCGCGCCCTCGCGGATGAGGCCCTCGCCCTGCTCTTTAGCCTCGGGCGTGAGGTTTTCGACGTGATAGAGGCCCACCGCGCCGTTCGAGGCCGTGGCCGCGCCAAAGTCCTTCAGATAGGCCGAGACCTCGGGCGTTATCTCGGTGCCGAGCCAGCGGTCGAGACCCTTTATGTACGGCACCTGCTCCATGACCTTCATGCCTATGGCCGAGCCGAGAAGCTGGGCCTCAGGCTTCTTTTCGGTTTTGACCTCGATTATCCAGTCTGCTTTTCGCCCGTCGTCGGTGAGCAGACCAAAGTAGGGCACGCAGCCGGCTATGGAGCCCATGAGCTCCAGCATGCCGGAGTTGCGGTTGCACCTCGCGCCGAGGACGCTGTTGGCGTACACCACTGCGCTCGACTCCGCCCAGGAGAGTATCTCCCCCTTTTCAGGCTTGTTGCCGACCTCGTCGAGATAGCAGGCACAGGTGAATGCGTCGCGGCTCATGAGGCCGAATTTCTCAAGCTGCTCCTCATAGCGCTTTTGCTGCGAGTACATGATGCCTTTGAAAATTATGTCCTGCAGGAGATTCGACGGCACCTTGCTGTCGAGCGGCAGGGGGTCTGCGGAAAACTGCTGCTTCGAGACAGCGCCGGAGCCGAGAAGCTTGTCGTAGAGCTCGTACACCGGCTTCATGACGCCGATGCCGAAGCTGATGACCGTGTGTCCGTATTTGCTTGTGACGGGGACCATCTTCTCGGCCCCGAAGGTCTCGCCGTACATTACGAGCGAGCGCATGACCTTGGCCATGACCTCGCCCTGAGCGCCGTCCAGCATTGCCTGCTGTTCAGGCGTTAGAAGCATGACTATCAACTCCTTGTCAATTCTATAACAATATTTTACCACACGGCGTCCGCCAAGTCAACGAGCGGCGGGCCGCGGAAAGGGCCGCCCTCTCTTGTAAGGGGCGGCCCTGGATTTTTCAGTTGCTGTCAGCCGGCTTAGGCGGCTTGGGTTTGCCGCCCTGGGGTCTGCGGCGGCGGTTGTTCGGACGGCGGGGCTGGTTTTCGCGGCCTTCCCTGGCCTCTTTGCCCTCCCGCGGCTGGGCGGAGTCCTTCGGCTGCTGGGAACGGCCGGATTCGCGCTTCGGCTTGGGCTGGGCCTCTGTGCCCTTGGACTCCGGGCGTTTGCCGCCGCGGCCGCGGCCTCCCTGGCGCTTGCGAACCGGCACCTCGGA
>URDK01000144.1 GCA_900546485.1 uncultured Eubacteriales bacterium
CTCCCCCGGTCAATGCAGATTCTCCTTTATTTTATCAGCCCGGCGGCAGACGTGTCAAGCCGCGGTTGACGCCTCGAAGAGCGGGGCTTATAATAAAGAAAAACGCCCCGCTCAAAAGCAGGGCGGGAGGTGGAAACATGGAGCGTTACTGCGTTGTGCGCATCGAAGAGCAGATGTACGGCTGCGAAGAACTGCCTGCCGGGCAGCCGGTGCTGTGTGACGTCACACTGGCCGATGCCGCCGGGAACACCCGCATTCTGCCCTACCCGGACAAAGAGCTCACCCGCCTTGGCATCGACGAGGGCGACACCGTTGCCCTTGCCGCAGACGGCACGCTGAAAAAAGCATAAATCAGGAGGAACACATGAAAAAGATCGAAACTTCTGCCCTGATCGGGCTGGGCGCCCTGGGCATCCTGTTCGGGCGCAAAATGCCCGGCGTGCAGGTCATCGCCGACGAAGGCCGCATTGCCCGCTACGCCGCCGAGCCGGTGGTGTGCAACGGCGAGGAATGCAAATTTTCCTACGTCACCCCCGCCGAGGCCATCATGGCCTACAACTACGGCGATATCGGCATCCACGCCCCCATCCTTGTGCGCGTGGAGAAGACCATCGACGGCGTGCCCGCCCACAAGGTCATCCGCACCACCGTCGGCCGCATAATCTTCAACGAGCCCATCCCCCAGGATCTCGGCTACGTTGACCGCAGCGACCCGGAGCATGCATTCGACCATGAGATAGGCTTCCAGGTCGGCAAGAAGCAGCTCGGCGACATCATCGACCGCTGCATCCAGAAGTACGGCTTCACCATCTCCGCCGAGGTGCTCGACAACATCAAGGCTCTCGGCTTCAAGTACTCCACCAAGGGCGCTATCACGATCTCCATCGCGGACATGACCGTGCCCGACGCGAAAAAGACCCTCATCGAGGGCACCGAGAACAAGGTGCTCGACATCGAAAAGCAGTTCCGCCGCGGTTTCATCACCAACGACGAGCGCTACCGCCTGGTGGTCGACGAGTGGGAAAAGACCACAAAGGACGTCACCGCTGCGCTGCAGGACTGCCTCGACGAGTTCAACCCCATTTATATGATGGCGAACTCCGGCGCCCGTGGCTCCATGAACCAGATCCGTCAGCTGGCCGGTATGCGCGGCCTGATTGCCAACACCTCTGGTAAGACCATTGAAATCCCCATCCGCGCCAACTACCGCGAGGGCTTGAACATCTTGGAATACTTCATCTCCTCCCGAGGCGCCCGGAAGGGCTTGGCCGATACCGCCCTGCGTACCGCCGACTCCGGTTACCTGACCCGCCGCCTGGTCGACGTCTCCCAGGACGTCATCATCCGCGAGGACGACTGCGGCACCACCGAGGGCGTCTGGGCAACAGCCATCTACGAGAAGGGCCAGGAGGTCCAGTCCCTGGCCGTCAGCATCCACGGCAGGTATCCCGCCGTGCCCATTACCGACCCCGCCACCGGCGAGATCGTGTTCGACACCGACCACATGCTCATGCCTGAGGACGCCGCTGTGCTGGAGGCCCACGGCATAGACCGTGTGCTCATCCGCAGCGTGCTGGCCTGCAAGGCCAAGAGCGGCGTCTGCGCCAAGTGCTACGGCATCAACCTGGCTGTCGGTCAGCCGGTCAACCCGGGCGAGGCTGTCGGCGTCATCGCGGCCCAGTCCATAGGCGAGCCCGGTACTCAGCTGACCATGCGTACCTTCCACACCGGCGGTATCGCGGGCGACGACATCACCCAGGGTCTGCCCCGCGTTGAGGAGCTGTTCGAGGCCCGCAAGCCCAAGAAGATGGCCGTCCTCAGCGAGATATCCGGTACCGTCTCCATCGAGGAGACCCGCAAGAACTCCATCTTCGCCATCACGGTCACCAATGAGGCCGACGGCGATACCCGCGTCTACACCGTGCCCTATTCCGCCGGCATCCTTGTCAGCGCAGGCGCGCACGTGGACCAGGGCCAGGAGCTCACGGCCGGCGCGCTCAATCCGCACGACGTGCTGCGTATCCGCGGCATAGACGACGACCAGTTCGGCCGCCCCGGCGTCCGTAACTACCTCGTCCAGGAGGTCCAGAAGGTCTACCGTCAGCAGGGCGTCGATATCAACGACAAGCACATCGAGGTCATCGTGCGCCAGATGATGCGCAAGGTGCGCATAGAGGATGCGGGCGACACAAAGCTCCTCTCCGGCGCCACTGTGGACATCTCCGAGCTGCGCACTGCCAACGAGGAGATCGCCCGCCGCACTGAGGCCGGCGAGCTCTCCGAGAGCGGCGAGCCGCTGCGCGAGGCCACCTACACCCAGCTGCTCATGGGCATCACGAAGGCCTCCCTCGCGACCGAGAGCTTCCTCTCCGCAGCCTCCTTCCAGGAGACGACCAAGGTCCTCACCGAGGCCGCCATCAAGGGCAAGGTCGACCACCTCGTCGGCCTCAAGGAGAACGTCATCATCGGCAAGCTCATCCCTGCCGGTACCGGCATGAGCCGTTATCGCAATCTCGAGGTTGTCGAGACGGACAAGAAGCCTGTGGATGAGGCGGAGGTTCCCTCTGAGGGTGATGCACCCGCGGAGGAGCAGGCGCCAGAGCCAGTGGCCTGACCTGCGCACGCAACGGCTCAGCGGCCATGCGTGCATCTCGGAGCGAGATGACTCGCTGATTGTCTTGTACTCCGGGGCGTGTGAAACGAATTTTCTTATCCTGTAACATAGTTTGAATTTTTATTTTGCGGGCGTGTCCCGTGTGTTGGACCTGGACAAGGCAATTGAATTGCCTTGTCTCAGGTCTATTTTTTTGTCCTGGTGCCG